>DAOMFR010000019.1:0-64076 GCA_035429885.1 Blastocatellia bacterium
CCTGTCGCGAGGTAAATTGAATGACGAATGGAATTTCCATAGAAACTCAACTCAAGGGCTGGCTGGATCAACTTGCGCCGGAGCATAAACGGGTTTTATTAGGAATGCTGGTTGAAGATGACCGATTGCAGCGTTCGGCTCGATTGGATTTTGCAGTAATTCAGCTCAAACGATTGTGTGGTGAGCGAAATCTGGATTGGGACGCCATGGCCGAAGGCGAGCGGGAATCTTTCCTGGACAGTCTGATCCGCGAAAACGAATTGTATTCCACGCAAGTCGGCACGAATTCGTTGGCGATTGTCGCGCCGTGTCATCACTGTGGCCGCGACATGACGCCCAGCGATCTGTATCGCATTTATTTCGGCGAACGTCCGCCCAGCGTCGAACGCACTGCGGCTATGTTGATGGTGATGGATATGGATACCGACGCGCATTTTCCGCTGGCGTCAGAACACGAAATTACGATTGGCCGTCTTGACCCGCATCGTGGCATCCGGCCCGATGTAGATCTGTCCAAGTACGATCCGGCTTCGCGCATTTCACGCCGCCACGCCAGAGTCACCACGCGAGGTCATCAGTTTTTTATCGAAGACCTGGGCAGCGCCAACGGAACCGTCATCAATGGACGCACTCGGCTGAAACCACAAGAACCGTATCCGTTGGTCAACGGAGATGTCGTCAAAATCGGTGAAACTACTTTGAAATTTGTCGGCTAAAACGCTGTATCCCGCCGCTTCTACTTGGTTTGGAAACTGAATGAAACGTCCAACGTTGCTTACACTGCAAGTCGCGATCCTGCTTTGCCTGGCTCTTTTTCCTGAAACGGCTCGACTGCAACCCAACACCATCGCCATCATCGGCGCGACCGTGATTGACGGAACGGGCGCTGAGCCCAAACGGGCAACCGTCGTCATCCGTGGCGAACGAATCGAGGGCGTGCTTGCTGCCGACGCCAAACCGCCAGAAGGCGCTCGCATCATCAACGCCGAAGGCCAGACGTTGATGCCGGGCATTTTCGATCTTCACACGCACTTGCCTTATGCCAGCGGAGGCAGCGTGAGCGGCGACTGGCCCAAACATCTGAAAGCGTATCTATATTGCGGCGTCACCTCGGTTGTGGATTTTGGGACGTACCCGGAAACCTTCGAACCGATGCGGCGGCTGATCAAAACCGGCGTCATCGAAGCTCCACACATTAGCTTGGCCGTACGCATGACGACGCCGGGCGGCCATGGAGCCGAAGGCGGGCGCGGCGATTTCTTTTCGCTGGAAGTGACTACGGCCCGCGAAGCTCGCGCCGCAGTTCGCCGGATTCTTTCGTACAAGCCGGATGTCATCAAAGTGTTCACCGATGGTTGGCGGTACGGCGCTGCGCCGGATATGACCAGCATGAATGAAGACACGCTGACCGCATTGGTGGACGAAGCTCACAAAAACAACCTGGAAGTTCTGACCCATACTGTTTCGCTGGAGAAAGCCAAAATTGCTGCGCGGTCGAAAGTAGACGTGATCGCTCACGGGGTAGGGGACAAACCCGTGGACGAAGAGCTATTCAAATTGATGAAAGCCAGCGGAACGGCTTATGTGCCAACCTTGGCCGTCTATGAACCAAGAGCCAGAGACATTTTGACGCCGCTGCTCGACACAGTGCTGGAACCGGCGGTGAAAGCGGGCATCAATCCGCCGCTGATCGCTCCGCAAAATCCGCCGCTCAAACCCGCATCCGGTTCTGCTGAAAACGGAGACGCTCCACGTGTGCGCCGGTGGCAAGTTTTGCAAGCCAACACTGCCGCCTTGCGTCAGGCCGGAATCACCTTCGGGACGGGAACCGACGCCGGAGTGACCGGCACGCATCACGGATGGGCGACCTTGCGCGAATTGGAATTGCTGGTGGCCGGAGGATTGACTCCGCTGGAAGCACTGACTGCTGCCACGGGCAACGCCGCCAAAGCCATCAAAGTGGACGCCGAACGCGGAACTATTGCGCCGGGCAAGTTGGCCGATCTGATTCTGGTGGCTGGCGCACCGCACAAAAACATCGCCGACATCGAAAAAAATAAGCGAGTGTTTTTGAGCGGCCGCGAACTGGATCGTGAAAAGATGGCGCGTGACATCGCGTCTACTTCGTTGACGCCGATTCCGGCAATCAAGGTGCAGGAATTGGTGGATGATTTTGAAGCTGCCAATGGCCGCAGCCGTTTGGATACGCTCTGGGTCAATTCGTCCGATTCCGGCGTGGACGCTTCCAAGATGATTTTTGGCAAAGTCGCGCGCGATGCTGGCAACCACGCCTTGTCCGTTTCGACGCGCATGAGTGAGAAAGATCGTCCGTTTGGACGCATTAACGTTCCACTGAGTAAAGGCGCGATGGAGCCGGTTGACGCCCGTGAATATCGCGGGGTCCGGTTTGATGTCCGTGGCGATGGCGATTACCGATTGGTCATCCCAGCTTACAATATCCGCAACGCCTTCTCACATTTTTTTGCTTCGTTCAAAGCTTCGCCGCAATGGCAAACGGTCAATATAGATTTCGCTTCGCTGAAGCTGCCGGAAAACGCCAGAGTCCAGGCTCAATGGACTGGCGCGGATTTGCTGATGCTGAGCTTTGAAATTGCGCGACCGGCTGGCGCATTTGGTTGGATGGAACTGGACAATATCCGGTTTTACAAGTAATCAGTTTCTATACGTTACGGCGAACTTAAACTTTTCCCTCTGGAGGTTCGATGAACAATACAACACTCTATAAAAACCTCGACAGCTACGTACGCAGCTCTCGCAAAGAATTCGAAGACAAGCTGGCTGAACTGGTCGAAACGCCCAGTGTCAGCAGTGACCCTGACCATTTGAAAGACATCCGGCGCTGCGGCGACATTGCTGCTCAGTACTTGCGGGATATCGGTGCCAAAGCCGAACCGATTCATACTCCCGGCAATCCTGTCGTGTTCGGTTCGCTGATCAACAATCCGAAAAATCCAACGGTTGCGATTTACAACCACCTGGACGTTCAGCCCGCCGATCCGTCGGAATGGAACAAAGCGCCGTTCACCTTTCACAAAACCGGCGACCGTTACGAAGGTCGCGGCACCACCGACGACAAAGGCCCGGCTTTGACCGCGTTGCTGGCCGTGCGATACGCCGTGCAAAACGACATGCCGGTCAACTTCAAATTCATCTGGGAATTGGAAGAAGAGATTGGTTCGCCGAATTTTGAATACTTCGTCAAACGCAACAAAGGCCATCTGCAAACCAATTCAATTTTGGTTTCAGACACGATCTGGATTTCGCGCAAACAGCCGGCTGTGCCGTACGGGTTGCGCGGGCTGCAAGGATTCCTGTTCAAGCTGGAAACGCACAGCAAAGATGTGCATTCCGGGTTGGTCGGAGGCGCGGCGCGCAATCCCATTGGGGAACTGGCGCAAGTCATCAGCCAGTGTTACGACGCCAAAACCGGCAAGGTGAAAATCCCAGGCTTCTACGACGATGTTGTTCCGCCGACCAAGGAAGAACTCAACAGCTTCGTTAATTCGGGCTTCACCACCAAAGGCTATATGAAAGCCCACGAACTGAAATCCATCCGCACGAACCTGAAAACCGAAGCCGACGTGCTGAAAGCGTTTATGGCTGCGCCGACTTTTGAAGTTCACGGCATCACCGGCGGATACAGCGGCCCCGGCGTCAAAACCATCGTGCCGTATCGTTCGGAAGCCAAGATCAGCACGCGCCTGGTTCCGGGACAACGCCCGGCGAAAATCGCCAAGCTGGTCAAAGACTTCGTGCGAGACATCAACCCCGACGTCAAAGTTGAAGCCATTCAATCGCTGGAACCCTTTTCCGGTGATTTCGAAGGCCCATACGCTGACGCCGCGCGCGTGGCAATGAAGTACGCCTTTGGCAAAGAACCCGCCTTCACCCGCGAAGGCGGCTCCATCGGCGCAGTCGTCACGATGCAAAAACACCTGCGCGCGCCGATTACGTTCCTGGGTTTGAGCCTGCCGGAACACGGCTACCATGCGAAGAACGAAAATTACGACTGGGGCCAAACCGCAGGCGGCGTCAAAATGTTCGTGAAGTATTTTGAGGAAATCGCCAAGCTGAGATAGAGGTCCTTTTGTCGAGCCTTCCTTTGGCAAAGAGCGTTGTTCATCACAAACAACGCTCTTTGCTCGTTTCTTCTTTTACTCCCGCTACATTTCAATTGGTCGCGAAACGCGAACGATACGCGCTTTAGCATCTTCCGGCGTGGTCCCGGGCAATTCCAACGGAAACAGGTGATCCCACGGTTCCGACGTCAGTGAAGGGGAGATGTAGCTGAGTTCTTGTGCCTTGCTTGCTGTCTGCGATAGCGCAACGTTGATCGCAACTTCGGGCAATGCGTTCAGTGTCGTTGTTCCAAACTGAACCCAGTCAGTGGCAGACCGATGTTGTGCGGACACTTCCCAACTGTTTCCGGATTTCGTCAACACTAGGCGCACTGCGTATGGCGCGCTCACCTGCGCGCTGGGAATCGTTGTCTCTTGCACGACAGTTCCTCCGCTATTTTTCAGTTGCAAGGTCACGGAACCGTTTGCGTTATGCAACGCCGCAATGCTGACCAGTTTCGCACCGTTTGCAGATTGGTTCAGCGAAACACTGTAGCCGCCACTCGTCGTGAAGTTGGCTTTGATGGAGTTCAAGGTCACCGCCCATTGTCGGCCTCCATCCAGTTTTGCGCCAGAGTAATAATTGGCCTCACTCCGCAAATTGCCAAGCGCCTCCACGCGGTATTGCACTTCGATAATCCGTCCGCGTAGTTTCCAATCGTTGCCAATGCGGGTTTGCTCGTCCAACGGTTGGCAAATGCCCTGCGCGCCCAGCTTGTACAATCCTACATACCGTTCCTGGTCACGGCGCCCGCGCATATCCCGAATCACCTGCGTCAGCACTAACCACCGCGAAAATTGATTAAACCCGGCAAGCGGAGGATCCGCCGGAAGCGTGGCCGGAACGCCATTGGTCAGTATTTCGACAAAGTTTGGATTGGAAGCGCTGCGACGCAATCTCAAGCTGTTGTAATCAAAATTCTGTCCGAATTCCGAAAAATCCGGCAGTAACTGCACCCAGTATGGATCGGTCGGTTTGCTTTCAAGAGCCGCGGGATTGCCATTGACGATCAAATTGCGCTTGAAAACGAGCTTGGCGAAACTCCATTTATCTTCCAGATTCTTGGGCAATTCTGGAAACGAAAGCAGGCACGACGAAGCGACAAACAGCGGCGCGTCCGCGTCTGTATCGAAGGTGTGGCCAAGAGGCTGACTCACATTCATCTTGACCTTGCCGCCCGTCCAGGCATCGCCGGTCAGAATCGGATCAGGCCCGAATTCGGGAAGTTTTGCGCCTCCGGTGGGACTGTCCGCCTCTTGCATTTCAGCAACCAGCGTTTCCGCCAACCCGCCAACTTCGTACCAACTTTCGTTCAACACCACCAACAGGCCCGGCAACCGAGCTTTGTTTGCCTCGGTTGTGCTGGCGGCTTCCGTCAACGGGACAACGAATTTTACCTGCGGCTTCGGCACTTCTTCTTGCCAGCGGCAATTGACCAGATACCGTTTCCAATTGTCGCGCGGATTTTGTGGATCAGTGGTTCCGGGCGAGGTCGCATTCCGGCTGGAATCGACAAACTCAGGAGCATTTTTTTGCAGAATTTCCAGCAACCCCGAATACCGTGTGTTGGCGCGGACCGCAAAACGGTAATACAGCGCGCGACGATCCTGGGTTCGGTCGTCTTCAAACAGCAAAGGACTGTTGTCTAGCGTGCTCAGGCTGGCGCTCGTCAGCATGTAATCATCGTCGCCACGATCGCCGAATCCTTCCGCATCCCACAGAAACGCATTTGTTGCGGGGGAGTCGGTGTTAAGCGGCAATTTGTTGATTTCGGGTTGTTTATCATTGGTGCGTGCCGGAAATTCTCTTAAAGGACGCCCCTGCCAGCGCCAAAGCTGACGCCGTAACTCCACGGTTGCCACGTAATCAAACTTGTTGGCCGAACCAGCCGCGCCGCGATCCAGGTGGACAGTCAGCCGTCCGCCGACCGCCACAGGACGGATGGCATTCCAAACTTCTTCAGGCGTAGGCAAATCGGTGGTCGCACCTTCCAGCAGCATCCGCAACGGCGAAAAAAGGTAGTAGGTATTTTCGAATTTCTGCCACGCGCCTTTGGTTGGCGGCGGCAGCTTATGAAACCGGCGCAGATTGTCATCGTCAAACCATTGCGCTTTCACCGGAACGTAAATGCGCAATTCCGCGACTTCGCCTTTGCCGATGGTCACCACTAACTTGCTGCCCGTCGCTGTGATTTCACTGACCTCGCCGTGCTTGCACAACACGGTTGTCGGCAGCGATTGCGCCAATCCTATGCCACCAGTCGCTTGCGGTGGCGGAATATCCACTTTCACAGTTTTCGCAACGGCTGCCGTTGGGCGCATCATCACCAACTCGGCAACAAAAAAGTTTTCCGCCGCCGGATCGTCCAACGAAATGTCATCGCGATTGTCATCTGATGCCCGGCTGGGGTCTTTGGGCGCTTTGCGATGGTAATCCGCCCAAACCTGCTTGCGTTTTTCTTCCGTAGGTTTGTCTGGCCCGGTTTCGGCGTCCTGATCTTTCGCCAGCCAACGGTTCCAGGTGGCCAGATCGGTCGCCGGTTTTCGCAATCCAAACGAAAATTCGGTTGGATTTGTTGTTTTGAGACTCGGCAGCAGTAGCAAGGGCAGATTCTGCGCTCCGGCGTTGACCACAGGGTCAGCACCTTTGAAGGTCATATCTTCGCTGGGGTCAGGCAGTGGAATGCCGCTGATGCTGGCGGGATTGAGCTTCAGTTCTCCCGCCAATGGAAACACCTGGTCGGGAATCCTGGGCAATTGAATTCGTAATTTCCCAATTTGCCCAATTTCTCCGGCAACGCTGAATCGCGGTTTGCCCACGCGCACGCGGCGCAGGTATTTCACGCGACGAACCGGCGAAGACACGGCCGACGAAAAGTCCGGCTGGAAAGTTTCAGTCCAGTCTCGCAGTTTGGCGGGATGGCCGTCGCTGAGTTCTTTCGGCAACGCGCCGCTGTTGCCGATGACAAATGCCGCCAGTTCATACGTCTGGCCGAATTTCAGCGGTGGCAACTTCGCCCAGTTGGTATTTTTGTTTGCCGGTGTGTATTCGATTCTGCCGGCAATGTCGTCGCCCAACTGATTTTCCAGACTGACCCCGCCGGACAATTTCGCCGCCGGGCTTTTGGCAATCAGCGGGTTGTCGTTGTAAGTAAGCAGCGCCTGCCGCAAATCGTTTTGATACGTCATGCGATACGGAGCCAAGGCTTTCGGGAACACAAGTTTCAATCGTTCGTCCAGATCAGAAGTCGCTGTTTCGGCGCGCAGTTCCGCCATGTTCAAACAGCGCCACGGAGCCTGCCCCGTCGTCTGGCTTTGCCGCATCAACAAGCCAATCCCGGCAATGCGCCGCAAAAAGTCCTGTGCGTCATCGTCGTTCCCTTCGGCGAATTTGGCCAAACGATCTACCTGAATTGTCACGCCCTGGGAAATTTCCGTCGGCGAGCTATCGCCTTCTTCGGTTGGATTGTCCAGCATCGGCAGCAGCAACGGTGCAAATCCCTCAGCAAACGCATCCAGACTGGTGTTCATCCAGGTTTCAATTGTTGTTTTCACTGGCGGCACCGGCACCGCCCCAGATGGCAGCGGCAGGTAATCAGCGTATTCCGCAATGCCGCTGATTCGCTTGCTGAAATAATCTTTGAGTTTCTGTTTCAGGTTGTCCGTCAACTGTTTGAACTCGTTCCCAGCGGAATGCTTGATGTTGATCAAATCGCTCCAAATACGGCCGATGTTTCCTGACGCCAGTCGCTGGCGAAGCTGGATCGCAGGCAGAATGCTGTCTTTAAGCGAAGTCGAAAATCGGCTGTAGAACGTTTGCGCCTTGTTGAAACTCCATCTATCCCAGTCGCTGATGGCAGCAGCAATTTTGTCCGCGGGCGCAACCAACACCGAAGGCTGCGTGAAGCTCAACGGGCCGACGCCAACATTCAGATCAACCACGATGGCAGCGGCATCAAGTTTGGATGTTGTCGCCACCTGCACGTCACTTGCGCCAATTGGCTGCCAAACATTGGCGCCTGTGCCGAATTGCGCTGTGACAAACCATGACTTTTCAGCTTGCCGCGCGATTTTCAGGCGCAAATGATGATCGGAAGAAATAGGAAATTCGGCCTGTGCCTTTTCAATCTCGCTGGCATCAAGCAAGCGAATTTTCAGAGTGTCCGCATTGCGGGAAACTTCAAGCGCGATCTGGCTGGCCGGACTGAGTTTTGGATCCGTCACGCGGAAGAAGTATTTATCTCCTGAAACCAGTCTAGCGGAATTCAGGTTGGCCAGGGTCAACACCCATGCTCGCCCGTCATTCAAGCCGAGCAATCCGGTGTCGCCTTTGCCCGGACGAAGGCTTTGGAAGTAACTGGCTTGGGCCGAAGTGATGGTAGTTTTTGTCACGGAGCCGGTTTTGTTCGCAGCCAGATTCCATTGCGTCAACAAAAAATTTCGCAGGTTGTTTTCATCGGCCAGGGCGCTTTGAATCGCCTCCAATTCCCCCAACTCATCATCCAACCGGTCGCGTCGCCGAAACTCGGCAGGCTGGCGGATTGCGGCGGTGGCTTTGACTGCCGGGATGCTTTCCACCAGCTTTCGCCAGTCTTCATATGTTTGAGTTCGGTTGTAAAACTCCAGCGCTCCGCGCATTGAAAGCCGAAACGATTCCATCAAGCCATTGCTTTCCAATCCGACATCACGACAACTGGACAACAGATAACCGGCCACGTCCGCGCCATCTGCGCCAGGCTGCACGCCGGTTCCGGCCAGATCACGTGTCGTCGCAACTACAGACTGGCGGAAAAACCTCAACACGGACATGTAAGCCTGATCGTCGAAATTGGCCGGATTGCTGATCGCGCCGATATTTTTGCGAAATGCGTCAATTTGCCGCTGCGCCAGGTCGAAAATACCGGCAATCTTGCTTTCCAGCCGCACAGTCCAATCAGAGCCAAACCATTGCTGTTGCCCGGATTCAAAACTGTTCTTGATCCAGTAACTGCCGAAATCAATGTAGCTGGTAGCAGAGGGATCTGGCGTCAAAACGACTTTCCACGGCACAACGTACGCCTGCACGCTGTGCGTGCCCGGTTCATAACCCCAAATGTTGATGTCGGTGACCCCGGATCGGGAAATTGTGCTGCTGGGGCCGGTGGCTTTCGGAACGATGTCGCCCAGAGTTTCGCCTTTGAATTCCGGAACCGCCAAAATGGAATCGCCAGCGGTCAGCAGCGCCGCCGGCAATTTGAAACATAGCGACAGATTCAATTGCTGGGGCGCAGGTGCAGGCAATGTGGAAACATATCCCAGCAAGTTGCGGAAATAACGGCGGCTTTCCTGTTCTTCCTCAACGCCCACTGTCGGACGCCAGACAAAGGCTTCGCTGCCGTCCGCAGGATTTGCCCAGATGTCCTTGGCTTCATCCAGAATGGCGTTTTTGATTGGCGCGCCATCAAACTCACCGTCGTTGACGGGATAACTGACAACATTGGCCAGTTCCAGCGTGGCAGAGTTCTTTCGCCAAATGTGAATGCGTTCCACATTTCCCCACAACCAGGGCATTAACAAGCTCAAGGCCTCGGCCTGCGTTCCAGCCAGTTGATCGAACGATGCCGACAGATTCAACCCGAAATATGCCTGATCCGTTTCATACGCCGGCCATAGCCGCTCCAGATGACAAATGATCGCTACGTTAGCCATTTGTGTCCTTCCTTTCTGCTGAGAGTTGATGTTTCTCTATTCGAACATTGCCAAGTATTCAGCCGCAGCCAGATCAAATTCATCTCCGGCAGCCGCCAATTCCAACGCAAAGGAACTGGCGATTGCCGCCTGGGAACCTGAGCCTGAGCCTTTCTTGAACGTGTAGGTGACTGTTTTGCTGAATTTGAACGTGAAGCACCAGCAAATCTTGATGCGCACTTTCAACGTGCCGCGCCCGACTAGCGATCCGTCGCTGCTGTATTGAGCTTCGAGCAACAGCGAAATCGAAACCGAGACAATGCTGAGCACTTCGACTTCGCCTTTCAGCAAAAGCATCAGCGTGATGGCAAACGCCGAGCCGCCGCCTGTGTCAATGTGAAAATCGGCGTAGATGCCGAAGGTGATCGAAACTGAGCCTTTGATTGGCCCCAGCGCAATTGCCAAAGACGCGCTGGCGGTAATGCCGATGGTGATGTCACCCAGCAAACGATTATTCAACGGGTAATAGGTCAGGCGCGTATCGAACCAACCGCCACCGCCCAGAATGAAAATCGTCAGGGTGAACGGGTCTTCTTTCTTGCCGAATGAAAGCGCGACGCCAAGCGCGAATTCGATGCCGGTCGAAACCGGGCGCAGCAACAAGCGGAATCCAGCGCCCATGACCAAACCGCTGATGCCAAACGCGCCAAGCTGCACGGGCGGCAGCGGCAGGTCAATCACGGTTTCAACACCAGCCGGTTTTCCATCAATGATGATCAACCGAATCGGCGGCAAATCGTCGCCACTTGAAGGCAGGAATTTCTTCAACAGATCGGTCAGGAATTGCAGCGCGCCTGCCATTTCGATCTTGTCGGTTGAAATGTCGAAGCGAATCTTGCCCTGGTCATTGAACGTCAGCGTCGTTTCGCGGAATGTGACCACGGACGTGCCCAGGATAATCAGTTCCCAGTCGCCTTTGATCTGGCCCTGGACTTTCAGCCGCGGGGCGCTTCCCAATTCGGCGGTAATCATCGCTTCGGAGGTAAAGGTGGCTTTGGCCAGCTTCAACTCAACGGGACCGAAGGAAAAGATCGTTGCCTTGTCTGTCAGCGGAACGTTAATCGTCGCTTTCACCCATGCGCGTCGCGCTTGCGTGTCAACGCCGTGGGTGACTTTGACATTTTCGCCGTTGCCGATGCCCGGCAGTTTGGGCAGGAGCGGAAACTTTAATCCCGAAAACAGTTTTTCAAGCTTCAACCCCGCAAAGTCCGGAAACAGATTGGAGAAGTCGAAATTTTCCAGCGCGTCTGGCACAACGCGATCAAGCAGGTTCGCGACCGGGAATCGCAACCCGAATCCTTTCAGATCATCTCCCAGCCGGTTGAACAATGCCGTCACTGGCGTCAAGTCTACGTGGCGCTTTAGTTCGTCAAAGTAATACGCCAGCCGCAACCGGTTGAAATCCAGCATCGGAACGCGCGGCGCATCGCCGAATGCGCGCAACAACCGCAGGGTCGTGTCGCCGATTTGATGAAGCGTTTCGTCCGCCAAACCGGCGAATTCGCCCAACGCCTGATTGACCCGGTCAGCAAACGGAGCCAGCCGGAAGCGTATGTCATCAAACACACGCTCTATATCGCCGCGTAATTCGGCAAACGGCTTGCCAATGCTGGCAGTCAGTTGTGCTTTGAGCTTTTCAAGAAAATGGTCAGCAACATTGCCGCCGCCAAGCAGATTGTTCAGCACGTTGCCGAACTCGCTGGCTTCATCCAGCAATTTGGCGACCAGCACATTGCAGGTGATTTCGCGGACCTTGGCTTTCGCATCCACAATAGCCTGCCTGAAATCCGATTCCGCCTGGTTCACCACATCGCTCACGGCTTGACGCAATGCCGCTGGCGTTGCCTGCGCCTGATTGACGGCTGCAACCAGCTTTGCTTGTATCCCTTTTATAACCTGGCGAGGCTTGTTGACTTCGGCTTGCGCCTGCGACAGCGCAGCTTGAATTTCCGTGCGAAGATTCTTCAGGTCGTTTTCGAGCTGTACGAACGCGGTGGAGAGATTGCTTCTGAACGCTTCCAGTTCCGTCTTAACATTGGTCGCGCCTTGTTGCAGTTTTTTGTCAATTTCGCCCAGTTGAACGTCAATTTTCTGGCCGAGCGAAGCAATGTTGGAGCGGACTTTTTCGATCAACCCTGCCAGCTTGGTTTCTGTCCCGCTGCGAGCGGCGCTTTCCAATTTTCGCAGCAAGGCTTGCAGCCTGCGGCGCAGCTCTTCGATTTCCTGACGGGCGCGCGCCGAACCTTCTGTTGTCAGCTTGTCAGCAATGTTGATGACGGCATTAATTTCGCGTTCGGCCTGCGTTTTGAAATCGAGCGCAGCCTGATAGCCGGTTTCGGCCTGTCGCATCAATTCTTCCAGGCCGGTATTGACGATCGTGAAAAGGTCTTCGATACGGCGGCCATATTCATTGATGGCGCCTATGACATTGTCTTTTAGATTGCCGGTTGCCTGGCTCAGCCTGTCAATGGATTTATGTAAATCCGCTTCGATGTCGGCGAACAATTTGATGACGCGATCCTGGGCAAAATCAATTGCCGCATCGGTGGCGTTGTTGAGTACACCGCACAGCACATTCTGGCCGCGAAACAGGTCGGAGAGTTTTTTGTCGCCGACGGTTTGGTTGATCAGCGCGTTGAAATTTCCCTTCAAGCCATCTGACGAATTGTGTTTGGCAATCAGTTCATCAATCGTCTTCGTTAGTTCGGTGACCGCCGCCTGTGTCACGTTGCCGTCTTTGGGCAGTTTCGACAGGATAGTTTGCAGAATTTCTTCGGTTTGTTCGGTGATGCGTTTGAGTTTCGCCACGCCTTCACGCGCCGCAATGACTCCATTACGCTGCGCGCCTTCAGTAAATTCCTCGACAGTGCGCAGGCGAGCGCGCACCATCGTCACGTTCCGCAGTGCAACATTCAGCGCTTCTGCCGTGCGTTCGGCCATCAGATTGATCTGCTGCGAGGCCGGAGCGACCGCGAAGGTGAATTGTTCGTAGCCCGGTTCGATGGTTTGTGCGTCCGGCAAAGGGCGATCCAGGCTGGCGGGATCATAAGCGGGAATGTTCGGTTTGACTGGCACGGGCTGGTCCGGGAAGTCAACGTTTCGCACCGCAGGCCATTTATCCGTGTTGGCTCGATCTTTGGGTTCGACGCCGTGTTCACCCTGGGTATCGTCAACTGTGCGCGTAAAGAACACGAGTTTTTCCGGCTCTTGCAGTTCGACATTGATCACGCCGCCGCCTTCGCCCTCTGCCGCAACTTCCAGGAGGATTTGCGGCTTCGGATAAACGTTCGGCTTTTCCTGGCTGGCCTGAACATTCCACAACGGAACCTGCCAGCCTTCATTCGGAATATCGCTTCCCCAATCGCTATCCACGTTGATGACACGGCTTTTGAATTCATCGCCCGTCACGAACCCGCGCGAAATGGCCTCGGCACCGAATTCGGGATATTTGCGAACGGGCTGTAAGAGTTCGACGAACTCGCGCACTTTTCGCAGCAGGGGGCGTCCCAGATGATGTTCCTGCTTGTCTTTGAACTGCTCAGTAGGCGCAACAGTGCGTTCGTAAATGATGACGTGCTTGGCCAGATTCCAGAACGCCCCGATGCGGCCAATCCGTTCGATGCTATAAAAGTATGTCCGCCCCATCGCCACGTTGGCATAAATCGTGGTCAGTCCGCCGTTAAACACCGCTTTCTGATTTCCCCATCCGCCCAGCGAGGAAAAGAACGGATTGGCCAGTTGGCTGCCGTCAAAAGATTTCGGCTCACTGAGCAACTGGTCGTAAATGTTGGCGGATTCGAATCCCCAAGTGACGCCGCCTACCAACCCATCCGGCGGCGAGGACGCTCGGCGAGGATCGTTTTCTGGAACTAATTTGGTCGAAATTGGATACCGCAGCTTCGCCGTGTTTCTCAACTCATAGTTCACGCCTTCCGTGACAATCAGATTCGCGGGTTGATTGGCATCGTAAGCTTCCAGAACAGACAGGCGGGACAAATAGCGACTGTAAAGCTCCGCCCACGCGCGGCGAAATTCTTTGTAAACCTCCAGCTGCCGGCTGGAAGCGGAAGTTTTCCATTTCAAATCCCGGCTCAATCGTCCAGGAATCTGGCCGAGTTTTGAATCGAGTTCCGCAAGCCGCAAAAACGGATAAGTGACTTGGCAGGCTAAGCCGTAAAACAGTTCAAAGCGCGCGTTCACAATGCTGGCGCCGGGCGCGCGTTGCCCGGGAAAGCCCAGAATTCGCCGTAAATTCCAGGGCGCTTCGGCAAATCGCTGCTTGAAAAACGATGGCTTCAGGTTGAGTTTGGCCAAGGGCGAGAATCGGAAATCTATTGGCGCATTTTCCGGCACATCTTCGTGCTTGCCGGTCAGCTTCCATTTTTCCATCGCTTCGCCAAGGCCCTGTGGCGGCAGAAACAGGTTGAATCCTTCGCTGCTGCCGATCAGTTCCCAGCTTGCGCCTTCATCGGCAGTGGCAGACCAATTGCCGATTTCGCGTATACCTTCCTGCGCAGAACCGACAAACGGCGGAGCTTCGACCAGGGCAACCAAAAACGGCTGCGCATCCAGCGAGATCAGTCTTTGCTGGCCACGCAATTGGCTGGAACCTGAACCATATTCCAGCAACCGCATGGAAAGTGTCTGAGATTGCTCCGCTTCGGTTCTCTCTTCGAAATCGAGCATAAATTGCGGCTTCCGGGTTTGATCCAAAGCCGATTGCTCTGCGGAGCTTTTCAACAATGCGTTGGCCAAGTGGGAAGGAAATGGAATCAACAATGGGCGGCGGCGGCGAAATTGCCGCTCCAAGCCAGCTTCAAATTCTTCCTCCGCCGTCAGCGTGACGGTGTCGCAAGAACCGAGCACATCGGCTGAAACAAATTCTTCGCCGGGCAAATCGTCTTGTCCGCCCGGCACCAGATCGAACAGCGCCAGACGGCCTTTGATGTTCACTGTCAACACTTCCGCAGAATACAAATCTCCCAAAGCGGCTTTGCGAAAACAGACCCGCAGCAGCGAATCCGCCGCAAGTTGCAAATCGGCAAGACGCGCTTGTTTGGCAGGACGTTCGGGAAACACCAAATCCAATGCTCCGACGCGCGAAATCTGTTCATCGGAATTTCCTGGCAAATGCTCGGTTTGGAACGAAAACGGGAGCGATTCTTTTTCGATAAGCAGCTCATCGGGCTTGCCGTTTTTGAATTGCGTGCTGACGACCCGGTACGTCAGCCGTAACGGTTCGCCAACTTGGGACAAAAATCCGGGCAAGATGGCTTTGGTGGCGAACTCACTCAGGCTGGGATAAAGAGAGCGCACCCTAAGTCCGATTCCTCCAGCTCGAAACTTATCACTGTGCAAATCGAACTTGTTATCATCAAAGACCAAATCGCGCGAACCGTCAGTCATTTTTGCCATCAACGTCCAGCGCGGCGCGGCCAGGGGCGGTTCCGGTGGAGTTCCCCCCGGCACATTTTCCCGCTCGGCCCTTGGCGGATCTTGCAGCAAATCTTCTCCGGCGGTGAACATCCAAACGGGCATGAAGGAAACCGGGCGACCATCCTGAATCATGTGCAATGCGTGCAGATAGGGCCGGGCGATGGAATTGTTCCAAAGCTGAAGCACGCTGGTGTGCGGAATGCCTTCAAGCTGCACGACCCATTGGCCGAGCGGAAGTTGATCGTACTGTGTTGTATTGCGATTGCGGGGTTGGCGCTGGACAATGGTCAGCGGAGCCAGATTCTCATCGTCCAGGTTAAGAGCCTCTGTCTGAGCCTTGCAGATATTCAGCCGCGCATCTTCCTGCCATTCATTCTCGCCACTGCATCGGCTGACGCGAATATCCGGCGAGGGCGAAAGCACTTTGTGATCAACGCCCGGATGAAGAGAGAGTCTGCGGCTGAATACCAGATGAATCGTAGCAGTTGTGCTCGGCAATCCGGATTCTTCCAGGCAAGCAAAGGTCACCTGGATTTTTGACCGAGGATCATTAGGACTGTCGTTTGGTTGTTCCGGCGGACCGTCTGATGCGAGTCCCAATCGTCTGGCCAGATCGGGAAGCTCACCAACGCGCCCAATGACCAACGCCTTGTTCCTAAGAGATTCAAGCGGCTCGTTTTCGATATCCTCTAGCGCGCCTCTCACTTCCGGGAAAGGGGCCAACCCCGGCGGCCCGATCATTTCCAAAGATTCAACGACAATCTGCCCGTTGGTCCTGATCTTCAATTGGCAATCGAATTGAAGAACCGGCTTTGCCCCGGTTTTGCGCAGCAAACAACGGATTAGGCAATTGATCCGAATCTCTTTGCGATTGCTGCTGATTCTCACCTGTTCGCTGCCGTCTTCGTTTTGGGGCAGCACATCAAGAATCAGCAAGGGCTGACCTGACGTATTGACGTCAAAAAGCACAATGCGGTCAAACCCGACCAAGGGCGCATTTGTCGGACTTTCTTGCGCCCGCTTGTTCACAAGATTCAATTCCAGTTTGAGTTCCAAAGCTCCGGAGAGTGACTGGCGGTAAGCGCGTAGGATCGTTGGCATAAATCTAACTCCTGGCCGCTAGGCAGTGAAATGGCAGTTCTGAAGTTGTAATTGATGACTGTGCGATCAACTTGAGAACAGTTATTCGCAAAAGCAATTCCAAGATTGCTTTTCTTAAAGACGCATGCCTGTTGTTTGGTAAGAGGGCTGCTGCTACTCAGCCAAGTGGAGGACCGATCACTGCGATCCGGCTGACCCAGAATTTTCCCCACAAATCACTGGCTATACACACGGCCGAAGCAACGCCGCGCACTCTACGCCCGGCAACTTCCGATTGTCAATCTTTTCATTTGGCCCACTGACAAATTCCCGAAAACAATTGTGAAAGCATGGGCGATCCAAAGCTGAGAACGTTGGGGGGGAATATTCATCTATGTGAAACGGCAACGGTGTTGTGCTAAGCCTGAGACTTCGTCAAGTCGGCGAGCGTCGCGGAAGCGGCTCGTTGCAAATCGGCGGGGGCCAGAATCATTTGGATTCCGCGCTGACCGGCGCTGACGCTCAGGCGTTCGTGGTTGGGCGCGGTTTGATCCAGGTAAAACGGATACTTCTTTTTCGTGCCCAGCGGAGACACGCCTCCGCGAATGTACCCGGTCAGGGCTTGGATTTCTTTGACGGCGACCAGTTCGACCTTTTTGTTGCCGGTGGCGGCCGCGAATTTTTTCAGGTCGAGTTCGGCGTTGCCGGGAATGCAGGCCATGATCACTCCGGTTTTGTCGCCGCGAGCGACCAGCGTTTTGAACGTCGCTTCCGGAGGCATGTTCACTTTGCGAGCGACGGTAATGGCGTCGAGTTCGTCTTCGTTCACTTCGTATTCGCGCAGTTCGTAGGCGATCTTCAGTTGATCCAGCATTCGTGCGGCAATGGTTTTCATCGTTTAGTTCTCTTGGGTGAAAGTTTCCGGTGAAGCAAGTAATTAAGCCATTTGCGCGTTCCAGGCAAGATGGCGGCAGAAATTGACAGATGCGCCCTTCGTAAAGATACTGCACGGCGATGAAGCTGTCTCAATTCCAACACAATCAGAAACCAGAGTTGGGGAAACCGGCAAATCCGGCGGTCAAAGATTTAGGGCCGCTGGAACGATCGGTCATGGAATTCGTTTGGCAACAGTACGAAACCAACAAGGACGCCAATGTGAAAGTCAGTGTGCGCGATGTGGTTTTGGCGTTCGACGGACGACTGGCCTACACCACGCTGATGACGACGTTGGATCGGTTGTATAAAAAAGGGTTGTTGCAACGACAGAAAGATGGCCGCGCGTTTGTGTATACGCCGAGTTTGTCTGCGCAGGAATTGGAACGTAGCTTTGCGCGCAATGTGATTGATGCGCTGTTGGGACGTGGGGAACACGGCGTTGAACCGGTGTTGGCTTGCATTGTGGACGCTGTTAGCGAACACGATCGCGAATTGCTGGATAATCTGGATCGGTTGATTCAGCAAAAACGGCAAACGCTTGAGGAACAGGAGTGATGACAATGTACGAGTGGTTGGGAATTTGTTTGGCATTGTCCGCTCTGTTGACGCTGAACGCTGCAATCTCGGCGCTGACGGCAATGGTTTGGCGATTGGTGCAGGCGCGCGCGAACCATTGGTCGGCCAAGACAAAAGCTCAATGGATTTTTGTCTTGCGTGTGTTTCCGGGAATTGCTTCGTTGATCAGTGTCGCGGTGTTTTTGATTCCTGCCTACATTGCGCACGAACCTCGCCATCAATCGGAACATGTCACGATCAAGCTGGCAGCGCTGGCGGCTTTTTCTGCTGCCGGAGTGGTCCTGGCAGGCTGGCGAGGATTGGCCGCCTGGCGCGTGACGCGCAACCTGATTCGCCAATGGCTTGCCAATTCTGAATCCATTTCACTGAACCCAGCCACAATTCAGGTTCCCGCGTACCGGTTGCGGCATGCATTCCCGGTCATTGCGGTTGTCGGGACGTTTCGCCCGAAACTGTTCATTGCGGATTTTCTGTTTGATTCCTTAACACCGAAAGAATTGGCTGCGGCGATCGCTCACGAATGTGGGCATCTGGCGGCGCGCGACAATTTGAAGCGCACCTTATTAAGAATTTGCCGCGACGTGTTGACGATTGTTCCTTGCGGGCGTGCGTTGGATCGGTACTGGGCAGAAGCTTCCGAAGAGGCCGCTGATGAATTTGCCGCTCAGCACAGCGGCCGGACAGCGTTGGAACTGGCTTCGGCGCTCGTAAAAATTGCGCGTTTGGTTCCGCAAGGGGGAAGTCCGATTCTTTCCGCCAAAACCGCCGGAGCGTTGTTGATTGGCCAGGATTTGACTGGACTCGCCCGCAGAGTCACGCGGTTGACGGAACTAGCCTCCGCGACGAAAACGCATCATTCCATGGAGCTAGATGCTCCTACAGCTGTTCCGGCATCGTTATGGTTATTGGCAGGCACGTTGCTGATGGCAATCGCCATGTTGGCCAATTCTTCCCTCGCAACCGTTCATAAATGGATCGAATTCACGGTTTCGATTCTGCAATAGATTGGAAAATGATTCGGTTACGATTGCTGGTAGTAATACGTCCCACCAACTAGCATCTACAGCTTGACGCCTGACTGGTCCAAGCAGGCGCAATTCACTAATCAACAGATACTCAAAAATTGATTTCTGACTGATCAAGGCGGTCGGAAACGGAAAATTTAACTTAAGGAGTCGCACACAATGCTCTTTCTCAAGACAGGGCGGCTGACTGTCTGGCTGTCCTGCTTTTTTGCTCTTACGATGTTGGCGCTGAGTGCCAGAGCCCAATCCGGCTACGAGGTGGCTGGCGCTGTGAAAGACAGCTCTGGAGCCGCGGTCAATCAAGCCACGGTCAGTCTGTTGAATTCTCGTCAATCGGCAGTGGCTTCGACGAGCACCGATGCGCAAGGTCAATTCACGCTTCGGAATGTTCCCGCCGGAAGTTACGAATTGCTGGTCAGCGGCAAAGGATTTCAACGCCGCAGCCGCGCCGTTTCGTTGCCACGCGATGCGGGTTCGCCAGTCGAGATTCAACTCGGCCTGGATTCGCTGACTGCCGAAGTCACCATCACGGCGGAAATCGGATCGGTGCAATCGCTGGACGAAACCACGCAACAGGTCAACGTCATTGACGAACGCAAAATCGGGCAACGCGCCACTTCTGTGCTGGCGCAAGTCGCGCAGGAAGAACCGGGATTGCAACTGCAACGCACCAGCGCCACCATCGGCGCAATTTTTGTGCGTGGCGTGACCGGCGCAAAAGTGGTCAATTACGTAGACGGAATCCGCTATTCCAATTCTGCTGCGCGCGGCGGAGTCAATTCGTTTTTCAACCTGAACGACGCCAGCAATCTGCGCGCAGTCGAAGTGATTCGCGGACCCAACAGTGCGCAATTTGGCAGCGATTCCATCGGCGGCAGCGTCAATCTGATTTCTCAGCCGCCGCTGTACACCAATGGCGGGCTGGAAGTTCACGGCAAAATCTCCACACATTACAACAGCGCCGATCACGGTTTTGGCGGCAACACCTTGTTGACCTTTGGCGGCAAGGATTTGTCCGTGCTGGTGAACTTGCCGTTTCATCGCAGCAGCACGCTGCGTCCCGGCGGCGGGTATGACACACACGCCGCGGTCAATCGCTTTTTGGGATTGCGTTCGGATGTGCTCGACGGTGAACGTTCGACGGACACGGCCTTCACGCAATACGGCGGATTGTTCAAGCTGAGCTATAAACTGACGCCGAACGACCAGCTTTCGGTGCATTACCAACGCGGACAAATTGATGGAGGCAAGCGCTTCGATCAAACGCTGGGCGGCGACGGCAACCTGATTGCCGACCTGCGCAATTTTATGCTCGATTTCTTTTATGGACGGTATGAACGATTCAATGCCGGGCCGTTTGATGCCTTGTCGGTTTCGTATTCGTACAACGCTCAGCGCGAAGAGCGTGTGAATCAAGGAGGGAACGGAAATCCGACCGGCACGATTACTCACCAATACGAACGCACTGTCGTTCACGGCGGACAAGCGCAAGCCGCCAAAGATTGGTCGCGCAATCATCTAGTCATCGGCGGTGAGTTTTATTTTGACCGCGTTCGCACCCCATCGTTTGTCTTCAACCCGGCAAACGGAGCCGTGACGTTGGCTCGCCCACGCATTCCAGACGACGCCACATACAAAAACGGCGGCATCTACGTTCAGGATGTCGTGACAGTGATTCCCAATCGGTTGCGACTGATCGGCGCGTTGCGGTACGGGCGCGCGTCGTATGAATCGCTGGCTTCAAACAGCCCGCTGGTGGGTGGCGCTCCGTTGTGGCCGAACGACAGTTTGACGGCGGATGCCGTGACGCCGCGAGTTGGCGCCGTGCTGACCATTGTCGAAGGGCTGAACATTTCCGCCCAGGTCAGCCGTGGATTTCGCACTCCGCACATCACCGATTTGGGAACAGTCGGACTGACCGGCAACGGATTTGAAGCCAACGCGGTTGATCTGGCGGGCAAAGGCGCAACGCTTGGTTCGACCGCTTCCAGCGCGGCAGTTTCGACGGGAATTCCGGTGGCTCAACTGAAGCCGGAAACCAGTTGGACTTACGAAGGAGGCATTCATTTGCACCGCAGCCGTGTGGACGTTGATGTCAATGGATTCGTCAACGACATTTACGACAACATCGTGTTGCAATCGTTGATTTTGCCGCAGGGAGCCGTCGGGTCGCAGTTGGGCGATCAACGCATCAGTTCGCAAAATGCCGCTGGCGTCGTCTTCGTTCCGGCGTCCACCAATCCGGTGTTGATCCGGTCGAACTTTGGCGATTCGCGCATTTACGGCATCGAACAGAAATTTGATTTGCGCATTTCGCGCAGTTGGACGTTCGGCCAGAACTTCACTTACCTGCACGCGGAAGACAAATTGACGAAATTGCCGCCGACCATCGAAGGTGGAACGCCTGCGCCGCAAGGTTCATTGCGTGTGCGGTATGAAACTGCTGGCAGCCGGTTCTGGATCGAACCGTATTTGTACGGCGCCCGGAAACAGGATCGGTTGTCAACGCTGGATTTGGATGATCGCCGCACAGGCGCATCCCGTTCGCGCGGAGCAATTGCCAACTTTTTCAATCGTGGAGCATTCGCGCGCGGTTTGATCGCGGCAGGGAATGATGGACGATTTGGCACGGCGGATGACATTTTGAAACCGACCGGCGAAACCCTGTCGCAGGTGCAAACTCGCGTGCTGGGCACTGCGGCGAGCGCTCCGTTGTACACCTACATTCCGGGATTTTTGACGGGAGGAATTCGCGGAGGATTCCGCGTCGGAGAAAGTCACGAAGTTATGCTCGACTTTTCCAACATCAACGATAAGAACTATCGCGGCATCAGTTGGGGAACCGATGCGCCGGGACGAAGCTTGGGATTCCGGTACAACTATCGGTTCTAAATCACTTTAGGCAGGAACGGCAGCATTGGGAGGTAGGCTGGAGTCCCCACACTCCAACCTATCCTCTGCAATCCTGTCAGTCCTGCCTAAACCCGTTTTCTTAACTCACCAGCGGTTCGATCACATTGCCGCCGAAATCTGTCAGTCGCTCAAAGCGTCCATTGGTCAGATACGTCAGCTTCATTTGATCCAAACCCAGCAAGTGCAAAATCGAAGCGTGAATGTCGCGTGGATGGTAACGCGGGCCGACAGTTTTGAACCCGATTTCATCCGTTTGGCCGATGACCTGACCGCCTTTGACGCCGCCACCCGCCATCCACATCGAAAACGCTGTCGGATTGTGATCGCGGCCTTTGCCGTTTTCCGAAACCGGTGTGCGGCCAAATTCGGTTCCCCAGACGACCAGCGTCGAATCCAGCAAGCCGCGACCTTTCAAATCTTTCAGCAAGGCGGCGACCGGCTGATCCGTCCAGCGGCACATTTGCTCGTGATTGGCTTTGATGTTGTCGTGGGCGTCCCATTGCACGCTGACCGGGCCGCCGCCGGA
The DNA here is from genome assembly GCA_035429885.1 of Blastocatellia bacterium. Lineage (GTDB taxonomy): Bacteria > Acidobacteriota > Blastocatellia > RBC074 > RBC074 > RBC074. The sequence continues at coordinate 22,359 of DAOMFR010000019.1, forward strand.
ATATAACTGCACGAAGCGCACACCGCGTTCAACCAACCGCCGAGCCAGCAAACAGCGTGTGCCGAATTCCTGGGTTTGTGGGTCGTCCAGTCCGTACAGCTTTTTGGTTTCCTTGCTTTCTTTGCTCAGGTCAACGGCTTCAGGAGCGTGTTGTTGCATGCGATACGCCAATTCATACGACGAAATGCGCGCCGCTAATTCCGAGTCGTTTTCATTCAGCGACATTTCGTTCATTTGGCGCAGGTAATTCAGCATGCGGCTTTGCTGTTCGCGGCTGATTTCCGCAGAAGGCTGCAAATGCAAAATCGGCGTTGATCCGTTTCGCAGCACCGTTCCCTGATGAATGGCGGGCAAATACCCGGCGCTCCACATTGGCGCGCCGCCTTCGGGCAAACCTTCAGGCTGCGTCATCACGCAATACGCCGGAAGGTTTTCGCTTTCGCTGCCGAGTCCGTAGGTGACCCAACTGCCCAGGCTTGGGTGCCCGGCCAGCACGCGGCCATTGATCATCTGATACATCGCTGGAGCGTGCACAAAACTTTCGGTGTAACACGACCGGATGACCGCGATGTCGTCAATGCAACTGGCTGTGTGCGGCAACAGATCGGACACTTCAATGCCGGACTGGCCGTACTTTTTGAACTTCCAGGCGCTGCGCATCAGCGGAGTTCCGGATTTGACGAATTGGCTTTTGACTTCGCCGAAGCTGGCGGGCATTTGCTGGCCGTGCAATTTGTCCAGTTCAGGCTTGGGGTCAAAAGTTTCCATCTGGCTGGGTCCGCCAACCATAAACAGAAAAATGACGGCCTTGGCTTTGGGCGCAAAATGCGGCGCTTTTGGCGCCAAAGGATTCATCAGCTTTTTCGCCGGCTGAGCTTTGTCCTTGGCCAGCGCATCGCGCTGCATCAGATACGATAAAGCGAGCGCGCCAAACCCATTGCCTGCGCGAAAGAGAAAGTCTCGGCGGGAATTAGCTTGTGGAATGTCAGCTTGAAAGTGATTCATAGCAATTACTCCAATTCAAATTCAGCCACGACAGGCACGTGGTCAGAAGGTTGAGGCAATGCGCGGGGAGCTTTGTCCACCCAAACCGCAGTGCAAAGTTCGGAAAGCGGCTCTGTCGCCCACAGATGATCAATTCTGAGGCCCTTGTTTTTGGGAAACGCTCCGCCACGGTAATCCCACCAGGTGTACACGCCGGAATCGTCGTGATGCTGGCGGAACACGTCCACCAATCCCCAATCTTCAATTTTCTGCAACGCGGCGCGCTCGGCATCACTGCACAAAATTTGTCCCGCCCAAAGTTTGGGATCGTGAACATCGCGATCTTCTGGCGCGATGTTGAAATCCCCGCAGAGCACTACATCCTGTTTCGGATCGCAGCATTCATCAAAAAACTTTCGCAGGTTGCCGAGCCAATTCAGTTTGTAGCTGTATTTTTCCGAACCGACTTCGGACCCATTCGGGATGTAAACGTTGACGATTTTGACGCCGTTGATGGTTGTCGCCAGCAATCTGCGTTGTGGGTCTTCCGCGTCGCCTAAGAAGCCTTTTTGCACGTCGGACGGTTCGGCCAGGGAAAGTGTGGCGACGCCGTTGTAGGTTTGCTGGCCAAAGATTTCAGCTCGATAGCCGATTTCCCGAAAGGCGTCGGCAGGGAATTTGTCTTCCTTGCATTTGATTTCCTGCAAACACAGCGCGTCCGGGCGGTTGGATTTCAGCCAGTCCAGCACGTGGGGCAAGCGCACAGCAATTGAATTGATATTCCAGGTTGCAATTTTCATAAGCGTAAAAGAACGGCCTTGGTTGATTCGGCCACATTTGAACTTTACTCAATCCGCCGTCTGGCGAAAAGGCTCGATGGCCTGAATCCTTACCCGATTTTGATGCCGATGCTTTCCAGAAACTTGGTCGGTTTTTCTCCACCGATCAGCGCGAAAATGTAATCGTTCTGGAGTCTTGCTGTTTCTTCAGCGGTTTTCGGGTCGCGTTCGCGGGCGCTCATCAGAGCGACTTCAGTCGGCGTAACTTCTTTGATGGTTTGTCCGAAATACGCCGTGATTTTTCCTTCGTCAATGCAATCGTAGACCAGCATTTTGTTGCCGAGCTTTAAATCGCTTTTGAGATTGCTGCGGATAATCAGCGAGACCGTGTTGTCACGCCAACCAGTGATTTGCGTGCCGTCATCGGAACGATAGGCGGCCAGATCCACGGCGGCTTCAATGGCGGAATTGCCTGCGCCGACAACCACGATGTGTTTGCCGCTGTAATCGTTCGGATCCGTCAGTTTGTATTTGACCTTGTCGTCTTCAAAGGCAGGGGTCTGTTTAACCTTGGGAATGTATTTCTGGCCGCAATTGTGACAGAAGCGGTTATCGCTCAATCGCTTTTCGCCGCATTTGTTACAGAACGCAGGCATGATCATTTCCGTGGCGGTGACTACAATCTTGGAATCTTCGCCGGGCACGCCCAATTTCATCGGAGTTCCGCGATTGCCGATGGCCAAAATTACACGACGAACGCTGTACTGCATTTTGCGTTTGGTTTTGTCCTGATCGGTTTCGACGATGAAGCTGTCGCCCACAGGTTTGACGCTTTTGCAGCTCTCGTATTCGTTGATGGTCAGGCCGTTGGTGCGAATCGTTTCCATCCAGGAACCAATCATCACTTCTTTGGTGGCGCCTGCGCCGGACAAATTGATTCCGCCATTGACGGGTTTTTCCACCGGATTGAAATACACATATTTGCCGGCTTGATAAGTTTGCTGGATGGTGCCGACGACTTGATCCTGTTCGATGGCGATGTATTTCAACCCGCGTTGTTTGGCCAGCGCTGTCGCGGACAAGCCCGCCGGGCCAATGCCAACGATGGCGACGTCGTAATCGCAATCGCCGTTTTTCCCTGCGTGCTTCAAATCTTCGACAATGCAATCAACCACTGCGCCGCCTTCGTTAATGGCATTTTTGATCAGTGGAACCCCGGACACATCTCCGATCAGGTACACGCCAGGCACGTTGGTCAGGAATTGCTGGTCGCGCTTGGGAACCTTGCGTTCGGGAATCTGTTTGGTGGTATTGATGACGATGCAGGATTTCGGCACGGTCGGGCATTCGACCTGACAACTGGTGTCTTCGGTGCATTGTTCGATGGCAATCGGAGTGGCTTTGCCGTTGACGATGGCCAGCACGTCATGCGGGCAGGCATCCACGCAAGCATGGCAGCCAATGCATGTCGCCGTGTTGATGACCGGGTGAGGATACGGCGGGCCGTCCGGATCAAGCGCCGCTCCGAGCGATTGCGGCACCACAACGGTTTTGGCTTTTGTGTCCGAAGGTTGCATTTCCGCTTCGGCCATAGCTTCGATGACTCGCTTGCGTTCAAAAAACGTGTCTGTCGCGACCAACGCTAATCCGACAACTCCCGCAAACAGAATCAATCCCAGCCAGCCCATCGGCGGCACGGCTCCGAAACTGACGGTAAAGCGCGAAACAAACGCAGCCACCAGCACCCCTGCCAACAAAAACAATGTAATGACGAGTTGCGATCTTTTCATAGCCAAACAAAATAATTAGTTGAAAAACGGAAACAGGATTTTCAGCTCAGCCTTGTCCGGCCTGCGCCCGTATTCGCAGATTTCAAACGCTTCGGCGTATTGCACTTTTGCGGCGCGATCTTTGCCATACCAATCTTCCAGGTTTTTGCGGTATTTGTCGGCAACGTTTTTCTGGCGATCCACGAAGCGTTGGCGAACAACTGCCCAGCGTTCTTTCTGCTTCGCGGGGTCTGTTGTCAGCAACTCTTGGTAACCGTTCGCGCCGCCTTCATAAAACTGCGACACCATGCCGAGCAATCCATCCAGTTTCTTTTCCATCACGGAATCAACATCCACCACCACGTCGGCCTGAAATGGATTCGGTTTTTCAAAGCGGTCGGAAAAATACATAAACACGGGATTGTTCGTCAGATGCGGAACGTCCGGCGCGTAATTCGGAACCGTGACCATGTACGCCGCGTCTTGCACCAAAACTCCGGCGTAACGGTGATCGGGATGATAATCGTTGGGACGGTGGCTAATGACGATATCGGCTTTCCATTGGCGGATCAGTTTGGTGATGGCTTTGCGATTTTCCAGCGTCGGCAGCAATTCGCCATCGTGGTTATCCAGAATTTCCACAGTCGTGCCTAGAATCTTGGCGGCGCGTTCGACTTCGACTTTGCGGCGTCGAGCCAGCGGGCCACCCGCTTCGCTAAAATGCCCAATGTCGCCATTAGTGACGGCAACCAGTTTGACAGCGTGGCCTTTGGCCGCCCACAACGCCGCCGTTCCCGAAACTCCAATTTCCGCATCATCCGGGTGTGCGCCGAAACAGATGATTCTCAGTTGACGTTGCGCGGAATTGGCGGGAAGCAGGCTGTAAGCAGTCGCCAACAGACAATAGGTGGCGAGTAATAAGCAAAGTTTGCGAATCATGGTTTTTCTCCACGGAAAGTATCGGGGCCGAATCCATTTGCCCCTGTTTTTCGAATCAATTGAGATCGGTCGTGCTTCCCACAAATCGTGGTTTACGACATTCAATCTCTCAGTCCCTGCATCCTGCTATTTCTTCATCATTTTTCCATCCGCCGCAAACTGGCGCGGAGTTCTTTTTCTTCGCCGTGCTGGGCGTGGCAAGAGACGCATTTGGGGCCACCAGCTTGAGTATTAGTCATGAATTGTCTGCCGCGATCAGCAAAGAAGGCTTTGGCACTTTCATTCTGGGCGTTGGCCGTAGCCGGATCGGTTCCGTGGCACGCCGCGCAGGATTCACGCACGCCTTGAGTTAAGGCTGTGTCTTCAAACCCCGCCGTATGGCAATCGGTGCAATTGCTGCGACCTTGTTGCCGGCCTGCCAGATGAAGCAGATGGAAACTGTCTTTCGTTTTGTATAGCGCCGGTGTTCCGGGAAGCTCTCTGCGCGACCATTCAGCTTGAGAAATGGAAAACACGATTTCCGACCAGCGGCCATTTACGACAGGATAGCCAAATGAAGCTCCGCCGTGAGGGGATTTCAACTCTTTGCCAGCGAAACTATTGCCATCGCGATGGCATCCCGTGCAAGCGGTATTGGCGACCAAAGCCGGGCGAAAATCTCGTCCCAAATGTTCCGTGTGGCAAGCGGTGCAAGTCAGCCCAGCTTTCATGTGTTTGTCGGATACTTCTGAATGAAACGCCGAAGTCGAGTGGCAGGACGCGCAGTTTTGATTGAGCGACGCTTTGACCGAATGACACGTTGTGCAAGCTGACGAAGCAGGAATTCGAGCGATTCCTGGCGAAATCGAAAAGTCCTTTCGGGCATGTGCTGCCGAGAGCGCGCCAGGGGAATAAGCATCCTTGAAGATAAAAATCGCGGCCACCGACAGAACCGTCACGATCAGCGTTGCCCATCCAAACAACGCGCGTGGCCAGGGGCGTTGCAAATCGCGAGTTGGAACCCAATTGAACTGTGCTCTGCCCAGACGTTTTTTGACCTTCGGTTTGAGCGGGGAATCCGTCGCCAGCTTTCCGTCTTCGCGTTTGCGCTTGTCCCAAAAGATTTTCAGCGCCTGGGCATCCACAGGCTTCAACATTCCAGTCAGCATTCCGGTGCCGGACAAACGCCGAGTGCCTTTGGGCGTGACTTTGTCGCGTTGCAACTTGGCCAGAATTCCCGGATCAATGCGCACGGTCTTGCCTTGATCCGGAGGCAACTGCATCCCGGTTCCGGTGCTTGGCGCGGACGCCTCAACGGGCAAAGGCTTGACGCTCATTTCCACGTCGATCATCAGCCCATCGCCTACATATCGCGGGAACAAAAAGAACGGGCCAATCTGAACAACGTCGCCGTCAGCGATCGGCGTTTGATCCACCAATTCGCCATTCAGCGTCGTGCCATTGGCTTCCGACAAGTTGAAAATCCAGTAATCGCCATTGAGCTCTTTGATTCCTGCGTGAGTGCGCGACACCGACGGATGGTTCAACACCAGGTCGCTGCCCGCCAATCGGCCAATCGTCAGCCCTTCGCTTTCTACCAGCGCAGGATCAAGACTAAGGTCTTTTCGGATGATGACGAACTTGTTCATAAGTTGGTGGTCGGCTACCTCGCCAGAAAATAAATCACTTGAATGATGTGGACGATCATCAATGCCAGCATCAGCGACGTGACCAGCACGTGCGGAGCCAGCCAGAGTTTCAGCAATTGATGGAGATAGATTAAGGCGTCCACTCTGCGTATGGTTGCAGCCATCTCAATGCCTTTGAGTAGTCGTTCGCGTTCGCCGTCAGTCATGCCTTGGCCAATGGCCGCGAATTCAGTTTTGATATTTGCCAGCATTTCATCCAGCGACTCTCGTCTCAAATATTGGCGCAGCAAAAAACTCAGGGAAATGGTGCGCGGAACGACTTGCTTCTGGATCGTCAGCCGGACGTTGGGAGTGACTTTGGCCATCAGTTCGCCAAGCTCGTGACTCAACTCCTCGCGGCGGGCGGTCAGGTCTTCGATCAACAGCGGCTGGCCTTCGATTCGAGTCAGCATTCGCGGAGCTATGAAGTAAATCAAAATGCCGAACAAGCCGGTTAAGATCACAAGGTCAAACGAGACCATTAACGCCGTAGTCAGCAGGCCGCCGGAATCCGAGCCTCCGTGCAGCAGCAATACGATTCCGGCGATGACGCCCAGATAGCTATGAGCCAACATCCAGTATCGCAAGGCTCCGGCGCGTTTACGGTAAATCTGCCGTCGAATAGGATAAGCCATCACTCCCGCGATGCCGATCAGCCCAATAGCGCCAGTCAACCAACGCATGTCCAGCCACGATCCGATCAACGGAGTTTCCAATCCATAACGCATCATTCCGGCCAGCGTCAGCAATGTCAGGATCAACGTGGCAAACAAGCCAAAGGCATGCATCAATCGTTTGCCGAAATCTTTATGCGAGGTATGGCGGGCGACGACGTGCGTGGAATCGCGAAAGATCGTGCCTTCAGCTTCTTTGATTTCAGAAAAGTAAATGTGCGGATCCACTCTCAGCAACGCGCCGGTCGGACAGTTTTCTTCGCAACTGTATGCCTTGCGTTTGGTGCCCGGAGGGTTAAGCGGCGTGTTTTGGCAGAGATTGCACTTTACAGCCAGCAAATCTTCCGTTTGTTCAACGGCCGGTGGCAGCGGGGATGGTTTCAGGTCGAACCAGCCTTGGCTGGTTAAGGCCGGAGCCGGTTTTCGACTCACCATCGAAATTGCATTGTACGGGCATTGCGTCGCGCAATCGCCACAACCGATGCAGCTTTTGGGATCAATGTCCACTTGACCACCTGGGAAGCGGCCAATTGCTCCCGTCGGGCAACCTGTCAAACATTCAGGGTCCTGACAGTGCATGCAAACCGAAGGCGAAAGCAAACTTTGGAAACTGGATTTCGGTTCTACTTTGACCGGGCGTTCAACGTGTATGCCTCTGCGCAGCAATCGCGATTGCCCATGCACCTGGTGACACGCCATGGAGCAATTGCCGCAACGCACACACATCTCCATATCCATCACCAGCAAATTTGTGCCATCAACCAGCCCGGTTTCGATCAACGATTCTTGAGCAATGGCGACCGGCAACGGTTGCCGGCCTTCGTTGGGATTGTCCGGCGCGGCCATTCCGGTAAACGCCAGCAACAGGATTTCACGCAATTCCGGATGTTTGCGCAGATCGGCCAACGAAATTTCCAGCACTTCGGCGCGCCCCATCAATGTGCAAGTCTGTTCCCAATTCCCATCGCGAGTGATCGCTTCGACGCCGAAACTATGCGACGGGCCGAAATAAGCTTCCGTGGCTTTGGCGTTCCAATTTCGCGGCTTGATTTCTTCGGGTGTCAGTTGGCGCGTGACGGTTCGCGGAGTGACTTTGGCCCAGCCGGATTTCAGCACGAACAGATTTTTCATCGGATCGCCCGCGCGAAAGAGCACGTGGTTTTTGCCAAAGACTTTGAATTGCGAGATGGCTTCAAGCTGGCTAACAGCTTCTTTGCTGAGTTGAGTTGCCGCGGCGATGTCCTGAATGGTGGTTGCGCGTCCGTTGCGACGATACGTGGAATCCAGCACTTCGCCGAATTTGGGAAGTTTGCGCAATAACCGAAGCGCAGGCCGCTGAATTTCCAACACCTGAACCGGTTTGTCTTTGGGCGCGCGAATGGTTGCTGACCGCTGGACGCCGGCCAGCACAGACATTTCGCCGAACTGCACTCCGGCGGGAATCTCTGCCACCTTGTTTTGGCCATTGTCGAAGAGCACATCGGCGGTACCGCTGACGACGATGAAAAATGAATTGCCTCCCCATTCGCCTTCGCGGACAATTTCTTCGCCCGGCATATAGGTCAGCAAGCGAACGTATGGGCCGACTTTCTTGCCGTTGTAATTGCGTCCATAAACAATCACTTCCAGGTCAAGTTCGTAATCGTAATGGCCGTCGTGCTGAGATGTCAGATCGGCGATGGCGCCAATGCTTTCAATTGCAGCCAGCACGTCTTTGTGCTTAAGAGTCTCTTCAGGCATAGGGTTTTTTGATACTGCCAGTCTTCAGGATGCGCGTGGATTTAATTGAAACAACGATGGCTCATGTTTAGAGCCTTCAACCGGGTTAGTCAATCGAATAGTCCGGCTAGAATTGCAAAGACAACAGAAAGTTGTTGCCTTTATTAAAACTCTTGTGTGATAGTCCACTCGTTCTCAGCTTCCGATCTTTTCCCCCAGAAAATCAGTCAACCAAAAGTTCAAACTCGGCGAACGCCGAAGAGGAGAAAATCCATGCCAAGCAAAAAAGCTAAAACCAAATCGTCCACCAAATTCGCGCAAATTCCCGCTCGAACTCACGCAAAAGAAGACCGAAAAGAGTTCATGCCCGGCACGCTTGTCGTGCGTTGCAAACCGGACGTCGTCAACAACGTCCCAGATGTCGGCGAGGCGAGCGTTGCTTCCGTGTCATCGTTCCGGTTACCCGAAGTCGTTGAAAGCCCATTTGATTTTTTGCGTCAAAACGGATTGCTGCGTGAAGTCGTTCCGGTATTTTCACGAATGATGGCCGGACGCGCTCTGGGAGTTGCGCCTGCCTCCACCGCCGCTTCATTCGCCTTAAGCGTCCGCGATTCGGAAGAAGATGATTTGAAAGGGGTGAACGTGCTTCGACTGGCCAAGCACGCCGATTTGAAAAAGATTGAAAAAGAGCTCAACAACACGCCGGGCATTGAATACGCGCATCGTTTTCCGGCACGTTGGATGAATGCGGCGACGGCGAAAATGAGCACTACCGACGAATTTCTGGCTCAGCAATGGGGGCTGAAATCCATTGGCTGGACTGCACTGGACGCACTGCCCAACGCGGCTCAAGTCAATGTCGCTGTGCTGGATACCGGAATTGACATGACTCATCCCGAACTGAAAAACATCGTCGCTTCTTACATTCATGACGGAGCCGGTTCGACGGACATCATCGGGCACGGAACTCACGTTGCCGGAATCATCGCAGCGCAAATTAACAACCGAATTGGCATCGCGGGAATCTGCAAGCCAAATTTGATGATCTGGAAAATCTTTGGTGACACGCCTGATCCAAAGGACGGTGAAATTTACGTGGACCCGGTCATGTACCAGCGCGCTTTGAACGCTGCCCGGCAAGCCCGCGTTCACGTCGTTAATTTGAGCATCGGCGGCACATTCCGCGACCGCACAGAAGAAATGTTGCTGAATCGGTTGATGAATTCCGGCACTCTGGTTGTCGCTGCGATGGGCAATGAATTCGAGGACGGCAATCCGAAAGAATATCCGGGAGGCTTTCCGGGCGTTTTCGCTGTTGGCGCGACGACCAAAGCCAATGTGCGGGCATCGTTTTCCAACACGGGCAGCCATATAGACATTGCTGCGCCCGGACATCATATCCTTTCGACCTTGCCGCTTCAACCTTCGCTGATGCGCAAAGCCGACGAAACCAATTACGCCAGCTGGAGCGGGACTTCGATGGCGACGCCTCACGTTACGGCGGCCGCTGCCTTGGTCTTTGCCAAAAATCCAGGCTTTACTGCCAAACAGGTCGGCGACAAGCTGAAGGCCACCGCCACCAAGCTGGCTGCGATGAAAGGCAAAAAGACGACCAACGAATTTGGTGCCGGTTTACTGAATGTGCTGGCGGCGCTATCCTAAAAATCGATTCGCAAAACGCTGGCAGAAAGATGTGGGCAGAAACATCGGAAAAAGCCTTTTCCACTCCTTTTCTGCCAGCAAATAACCTTATTCGGTAAGGAATTTATGGCGGCGACCGAATCAATCAAGTTGAATCTAAAGCTGGCTGCCGGAGCCGGAAAAGGGAAGCTGGACAAGTTGCTGGCAGAAACTCCAGGCATTCAATCCGTGATACAAACCTTTCCGGACGAAGTCGATGAAGAATTATCGGGGCTGTATATTTTGGAAGTGGAGCTTTCGAAATCTGAAGCCGCGATCAACGCGCTGAGCAAGCATTCGGAAATTGATTATGTTGAACCGGCGGCATCGCGTCGGTTGATCCGTAAAACAAAATGAAACAACTGTTGCTGATATTTCTGATCGTCGCACTTTACCTGGTGCATCAAGACTTCTGGTTTTGGAATTCGGCCACGCCGCTGGTCTTTGGATTTCTGCCGATAGGATTGTTTTACCACCTGGTGTACACGTTGGTGATTTCCGGTGTGATGTGGTTGCTGGTGAAATGGGCGTGGCCGTCCCACCTCGAAGCGGAACACACGGAATCCTAGACCGGTTTGCTCCACGGATTATTTCTCGCCCAGCATACGAATTGGTTTGGGCAGGCGTTTGAGGGCAAACTTCTGCACGGCGTGCTGTTCAATATGAGCCATCGCTTCTTCTACCGAATCGGTCAACATCAGGAATCTCAAGTCTTCCGGGCTAATGGTTTTCTGCCGGACCATCTCCTCTAAAAAATCATAAAGTTCGTAATAATACTCTTTTCCCATCAACACGATGGGAAAGTCTTTGATCTTGTGGGTTTGAATCAGCGTCAAGGCTTCAAACAATTCATCCATCGTGCCGACTCCGCCGGGCAACACGACGAAGGCGTATGAGTATTTGATCAGCATGACTTTCCGGATGAAGAAGTAGCGAAACTGAATCATCTTATCCAGATAAGGATTGGGCTTTTGCTCGAAAGGGAGCGTGATGTTGCAGCCGATGGAAGTGCCTTTGGCTTCCCAGGCGCCGCGGTTGGCGGCTTCCATAATTCCGGGGCCGCCTCCGGTCATAACCGTAAATCCCAGATTCGACAATGCCGCACCGACTTCGCGCGCAAGTTGGTAGTAAGGATGATCTTCCTTGAACCGCGCCGAACCAAACACTGTCACGCACGGACCGACGAAATGCAGATGGCGAAACCCGCGAATGAATTCGGCGAGGATGCGAAACACCATCATCGTTTCAGAGCCACGGGATTTGGGTCCTTCCAGGAAGTAACGGTCGCTGCTGGTGTTTTGGGTCTGATTGGATTGGTTTGCTGAGGGATCGGTTTGGGTTTCGGTAGCCATCGTTTATCGCCTTCGAGGTTGTGTGACCGCCAAGCGAGCGTTGACCGGCGGTTGAAGGCTAGGCGCAAAATTCGCTCTCAAGCTCTCCGCCTTGTCGTTAACGATCTCACGCACGATAGGCTGGTCGGCAAATTCGATTTTAACAGGTTGATAAGAAGGCGGGATGTTGCCCAAGCGATTTCGGAATGTCAAAACGGCGATTTGCCGGTTTCCGGTTTCAAAGTGATGACTGGGCGGCAACGCCAATACTAACCCAACGAATCCGGTAGAAATCTGGCTGGCATTCACATAGCTCAGCGTATTCGGAATGCTGTCATTTGAAGAGGATAGAAATTCCCATCGTTCCGCATCGAATCGAAAACTAAACCCAACGGCGTTTTCGATCCCACTGGCTTCGCAGAAAATGCCGACTGAGTTTGGCGATAAGGCTTTGGCGTAAATCGTTGTTTGGTCGTTGGTAGTCGTTGGGCGGTGGGGGGCGATTGGCAAAAAGCCAACTCCAAACTCCTGGTTTCTAACTCCCAACTCCCAGCTCCCAAATCCCAACTCCCAGTTTCCAACTCCCGGTTCCGAGGACTGTTCCAGGTTCATGGCGGGCGCGACGGGGCCGCCTGCGCCGGTCGGTGAATCGAGCGCGGCAGCGTAACGCCCGGCTTGCACCCAATCGGTCAAAGTGATTCTTCCATCGCCCAACGTTGCGCGCGGAGCGCAATCTGCTCGCTGGTATTCGTTGCCAGCTGTTACCACGTCCAATCCCGAAGCAAAGCGTCCAAGTTGAGTCCAATCGGCGATGGTAATTGTGCCGTTATTGCTTCCGTTCGGGCGTGGAGCCACGTCTGCTTCAAAGCCTCCGCTGATTGTCAGCGTCAAGGGGTTTGATGTGCCTCCGCCGGGCAGGGGATTGACTGCCGTGATTTTGAATTGTGTGGCAAAAGCCAGATCGCTGGATGTCAAAGTCGTCGTCACTTGTGTGCTGCTGACAAAATTGGTTGTTCGAGCCGAATTGTTGAACTGAACAATGACACCTTGCAAAAAATTGCTGCCGTTGACGGTGAGCGTCGGGGTTTGTGTGGTCAAGGGAATGAGGCTTGGCGACAGACTGGTCAAGGTCGGTGCGGGATTCGGGGTTACTGGCGTCGCCAGATTGGCGGACGGAATGATTTCGGGCGCGGTTTGTCCGGGCCGAATCCACATCAAGCGAATGACTGCATTGGCCGTCAGCTCGAAGTATTCCAGTCGCAAGTTGTAGCTTTGACCACCGGTTAAAGCCACGGCAGTGCCTCGGTCTTCAGTTAGCGGATGCGGAGTGAGGTTATCAATGACCAACTGATTGCCCAGCCATAACCGAACTCCATCGTCCGATTGCGTGACAAACACATAATTGCCTGTTGTGGGGGGCGTGAGTTGCCCTGTCCAGCGAATGGAAAAGGTTTCAGAATTGATTGCCGGATCGGGAGCTGAAAATCCAAGGTTGAAATCCACCGTCGCATCGGTGCGAGTAAGCTTCAAGTTGGTGAAATCTTCGTTGTCGAAATATTCGCCGCGAAGCCCTGCGGCAAGCGTATCGGCGACGGCTGGTTGAAACGGCTTGAGCAACGAAATGGATACCAGACAAGCCAAAATCGCGATAGGAACAAGGCGAGATAACAGACGATACTTCTTGTCGAACATAACGGTTCCTGTGTTGTTGGGGGGCGGCCGGAAACTAGAACCAATCGGCGGGGCAGTTCAATTGAGAGCGGGCGCATTATAGCTAACGCTGCTTCCTGTGGCGATGACTTTTTCCTGCGCCCGGGAACCCCAAAAGAGTGAGTTCCCGGGTGCAGATTATCGAATCACATTCGCGTGTGTGCCAACGATGCTGCGAGCGATGGGGAAATCGCCGAGTTCGGCTTGAAGCGGCTGTTTATTTCGGTGGCGAGGCGCGAATTGCACAACAATGACTTCGGCTTCGCCGGGGCGCAGGCTGTGTCCGCCGGGCAAGGCCAGCATGACTCCCAAGCGGCCTTGCGCTGTTTCGTTCTGGTTGAGAATGAGTGTTGCCTGCCGAGCCTGGCGTCCGGTTCTTGCGGAAACAAAACGCCATTTGTTCGCATCAAAATTCAAACTAAAACTCAGCGCGTTTTCGGTTCCGTGAGCGTTCAGCCGGATGGAGATCGCGCCAGGAAGGGGTTTTACCGTCAACGGTTCATTTGTTTCGACGGTTTGCTGACGGCTGGCTTTCAATCCGCAATTTGCAACCCCCAATCCGCAATCGCCAGAAAGCCCTGCGACAGCAACGCTCGGTCCGCCCGCCACAGTCGCGGCTTCCAGTCCTGCAACGTAACGTCCGGTTTGCACCCAATCAGCCAGTGTCAGGCGTCCATCGCCAAGGGTGTCGCGGGGAGCGCAGTCGGCGCGCTGAAATTCACTGCTATTGGCTGGGGAATCCAACCCGGCGACGAATCGCCCTACTTGCACCCAGTCGGTGATTGTCACTGAGCCGTTGTTGTTTCCAAAAACACGGGGCGCAACATCGGCTTCATAACCTTGCCCAAGTCGCACACTGCCGGAAACAAATTGTGCCGTGATTGGGGAACCGCTACCGGAAACCGCGCGAGGAATTGGCAAATCGCCAAAGTTGATTGTGGCCGTCGTGGCCGAAGCCGACGGAACAATATTGAATGTGATAACGGCGATTTGCCTTAAACCGGCCTCGTACTTCTTTCCGGAAGGTTGCGTGATCGTGAGTCCAAAAACACCTTGAGCAACACGTGTGGCGTCAGCGAAAAAATCTGCTCCAATGGAATCCACGCCGATGGAAGTTCGCGGGTCGGCAAGCAGTTTCGGATCAAAACTCAGGCTGAAATTGATGGCGGTCTCGTCGCCTTTGGAATCCAGCGTGATGGGCACGTTGACCGTTTGTCCGATAGAACCGGCGGAACTGACGACACTGATTGCGCGCGCGGCGACATTGACGGTCATGGAAGCGCTGGCTCCACCGATGTTGGCGGGTAAAGTCGCCGTAACTGTCGCAGGGCCGCCGACCGCCACACCGCTCAAGTGGAATGTCGCAGCTGCTGTTCCAGCTGGAATCACGACACTCGATGGAATCGTCAGCACAGATGTATTGGTGGACGATAGCGATACTGTCACGCTATTGGATTGCGGGTAACTAAGCGTCACCGTTACGGGGCTTAGTGCTCCGACAGTTGCTGTCAAAGGAGACGGCGACAGCGAAATTCCCGGGAAGGACGTGAAGTTGAGTGTTTGTGCGTCCACGCAACCGGGTTTGCTCAGAATAATTGGAGCCGTGCGCGCTCCGGCAGGAACTGTGGTCGTGATGGACGTGTTGCTGTTGATCGTGAAGGAAGCAGGCACGTCGCCGAATTTGACGGCGGTCACCCCCGTGAAGCCGGAGCCTGTGATGGTGACTTGATTGCCCACGGAGCCGCTGCTTGCGCTTAGGCTGGTGACATTCAGGCAACTGGTCTGGCAGCAGGTGAACCCTGTCAGTTGCAAGGAAAACGCGCGCACGCTGCCGCTGTCTCCCGTAAAGGCGTCCACTACAGTGAGTGTCCAGGTGCCGTTCGGGTTTTCTCCGTCGAAGGTGGACAGCGCGTTCGATGGTTTTAGAGTGCCGGTGTAAGGAGGCCCTTGCGGAGGCGGGCCGTTGGAGGCAATCGAGCCGATAGAAATTGCATTTGCTGCGTCATCATCCAGCAACATTTGGCAGAAGTTTTTGCCGCTGTTGCCGCTGCCGCCGGGGCGACTGATGATCGTCACGGTTGTTCCTGCGGGCGATGTCAGCCGAAACACCAAATCCCCAACCCAGGTGTGATCCACGCCGACGCCTGTGGCTCCGGGGCTGGACGAACACTGTGTGCCGTCAATGCGGAAGTTCAAGTCGGCGATGGTGCTGGGAAATCCGCTGACGACGATCGGTAAACTGACGCCGCGAGAATCTCCGTCGGGGATTTTTGTCGCTTCGCCCGCATAACTGAAGGTTTGCGTTGTCGTGCCGATTGCGCCGAGCGTGAAGTTGAATGTCACGATGCCCAAGTCCTGATCGCCATCTTTCAAACTCAGATTGATTGGCAAGTTTCCGCCGCAGGCTCCGCTGGCTGTGAATGTGAATTGACGCGCGACGGCTGCTGAACCGGGAGCCATTGCGCCGTAGCTTCTGGTTTGGTCGGCGGTGATGACGTTGCTGGAAGAGAGCAGTGTCGCCGTCAAATTCTGTGTGGTAGTGGAACCGTTGTTGCCCAGCAAAAGACTGACCGTTACGGTTTCGCCCGGATCAATGACTTTGTTCGCAGGCAAGCAGCTTTCGGTCACCAGCGAAGACGTGGCGCCAATAATCAGTTTGGCTGGACGCACCAGCCGCGCGCGAATGCCATAATTGCCAAACGATCCCAGTGAATCAATCAACTCGAAGGTTAAGCCGTCCAGCGAACGATAGGAACGCGTTTTGGATTTCGTCGTGTCCAGCGCAAAAGGAAATACGTTTTCTGTCTGGGTCAGTTTTAGGCCCACGACGAAATCTCCGGACGTCACCGTGAGTGGAGAAATGTTGACCACATTGAACGCGCCGACCTGTTGCACTTGTGCCGCTGTCGTCTGAAACACGAGCCCGTCAATATTCGAATCGCCGTCAGCGTTTGACGCGACAATCACCGAATACTGATCGCCTACGCGCACGCTGGTGTTATCCGGGAAGTAAATCGAAACGGCGTTGATCGTGGCCGGGTAAAACGCCGGAGTCAGCCGGTTGACGCGGTACGAAGTGCCGCCGGTTGTGACTCCTGCGGCGGTTTCAAAGCTTCCATCGTCAACAGACAGTTCAAAAGGCGCGGCGTCTTGCGTCACGGTGAAGGCTTGTCCGCCGACAGTGATGGTTCCGGTGCGTTGAATCGGTTGTGTGTTGTTGGCGACTGTGAAGTTGACGGTGCCGTTTCCCTGGCTACCACTTGTGAATAGGACGCTGATAAATGAATCGCTGACTGTTGGTGTCCAAGCGCATTCCGAAGCCGAAGCCACCGCGAAGTTGCCTGAGCCTCCGTTGGCAGGGAAGTTTTTTGTCGCCGGAGTCAGCGTGTAAGAGCATCCGTTTCCCGCGCTTTGCGAAATGGTGACCAGTTGTCCGGCGACAGTGATTGTTCCGGTGCGCGCCAGGCCCGAAGTCGGCGCAACTGTAAAGCTGACGGTTCCGGTTCCGCTGGCGACTGCGCCGGAGTTAATGGTGATGAAGCTGGAGCCACTAATTGCTGTCCATCCGCAAGCAGCAGTTGTTTCCACGCTGATGGTTCCGACTCCGCCAGAAGCCGTGAAGCTGGAATTGTTCGCCGTCACGGTATAAGCGCAATTGCCAACGGTCAGAATGTTGGCGCCGGTAGCCGTTTGGCCGTCAGGGTTTGTGACAGTGACGGTTTTGGTTCCGGCAGCGGCGTTGACCGTCGAAAGGTTCAACTGAATCGTTGTCGGATTGACGTAACTGACATTGTTGACGGTGACTCCGCCGCTGACGGATGCCCGCAGGCGGCAACTGTAGGAGTCTCCGGGGTCGAAAAATCCTGCTCCGTCAGCCGAGGTTAAACCAGTGAGCGTGACGTTGATCGAGCTCAAGCCTGTCGCGATCGAAGGCGGATTCGTTGCAGCAGGCGTGGCTGGCGGAGGTGCCGGAATTTTGGCTACGCGTAACCCATAGGAGTTGGCGGCGTCCGCGAATTGCTGCACGGTCCACAACGTCATGTCGTCGCAAGGGTCAACACTGGTGAACGAATAATCTCCCCAGCGGCGGCGAGCGGCCAGATTTCCGCTATCGCTGGACGGGTTGTACGGCGCAGGGCTGGCTGTGATCAACGACGGAGCTTGCAGTGCGCCCAGCGGATCGGTTGCCAGCCGATAGGCAATCGCGGCATTCACATATTCATTCGTTCCGGCGGTGCTGCTTCCAATCAAAGCGTTTCCCTGACCGGAAACGGCCAGCGACGGAATGAAGTAATTTCGTTCGTCTTCGATGTTGGTTGTCGTGGAGGTGAATAACGTTCCGGCTTGGCGAAGCGTCGGCGCGTTAGTGGCAATGTCCGTGATTTCGTACCAGCGAACTCCATTGCGTGTGCGCGGAGCATCAATTGTGCCTTCGTTATTGACGGAAATGTTGTGCGTGGTCCAGATGCTGCCGCCGCGAAGTTGGGCCATTGCCAAACGATCATCAATCGCATCCAGCCTACCGTTCACTCCATTAATGTTGCCGCGATGGCGAACCGTAATCGGTTGAGACGTGGTCAGCACATTCAGGTAAATGTTGGCCGACATCACCGGAACGCCACCTGGATTCGACACTCTGCGCAAAACCAATCGACCCAGACTGCCCGCATCCGTGCCAAGAAAATAACCTTCGGTGGAACTGGCGGCAGGATTGTCCACGCCCTGGGGCGTGAAGATGCCGTTTTTCAATGATGTACCGGTCGAATCAATCAAGTTGCGAAAGGCTGAGGCAACAATCTGGCCGCCGCTCAGGATCGAAGATTTGCGAATGACCAACGCCGTCGTATTGCTGAACGCCCGATTGCAAAATTGATTCAATCCTACATACAGCGCGTTGGCGTCAATTCCCAGCGTCGGGAAGTCTGCAAAACATCCGTTGTCGCCCGCCGGAGACACTTCGTTATGCGCGAACTGATAAAACGTCCAGCTCGTCGCCGTGTTGATCGTTGATCCGTCGCTGACCGCCAGCAGAATCCGATTGTTCGATGAAGCCGTGTTGACCAGCAGAATGAACCAACGTCCGGAGAGCCTGTCGTAGCGAACACGCGGGTCCGTTGTGATGAATCCTGCGCGAACGGAGTTGAAGAAGGAATCAATGTCGGCATCCAGTTGTCCAACTGCGCCTGTGCTTTTGTTGAAGACTCGTATGCGGCCATTCACCGCCAGCAAAAATTGGGTCGGTCCGGCGGCTCCCATCGAATCCGGCGGAAAGGCGCTGGTTTCCGCCAGGGTCGCTGCCGTGAAGTTGAGCGTTGGCAAAGGAGCGAAAGAGGGAAGTAGAGACGGAGAGACGGAGAGATTGGGTGACTGTTGCCCCAGGCGTTTGGTCTCTCTGCCCCATAATTCCTCAATCCCTCCGCCCCTCTGTCCCTCTGTTCCAGCAGGCGGCCATTGCGCACCCGGCAGGGCATCCGGGTTTTGCGGCAACTTGTCGCGATTGGGTTGTTCGAGCTCTTCTTCACGGTTGCGCTTGGCACGGCGTGGAGCCTTGGTCTCACCGGAACGAAGCGATTGTTCGCGCGTCATGATCTCCGCCGTGGTTTCGGTGATGCCTGCTTCGCCAACCCACAACACGCCGGTGATTGATCCATCCGGGTTGATTTGTTGTTGTTGAGAATGAATGTGGCGAGCAGGCGGCGTTTTAATTTTGGATTTTGGCTTGGCTGATGAATTCGACCGCTCTGCACGACGTTGCGCCAGCCCGGCATTCAGCCATTGGCCCAACACCAAAGCCACTGTAACGAAAATCATCAACGATAAGAAGCGACGGAAAGATTTGAAGACGAATGCAAATCTCGAAACGGGCATGCCTACTCCTGAAACGCACCTTCCCTGGCCAAAAAGTGGCTAGGCGTCACTGCCAGACAACAGCGACAAATGATTCCTAACGGATGATGACGGAACTGCGAAGTATGACGAGGCCGATTCCTAAGCCAAACAAGTGAGGACAACGCAGGGGATAACCAACTGGCTTAATCGGTGTTGATCAGAATCAGTTCTGTCAAAACGCCTCTTCGTACAATACCGAAATTGAAGATTCCAGTAACTCACTGGGCGCAGAACTTAAACGTCGAAGTTAGGGCTGTCAAGAAGGTATTTTAGTGCGAGCACACTCAGGTTCAGGCGGGCATGGAAACGGCTCCGATCTGCACCATCGCGCCGAGAAAATCGGTCTGACTCCAGCGCTCGACGCATTTGCCATTGGCGAACCTGAGAATTGTGATGCCCGGCAACGACACGGGCTTTCTGGTCGCGGGAACGCCCAGGAAGTTTCCGCCATGCGTGGCGTTGACGACAAAGCGGCACGTCAATTTGTCGTCAGCTTCGATCAAATCTTCAACGACGATTTTCGCGTCAGGGAAGGCGGTCCAGAATTGAGCGTAAAATCGTTTGATGTTTTCCAGGCCGGGGCCGACTCCGGCGTAACCGCGCAACACCGCGTTGTCGTCGTACAGATCGAAATACTTTTCGCGGGTTTCCAATCTGCCGAAATTTTCAATCGCCTGCAGTAAAGCCAGTTTGTTGTCTGTCATACGAGAGTCTCCTTGTGATGTATAGTGATGAACGAATTCGGCAGGTATTACGACTGAATTCGGCAATCGGTTTTCTGAGTAGAGGAGAAAAGACTGGGAAATGTACAGCGCCAAAGTTCTGCATCATCTGGAAAACCCACATAACGTCGGCGAATTGGCCGACGCGACGGTTACCGGACAGGCGACCA
This sequence comes from Blastocatellia bacterium, assembly GCA_035429885.1. Lineage (GTDB taxonomy): Bacteria > Acidobacteriota > Blastocatellia > RBC074 > RBC074 > RBC074. The sequence goes on from DAOMFR010000019.1 coordinate 42,392, forward strand.
ATCCGGTGTGCGGAGATTTGCTGAATCTGCAACTCAAAATTGCCGACGGAGCCATCGTTGCCGCCAAGTTCACTGTGCAAGGCTGCCCGCCAAGCATTGCCGCCGGTTCCGCGTTAACCGAAATGTTGACTGGCTTGGCGGTTGCGGAAGCGCGCAAGCTGGTTCCATCGGATGTCACGCGTTCGCTGGAAAGTTTGCCGCGAAACAAAGAGCACTGCTCCGTGCTGGCAATTGACGCGCTTCGATCTGCTCTGGCGACACTCGCCGAACCATCGAGCAACATGGTATAACCGGCCTTCCGCTGCGGAAGACTTCAACCCAAAAACAAAACGATATGCCAATTGCAACTCCAGTAACTCCGGAGGCCGAGCCGCTGCATCGGGTCTCCGCTGATCAAATACTGCACCGTCTGCGCGAAATGTTCGGCGAAGATCGCGCTCGCGTTGTCACTGGCGACAACTTCAAAGTCGTTGAAGAAACGGAACGCGTCGTCGCTTTTCCGCACACCCTGGAAGAACTGACGGAAATCCTGAAGCTGGCAGAACGCGAACGCTGGCGAGTGATTCCGGCTGGCGCGGGAACCTGGCTGACCGTGGGAAATCGTCCCGTACAGTTTCAGCTTGTCGTTTCGACGGAGAAGATGAATCGCGTGCTGGAATACGAACCCGCCGATCTGACTGCGACGGTTCAGGCTGGCTGTTCGCTGGCAGAGTTCAACCGGCAAGCTGCCCAGCATCGGCAATTCATTCCGCTGGATCCGTTCGGTGATGCGAACTCCACGCTCGGAGGAATCATCGCAACGGCCAGCAGCGGGCCAATGCGTTGCGGATATGGAACTCCCCGTGATTGGCTCATCGGCATTCGCGTCGTTCATCCGAACGGAGGCGTGACCAAAGCTGGCGGCAAAGTTGTTAAAAACGTGGCTGGTTACGATTTGTGCAAGTTGTACACTGGCAGCTTCGGTTCGCTGGCCGTCTTTGCCGAGATGAGTTTCAAGCTGCGCGCCTTGCCGTCTGCGGAAAAAACGCTGGTGTTTTACGCTGCGGATGCCGAAAGTCTGTGCTGGCTGGCGCTGCGGATCAGCGATTCCGATGTGCAGCCTGCGGCGATGGAATTGATTTCTCCGTCTGCCGATCTAAGTTTGCCGCTTGACGCTCGACGCTTTGCCCTGGTGCTTCGGTTTCTGAACGAAACCGAAACCGTGGAATTTCAATTGAACGAAGCCGCTCGTATCGGTCACGATTTCGAACGAACGGTGATGAGCGATGCTGACGCGGAAGCGTTTTGGACGGCTTACCACGAAACAGAAACTGATGACCTGTGGGCATACAATCTGCGGTTGAGCGCGTTGCCAGCCGATTTGAACGATGTGGTGAAAGATGTCGGCCAGTTTTTGCCCCAGTCAGTCTGGCGCGCGCACGCAGGCAATGGCGTGTTGCGCGTGCTGGCCAAAGAAGATTTGTTTGAAGGATTGCAAACCAAACGCCGCCCGAAATTCATTTCCGAACTTCGACAATTAACCCAGGCGCGCGGCGGTCAATTGGTGATGCTCAACGCGCCGCAAATGCTCAAGGATCAACTGGACACCTGGGGCGAAGTCGGCTCGATTTCCAGATTGATGCGCGAATTAAAAAACCGGTTTGATCCTGACGCGCAACTCAGTCCGGGAAGATTTATCGGGGGCATTTGATTCATTTTTTGAGCATTCGCGACAGAAGAGTAGATAACCAATGATTGCTTCCGCCAACCACGACGTTTCACTGGTGTTCATCGAGTTGGGAGCAGCGGTAATCGGCTTGGCGATGTTGGCGCGTCTGGCCAGTCGCTGGGGATTTTCGGCAATTCCGCTGTATTTGATTGCCGGTTTGGCATTCGGCAATGGCGGCATTGCGCCTTTGAATTTCAGTGAAAACTTCATCGGTTTTGCCGGAGAAGTCGGCGTTCTGTTGTTGCTGTTTATGCTCGGCCTGGAATACACGGGCGAAGAGTTGATGGCCAACTTGCGCGTCGGGCTTCCGGCTGGCTTGATGGATTTCGCGCTGAACTTCACGCCGGGATTGTTGGCGGGATTATTGCTTGGGTGGCAGCCGCTGGCGGCGTTGTTGTTGGGCGGTGTTACGTATATTTCCTCTTCCGGCGTGATTGCCAAAGTGTTGGGAGAGTTGGGTTGGTTGAACAATTCGGAAACGCCGACGGTTCTTTCGATTTTGGTGATTGAAGATTTGGCGATGGCGGTTTATCTGCCTTTGATTGCCGTCTTGTTGATCGGGCAAAGCTTTGTTACCGGATTGATTTCGATATTGATCGCACTTGCCACCGTTGGAGTGGTGTTGTTTTTGGCTGTGCGATATGGCGATTCAATCAGCCGGGTTGCGGCGCACGAATCAAACGAGATCATCTTGCTAACGACATTTGGCGCAGTGTTGTTGGTCGCTGGCATCGCGCAACGCTTACAGGTTTCGTCAGCAGTGGGCGCGTTTTTGGTTGGAATTGCGCTATCTGGGCCTTTGGCAAAACGAGCACATCACCTGGTTGGCCCGTTGCGAGATTTGTTTGCCGCCCAGTTCTTTTTCTTTTTTGGATTGCAGATTAACCCGGCGACGTTACCGCCTGTTTTGCTGCTCGCGTTGAGCCTGGGGATCGTCACTGCGTTGACGAAAATTCTGACCGGTTGGTGGGCAGCTCGTCGAGCCGGAATCGAACGAAAAGGTCAATGGCGTGCTGGCGCTGCCTTGGTCGCTCGCGGCGAATTTTCTATCGTCATTGCCGGGCTCGGAGTTCACGCAGGATTGGAACCTCGCTTGAGTTCGTTGTCGGCGGCTTACGTTTTGTTTCTGGCTGTGTTGGGGCCGATTTTGGCACGAACCATTGAACCGTTGTTGGATGTTGTCACTCGCAAAAAAGCGAGTAACTGAGATGTTTATCTACTTCCAGCATCGCCTGGATTAGGGAGAAGTTATGCCGAATCCATTTTGGGTTTCCGCCACCGCGGCGACGGTCAAAACGTTATCCAAGAAATGCCCGCATTGCGGTAAGCGCGCTTCGTATCCGCGCAAAGAACAAGGGCAGTTTTACACCTGCAAGTACTGTGGTCACCGATTCAAGGAGTATGATTCGTCGGGAAAAAAATGATTCCGGCCAAGCATCCATTCAAATTTTATGGCTCTGAACACATCTCTTCACACGGCGCTGGACGCCGAGATGGATAAAATTCTGGGTTGCATTCACTGCGGTTTGTGTTTGCCAGCCTGCCCCACGTATCAACAAGTCGGCAACGAAAACGACAGTCCGCGCGGACGCATTTACCTGATGCGCTCCGTCGCCGAAGGCCGCCTGGATGTGCAAGCGCCAGCCTTCGCTCGTCACATTGACCTATGTCTGGGGTGCCGAGCTTGCGAAACGGCTTGCCCCGCTGGCGTGAAATACGGCTATCTGCTGGAACACGCCCGCGAAACCATCAACCACGAGGGTAAGAAGAACAGCGGTGGTTTTCAGAAGTGGATGCTGAATCTGGCGCTGCGCCACATCTTCCCATATCCGAATCGGTTGAAATCTGTTTTCGCTGTGAGCCGCTTGATGCGCGACAACGGTTTGATGAAGTGGGCTTATGCCAGTGGCTTGGTTCGCAAAGTGTCGAAGAAAGCCGACTTCGCGTTATCGCTATTGATGACGACAGCTCCAACTCGGAGAGACGGAGCAATTGCAGGGCAGAGCGTTGGGGAGGCAAAAGCCCCTACCCAACACCTAACACCCAGCACCAAACACCTAAAACCTGTTTCCGTCTTCACTGGTTGCGTGATGGAAGGATTGTTCAAACACGCCAATGACGCCACCAAGCGCGTGCTGACGGTCAACAATTGCCAAAACATCGAAGTTGCCAAGCAGGTTTGCTGCGGAGCCCTGCACGCACATTCGGGTGATTTGGAAACGGCGCGCAAACTGGCGCGGCAAAACATTGATGCCTTTGAACGGTTTTTGACTTCCGATCACAACCCGACGAACCCAGCCACGATCATCATCAATGCCGCTGGCTGCGGTGCCTTGCTGAAAGAATACGGCGACTTGTTGAAAGACGATCCTGCCTACGCGGAGCGCGCTGTGAACTTCAGCCGCCACGTCAAAGACGCCACCGAATATCTGGCTGCTGACGAGATCCGCCCCGGAGCCGAAATCAAAGAAGCTGTGACGATGGACGCGCCCTGCCATTTGTACCACGCCCAGCGAGTAATGACCGCTCCGCAAAAAGTGCTGACTTCGATTCCCGGGGTCGAATACCGCCAACTCGAAGGCATGCAGGATTGCTGCGGAGGCGCAGGCATTTACAACCTCAGCGAACCCGAAATGTCCGAAGGCATTCTTTCTGACAAGATCGAAAAAGTGAAAGCCACCGGCGCAAAGGTTCTGGTGACAGCCAACCCCGGCTGCCACATGCAACTTGGCGCTGGCGCGCGAATGTTCAACGCCGATTGCCAGGTCGTTCACGTTGTTGAATTGCTGGATGAATCGTACCGGAAGGCAGGCTTTTATCAGCAACCGGACTCAGGCAAACAAGGTTAAAACGGCAAAAAAACGATTTGCCTGCTGGTAATTATTTTTTTTCTGCGTGAGGGAATTTGTGCAGAAATTGCGGTTAATTAAATTGAGGCGGCTCAATCGGGAAAATTGCATAAAGATAGATTGGGTCGTTTGCAAGTAAAACATTGATCGAGGACCTTGACCTGAAATGCATAACAGGATTCTCGTTGTAGATGACGAACCCGACCTCGAAATTCTGATTACCCAACGATTTCGCAAGCGCATTCGCGCCGAAGAACTCAGCTTTCTTTTTGCCAGCAATGGCGAAGAAGCACTCGCCCAATTGCAATCTGATCATCATGTTGATGTCGTGTTGACCGACATCAACATGCCTGTGATGGATGGCCTGACACTGTTGTCGCGCTTGCGTGAGGCGCATCCGTTATTGCGTTCGGTGATTGTCTCAGCGTATGGCGATATGCCGAACATCCGCACGGCGCTCAACCGCGGCGCCTTTGATTTCATCACCAAGCCGATTGATTTTCAGGATTTGGAAATTACGCTCGACCGCGCGATTGCCGAATCCATCGAGCGCAAACAAGCGGCGCAAGATCGTGACCGCTTGCTTAAACTCAGCCGCGAACTTGAACTCGCCCGCAACATTCAATCGGCGCTTGTCCCGCATACATTCCCGCAACACGAACGCCTGTCGGTGTACGGCTCGATGATTCCGGCGGCGGAAGTCGGCGGCGATCTGTTTGATTGTTTTCTGCTTGATGACCACCGGCTGGCCTTCACCATCGGCGATGTGTCGGGCAAAGGCATTGCGGCGGCGCTGTTTATGGCCGTCAGCCGCACAGTTTTGCGCGTAGCTGCCAAGAAAGGCTTGTCACCGCAAGACTGCCTGCTGGAAGCGCACCAGTTTCTGCACGGCGAGCGCCGCGCTACGTCGCATTTCGTCACCTGTTTTTACGGCATTCTCGATCTGGCGACCGGGCAACTGGAATACAGCCGCGCCGGACACAATCCGCCGTATCTGGTGCGTGGCGATCAGGTGCAAACGCTGGATGCGGCGAGCGGATTGCCGCTGGGTATGCTGCGGCGCGTGAACTATGACACGGCGACGGTGCAGCTTGTGGCGGGCGATACGCTGTTGATGTTTACCGACGGCATCACCGAAGCGATGAATCCTCGCCAGGAAGAATATGGCGAAGATCGGCTGGTGCAATTGCTGAGCGAGCGAGCGTCGTCATTGAGCGTCGAGGAATTAGTGCAGGCGGTGACGCACGAAGCGACCGCGTTCGCCGAGGGCGCACCGGCTTCGGATGACATGACCGTGCTGGGCGTGCGGTATCTATGATCTGGGTACGCCCGCGCCCTCGCGGGCTGCCTTCGCCGTAGGGCGTCCGCGTATCCACAAAAAGTCTTTGCCGCACGCCTGCCCGCGAGGGCGCGGGCGCACCCAGTGAGAAACGATGAGACACACAACCTTTACCATCGCCATCATTCTTTGTCTGTTGTTGCCCGCACAAGGGCAAACGACTCCATCCGCATCAGACCGCCGCGCTAAAGAAGCGGGGTTGCCTTTTATCTCGTGGTTCAGCGCGCAGGAATATCAAGGCTCGTCGCAGGTGTTCTCGCTCGCGCAAGATGATCGCGGAGTGCTGTACCTGGGTTATGGCGATGGAATCGGGGAATACGACGGCAACACATGGCGCAGGATTGCAACTCCGCACAACGCCGTGATCAGAGCACTTGCCAAAGGACAGGATGGCCGGATTTATGCGGGGGAAATTGGAGATTTCGGTTATCTAGCGCCTGACCAACAAGGAACCATGCGATTTGTTTCCTTGCTCGAATTTGTCCCGCTGGGTGAACGCGAGTTTCAGAGCATTGAACGAATTCAGGTTACACCGGAAGGAATATATTTTCGTGCCCCGGAACGGCTCTTTCGGGTTACTCCAGACGGCAAAGGCTGGCGTGTCAAAAGCTGGAAGTCGAAGACACCAATGAATTTTTCGGCGTATGCCTTTGACACTTTGTATGTCAACATTTCAGGTGTTGGGTTGCATCGCCTGACGGGCGACAACCTTGAACCGCTGGCTTTGCCAGGGCTGAAAAATCATAACGAGTTGCGTCTGATGTTTATGTTGCCGTTCCCGGATGGGCAAAACGGCAAACCTCGACAGCTTTTGCTCGGATATCGGACTGGAGAGCTTTTCGTGATGGACGAAAGCGGAGTGCGCCCGTTTGTCACTGAGGCTACGCCATTGTTGAAAAAGCTGCTGCTCACGAATGCAATCAGACTGAAGGATGGCTCATTCGGGCTAGGAACGTTAACCGGGGGCTTTTTCATTCTGGAACCGAGTGGAAAGGTGCGACGCTATCTGGATCGCGCGGCGGGCATTCAATCAGAAGGTGTGCTGTCGGCGCTGGAAGATCAGGCCGGAACCGTCTGGTTGGGGTTGCAAAGTGGACTGGCCAAAGTCGAACTCGCTTCGCCATTGACTGAGTTTGGACGCGCGACCGGGTTTTCAGGTTCTGTAGTGGGCATCGCCCGATATCGCGGAGATTTGTATGTGACGACGATTACGGGCGGGTTATGGCGGTTGGATATCGCAACCGGTAAATTTCAACAAGTGCCGGGTTATCCTTTTCAGGAAGTGCTGGGCTTGTTGCAATTCAAGGATAGCTTGCTAACGGCTGGGGCGGGTGACGGGATTATTGAATTAAGAGGCAATCGAATCCAGCCGATCCCCTTAAGCAAAAGCACCGGTAAAAACTTTCTTTTCGCGGCACCCTCTCGATACGACCCTAACCGGGTTTGGACTGGTGGTAACACGGGCTTTTTTTCGCTGCGTTGGGCTGGTGAAGGGCGTTGGGTGGATGAAGGCCTGGTGGCGAAACTCTCTGCCGTTCCGCGCTCTATTGTTGAACCAGAACCGGGAACGATCTGGGTTGGCACCGAATCGCAAGGCGTTGTGCGCATTCGTTTGCAAGGCAATTCATTCGCCAACCCAAAGGTCGAATATTTTGGCCAGGCGCAGGGCTTGGCAGATGACGGCGGCGTCAGTGTGCATTTGATTGACGGGCACATCCTGTTTGCTTCGCCCAGAGGGTTGCGAGAGTTTGATGAAGCCAGCGGGCGTTTTGTCGAATCGAAGCTCTTTGGCGCGATTCCGAGAGGTGGATTGCCGGAAGAATATAACGTCAGCACGACGCCACAGGGCGACATCTGGGTGAATTTCGGCGTGCGGCCTATGCTGTTGCGGCGGCAAAGCGATGGCACTTACAAGATCGAAGAAAACCTGCTGGGACGCATCAGCAATGGTTTGGTTGTTTGGATTCACGCCGACCCGGATGGAGTGTTGTGGATGGGAGGAACCGACAAGATTTACCGATACGACCCGGCTAAGGCCTCGAATCGTACGGTCGCCGTTCCAGCGCTGGTGCGGCGTGTGACGGCGGGCGAGCAGGGCAATCTGTTGCTCTATGCCGGAAGCGGCAATGCGACAGACAGGCTGCCCACCAGCTTGGCCTTTCGCGACAATTCGTTACGGTTTGAATATGCCGCCTCCAGTCTGGAAGACCCTGAACTCAATCAATTTCGCTCGATGCTGGAAGGGTTTGACCACGACTGGTCAAGCTGGACGCGCGAGACGAAACGCGATTACACCAACCTGCCGCCCGGCACGTATCGCTTTCGCGTGAAGGCCAAAAATGCGTTAGGACAGGAAAGCCCCGAAGCCGAATACTCGCTGACAATTTTGCCGCCGTGGTATCGCACGTGGTGGGCGTACGGCGCTTATGCGTTTTTGCTGGCAGGGCTTGGATTCGCTGTCAGCCGCGTTCAACGGCGGCGCGTCGTCACCCGTGAGCGCGAAAAATCCGCGTTGCGCGAAGCCCAGTTGCGCGCTGAAACTGCTGCCGCGCAAGCCAAAACGCTGGAAGCCGAAGCCAAAACGCTGGCCGCTGAAAACGAACGCAACAAGAACGTCGAATTGCTCAGCGAAATCGGCAAAGACCTGACCTCTTCGCTTGATCTGGACACGATCTTTTTTCGCCTTTACGAACACGTCAATCAGTTGATGGACGCGACAATCTTTGGCGTCGGCTTGTACCATCCCGAACGCCACGAAATTGATTACAGGCTGGCGATGGAAAACGGCAAACGTTACGCGCCCTACACCCGCGACACACGCGACCGCTATCAGTTTCCGGTCTGGTGCATTGAGCATCGTCAGCCGGTCTTTCTCAATGACGTGGCGAAGGAATATACCAAGTACATTGAGAAGTACGGCGAGACGTACCAAAAATTGGAAGACGGCGCGACGGCGACCGCGCCCGCTTCGATGATGTACCTGCCGCTGATGATGAAAGACCGCGTGCTGGGCGTTATCACGGTGCAAAGTTTCAAGACGAACGCTTACACCGATTACCACCTTGATCTGCTGGAAAACCTCGCGGCTTATACCTCGATTGCGCTCGACAACGCCGATGCTTACCACCACCTCAAGGCGACACAAGACCAGTTAGTGGTGCAGGAAAAACTGGCTTCGCTCGGCGCCTTGACCGCAGGCATCGCGCACGAGATCAAGAATCCGCTGAATTTCGTCAACAACTTCGCCGACCTGTCGGTCGAATTGATGGACGAATTGCGCGAAGACATCACCAAACACAAAGCCGCGATTCCGGACAAAGATTTCGAGAATATCGAAGACCTGCTCGATGATCTGACAGCCAATGCCAAAAAGATCAACGAACACGGCAGGCGCGCCGACGGCATTGTGCGCAGCATGCTGCTGCATTCGCGCGGACAGGCGGGGGAACGCCAACCGACGGACATCAACGCGATGCTGGAAGAGTATGTGAACCTGACGTATCACGGCATGCGCGCGCAGGATTCCAGCTTCAACGTCACCATCGAACGCGCACTGGCAAACGATGCCGGTTCGGTCGAAGCGATTCCGCAAGACCTGAGCCGCGTGTTTCTGAATCTGCTGAACAACGCTTGTTATGCCGTGAATGATAAGGCCAAACGCAACGGCGCGGGCTTTGTGCCGAAGCTGCGCGTCGAATCACGCAATCTCGGTGATGCGGTGGAAGTGCGCATTCGCGACAACGGCATGGGCATTCCGCCCGAAGTGCGCGAGAAAATTTTCAACCCGTTTTTCACGACGAAGCCGACGGGGCAGGGCACAGGGCTTGGCCTTTCAATCAGTCACGACATCGTCGTGCAACAACACGGCGGGCAACTCGAAGTGGAAACCGAGCCGGGCGAATACACCGAATTTATCGTGCGCTTGCCGCGCAATGGGAGGAACACGTAATGAAAGTGATGGTCGTAGACGACGAAGCCGATGTCCGAACGCTGTTTGAGCAACGCTTTCGCCGCGAAGTGCGCGACGGCAAGATCGATTTTTGCTTTGCGCTTTCTGGCGAAGAAGCCTTGTCTTTGCTGGAACACCGTGTCAGCGAGGTTTCCCTGATTCTTTCGGACATCAATATGCCGGGGATGAACGGCCTGGATTTGCTCAAAGCCATCAAGGAAAAACATCGGCATTTGAAGGTGTATCTGATCACGGCGTATGGCAGCGCGGAATATCAGCAACTGGCGTTGACCTATGGTTGCGATGATTACTTTACCAAACCGCTGGATTTCGGCGTGCTCAAGGAAAAGCTGCAAGTCTGAATCCCGCAAGCGATGATTCTGCGCTCTCTAAGCGGCACTCAATAGTTGAGGAACGAGATGAAGAAAACGCAAACACCGACTGTAATTAACCAAACAATACCGAAGGACAGTAGCGGCAATTTCCTTGCTGGCGTGCTGAAATCTGTTCCTGTTCGGTTGCCGGTTACCTTTGGGCGCAACCTGCTGCCGTTCACGATTGTTTTCCTGCTTTTGTTGTCGGCGCAGGCGCAAACGCCAGACCGCAAACGCGGCGAAGAAGGGCTGCCATTTGTCACATGGTACAGCCCGGAAACCTATCAGGGATCGTCGCAGGTATTTGCGGTAGAGCAGGATGACCGTGGACTGATTTACTTGGGAACCAACGCCGGAGTTCGGGAATACGATGGCAGTTCGTGGCGAACGATTCAGACGCCGCACAATGGCATTGTGCGCGGGCTGGCCAAGGGCACAGACGGACGCATTTATGTCGGAGAAGTCGGCGATTTTGGTTACTTGCAACCCGATGCGCATGGCACGATGCACTATGTCTCGTTGCTGGAAATGGTGCCGCCAGAGGATCGAAATTTTCAGGATGTAACCCGCGTGATCATTACCCCGGAAGGCATTTATTTTCAGCCGCGTGAAATTCTTATGCGCCTGACACGAGAGGGCAATGGGTGGCGCTATAAATCATGGAAGCCCACACAGGCATTTTCACAGCCTTACTATGTTTACGGCACACTTTATGTGCGAACGTCAGAGGGCGGGATATATCGAATGGCAGGCGATGTCTTGCAACCGCTGACGCTGCGCGGGCCATTCATTCAGGCGAATAACAGATTGACCTTGATGTTGCCTTATTCGGACAAGACGGGAGAGATATTGCTGGGAACCCGCACCGGTGACCTATTTGTGTTGGATGGTGAGTCCCTGCGCCCTTTTGTGTCTGAGGCCGCGTCGCTGTTACACCAATTGGGCATGATTCGCGCGGCAGTTTTGCGTGACGGCGCGTATGGCATCGTCACTGCGACAGGCGGATTGGTGATTCTTGAGCGCAACGGCAAGATGCGGCGCTATCTGGATCGCTCGGCGGGAATTCTCTCGGATGGCGGGCATTACATTCTCGTAGATCGCGTTGGAACCGTCTGGTTGGCTTTACAAAACGGTGTCGCCAAAGTTGAAACGACGTCTCCCTTAACTGAATTCTCACGCGCGATGGGGATGTCAGGGTCTGTCACTGAAATTGTGCGCTATCGTGGAGAGTTATTCGTTGCCACTACCAATGGCTTGCAACGACTCGATGCCTCCACCAGACAATTCCAACGAGTCGCAGAGGTTAAAGACCCCGAAAATTTTGGGTTGCTGGTACACGGGGATACTTTGCTGGTGGCTACGGCTGCGGAAGGAATATACCAGTTTAACGACAAGCGCCTGACGGGATTGTTTCGGTTTCCCAAGCCGTCTACTTCTGCTTACTCAATGTCCCCATCTCTGCAGGATGCGAATCGGGTCTGGGTTTGCACCTCTGAAGGCTTGGCCGCCATTCGGAAAGATACTGCGGGTCGCTGGGTCTATGAGGGATTGATCGAAAATCTTCCGGTTCTTCGCTCCCTCGTTGAACCGGAACCCGGCGTATTATGGATTGGCACCGAAGCCAGAGGCGTTTTGCGCATTCGTTTGCAGGGCAATTCGCTGCTTAATCCCAAAATAGAATCTTTCACTTCAGCCAACGGATTGCCTGATGACAGTGGTGTCAGCGTCCATAAAGCTGCTGGGCGCATCATCTTTGCCAACCGTGCAGGAGCGCGCGAATTTGACGAATCGAGCGGGCGGTTTGTGGAATCGAAACTCTTTGGCGCGGTTCCGACAGGCGGATCGTCTGAAGAGTACACCGTGCGGACGAATTCCAAAGGCGACATCTGGGTCAATTTCGGTGCGCGCCCTGTGTTAATGCGGCGACAAGGCGATGGTTCGTACCAAATGGACAACCGTTTGTTGGGACGCATCAACAATGGACAGGTTTCCTGGTTGCACGTGGACGCAGACGATGTGTTGTGGATGGGCGGGTTGGATCGGGTGATCCGTTACGATCCGGCTTTGGCGGCGAGCAACGCAACGACAGTGCCGACGTTGGTGCGGAGCGTTGCGGCAGGTGAATCTGCGACGCTACTTTATGGTGGCGGTGGCGGCGAATTGGCCATCCGGATGAACTCTCCGCTGGCTTATGCGAACAATACGTTACGGTTTGAGTATGCCGTCGCCAGTTTGGAAGACCCCGCGCGCAATCAATATCAAACCATGCTGGAAGGCTTTGACCACGATTGGTCAGTCTGGACGCGCGAAACGCGGCGCGAATACACAAATCTGCCGCCAGGGACTTATCGTTTTCGCGTAAAGTCGCTTAATGCATTGGGGCAATCGGGGGCTGAAGCCGAATACCGATTGACGATTTTGCCGCCGTGGTATCGCACGTGGTGGGCGTATGGCGCTTATGTCCTGATGCTGGGCTTGGCGGCGTTTGGTTCGCGGCATTGGATGCTCAAGCACGAACGCGAAAAGGCGCAACGGCAAAAGGCAGAACTGGAAGCCACTGTTGCGGCGCGCACGCAGGAAATCAGCGCCCGTGCCGCCGAACTCACCACCGTCAATCACATCACACAGGCGCTCGCCACTCAGCTCGACAAAGACGCCTTGATAGAACTGGTCGGGGAACAGGTGCGCGAAGTGTTTCATGCTTCGATTGCCTATGTTGCCTTGCTCAATCGAGCAACGATGATGATCGAATTCCCTTACCTGCACGGCGAAGACCTCGAACCGATTCCGTATGGAGAAGGCATGACTTCGCAGATTATTCGCACCGGGCAACCGCTGCTGATCAATCGCAACTTCGGCAGCAGCCGCGAAGAAATGGGCGTGCGGTTGATTGGCCGCCAGCCCGCGTCTTTCCTGGGCGTGCCGATTCGCGCAGGCGGGGAAGTCGTTGGCGTGCTCAGCGTGCAGGCGATGGAAGAAGAAGGCCGCTTTACCGAAGCCGATCAACGGTTGCTGGCGACGATTGCCACGGCGGTCGGCGTCACGCTGCACAATGCAAACCTGTATGAAACGGCGCGCGTGGCCCGCGTTGCCGCGGAAGAAGCCGATGAAGCCAAGAGCATCTTTCTGGCCAATATGAGCCACGAATTGCGCACGCCGCTCAATGCCGTCATTGGATACAGCGAGATGTTGCAGGAAGAAGCCGAGGACCTGGGACAGGATGAGTTCATTCCTGATCTGCAAAAAATCAATGCCGCCGGGCGTCACCTGCTCGAATTGATTAACAGCATTTTGGATCTTTCGAAGATCGAAGCCGGCAAGATGGAGCTTTACCTGGAATCGTTTGAGGTGAAGACCTTGATTGATGATGTAGCGGCGGTGATTCAACCGCTGGTCGGGCGCAAAGGCAATCAACTGACGATTCATTGTCAGCCGGAGGTCGGCACGATGCGCGCCGACCTGACCAAAATCCGCCAATCGCTGTTCAATCTATTGTCGAATGCGTCGAAATTTACGGAAGCTGGCTCCATCACACTGGATGTCGCGCGCCGCGACAACCGGGTGATCTTTCGCGTCAGCGACACCGGCATCGGCATGACCGAAGCGCAGATCGGCAAGTTGTTTCAGCCCTTCATGCAGGCTGATGTTTCGACCACAAGGCAATACGGCGGCACGGGCTTGGGGCTGACTATCACCAAAAAATTCTGCGAAATGATGGGTGGCGAAATCCACGTCGAAAGCCAGCCGGGATGCGGTTCAGTCTTCACCATCGAATTGCCCGCGCAAATGGGCGACGCCAAAGCCGGCAGCGAACGGAGCACTGCGCAACTTGGTATTGCTCCCAATGCGCCATTGATTTTGGTGATTGACGATGACCCGGCGGTGCAGGAATTGATGCAGCGTTTCTTAAACCGCGAAGGGTTTCGCGTCGCCAACGCGCTCAACGGACAGGAAGGATTGCGCCTTGCTCAGGAATTGCAACCCGCTGCGATTACGCTGGACGTGATGATGCCGGGAATGGACGGATGGGCTGTGCTGTCTGCGCTTAAAGCCAATTCGGCCACGCACGATTTGCCGGTGATTATGCTGACGATTGTGGACGACCGAAACCTCGGCTATGCGCTGGGCGCGGCGGAATATTTGAACAAACCGGTTGACCGCGAACGTTTGCTGACCTTGCTGAAAAAGTATCGTCCCGAAACTCACACCGGTTCAGTGTTGATTGTCGAAGACGAACCCGCGACCCGCGAAATGTTGCGGCGCATGCTGGAACAGGAAGGCTGGGAAGTCGCCGAAGCCGAAAACGGGCGCGCAGGGCTGACGCAGTTGGCAGTACTAACGCCGCATCTGATCCTGCTGGATTTGATGATGCCCGAAGTGGACGGCTTTACCTTTGTTGAGGAACTCAACCAGAACCCGCAATGGCGCGGCATCCCGATTGTCGTCATCACGGCAAAGGACGTAACGGTCGAAGATCGGCTGCGTCTGAATGGATACGTTGAGAAGATTCTGGAAAAAGGCGCCTACAAACGCGAAGAGCTTTTGCGCGAAGTGCGCGATCTGGTGGCGGCGTGCGTGCGCGAAACGAATGCGATCAGTTAGAGGACGAGTGTGTCAGTAGCTCGCGCGTAAGCAAGGGCTGCACTGGCAGTGCGTACCTCGTCTCCATCGGGCGCATTGCCGAGGCAGCCCTCCCTCACGATCGGGCTACTGACACAGTATTAACCGATAGGAAAACCATTATGCCCAAAATATTGCTTGTAGAAGATAACGAAATGAATCGCGACATGCTTTCGCGGCGGTTGGCGCGGAAAAATTATGAAGTCGTCATGGCCGTGGATGGGCTGGAAGCCGTCGCCAAAGCGCAAAGCGAACAGCCTGATTTGATCTTGATGGACATTAGTTTGCCGGTCATTGATGGGCGCGAAGCGACGCGCCGCATTCGGGCTACGGAAGAAACCAAATCCATTCCCATCCTCGCCCTGACGGCGCACGCGATGGCGGGTGACCGCGATCAGGCGCTGGAGGCGGGTTGTGATGATTACGAAACCAAACCGATAGACCTGCCGCGTTTGCTCGATAAAATCGAAGCCTTACTGAACCGGGTATGAACGAAACGGAAATCCCCACAGAACAAAGCGGGCGCACGATGCTGGCGCATTTGCGGCATGAATTGCGCACGCCTCTGAATGCCGTCATCGGTTACAGCGAAATGTTGCTGGAAGACGCCGACGCCGACGAGTTTGGTTCGGTGTTGCGGCGGATGCTGGCTGCCGGAAGGGAATTGCTGAGTGTCGTCAACGAATTGCTCGACCCGGCGGCGCTGGTGCAAAAGATGGCCGGGCAAACCGTCGCGCAATTTGTTGCCACGGCACAACGCCAATTGCGCACCTCGTTGACCACGGTTTCCGGTTACTGCGAATTGCTGTTGGAAGAAGGCGCTGAAACCGGACGCGAAGAATTTGCCGCTGATCTCGAACGCATTCAACAAGCCGCCGCCCGCTTTCTGACGTTGATTGACAGCGTGATCGATTGGGCGCTAGTCGAACAGGAAGTCGAACAATTCGCGCGCGCCAACGTTCCTGCGAGCACGCAAACAGGTGCGGATGCGTCGCCAATACCTGACAGCCTGGAATCACTGCGCACGGCAACGGGTTCATTGCTGGTGGTGGATGACAACGAAGTTAATCGCGATTTGCTCTCGCGCCGGTTGGTGCGCGAAGGGCATCAGGTGGCCGAGGCCGTCAATGGACGGCAGGCGCTGGAAATGATCGAACAAGGCGCGTTTGATCTGGTGCTGCTGGACGTGATGATGCCGGAACTGAACGGGCACGAAGTGCTCGAACACCTGCAACGCGAAGGCCGCTTGCGGGATTTGCCTGTCATTATGCTTTCGGCTGGTGGTGAACTTGAAAGCATCGTGCAGTGCATTAGCCTTGGCGCAGAAGATTATTTGTCCAAACCTTATGACCCGATTTTGCTGCGCGCCCGCATCAACGCCAGCCTGGAAAAGAAACGGCTTCGCGACCGTTTGCGCGAACAGTTGCGCGCTATCGAACAGGAACTCAACGTTGCCGCGCGCATTCAGCAATCCATCCTGCCGCGCAAATTTCCCGTCAACGAGCATCTGGAAATCTTTGCCGAAATGACGCCCGCGCGCGCCATCGGCGGAGACTTTTATGATTTCTTTCCGATTGGAGGGCCGAATGATGAAACGCGCTTCGGTTTTGCCATTGCCGATGTTTCGGGCAAAGGCGCTCCGGCGGCGCTGTTTATGGCGCTCAGCCGCGCCTTTCTGAAAGCAACTGCCAGCGAGGGCAGCGAAGGCATGTCAGCGGGCGAATGCCTGACCCGTGTCAATCGCCTGATTCAAGCGGAAAACCACACGAGGATGTTTGTCACGGCGTTTTACGGCATCCTGAATTTGCAAACCGGAGCAGTTGAATTTGCCAATGCGGGCCACAACCATCCGTATCTGTTGCGCGCGGGCAATCCGCCCGTGATGCTCGATCATCGCAACTCACTTGTGCTCGGCATGCGCAAAGCCGTGGAATATCCCACCCATCAGTTGCAATTGCAGCCGGGCGACCGCCTGTTTCTGTACACCGATGGCGTGACCGAGGCGATGACGGAGCAAGGCGAAGAGTTTTCCGAAGAGCGGCTCGCCCAGGCCTTGGCGCGAGCCGAGCAGTGTTCCTTGCAGGAAACGACACGTTTGGTCAGTGACGCTGTGCGAGAATTCGCTGACGGTGCGCCGCAATCCGACGACCTGACGATGCTTATCGTTCAATACAATGGATGAGCGATCATCTAAATCAAACCAGAAATATCGGAACAGGATTTACAAGATTGGCACGATGAACATGAGGATTAGCAAGCCGGTATGAGGGCAATCCTGTAAATCTTGTCATTCCTGTGCTGGTGTAGATGCGTATGCCGAATTGTGAATGCAACGCCAAGAAACATGCCGCAAGCCGAATTGCTGCGCGCGGACGCAAATGGCTCTGGGTCATGTGGGTGATGTGTGCCTGCGTGTGGTCTGTTCGCGCTCAATATCGCTTCGATCACTGGACCGCGGACAACGGGCTGCCGCAGAACTCCGTGCGCGACATCGTGCAAACGCGTGACGGGTATTTGTGGTTTACGACCTTTGACGGATTGGTGCGCTTTGACGGCGTTCGGTTCACCGTGTTCAACAAGAGCAATACGCCGGGGATTCCCAGCAATCGGTTTTACGCGATTTTGGAAGACCGTCAGGGGGACTTGTGGGCGACGCTGGAAACCGGCGAAGTCGTGCGGCGGCATCAAGGCCGATTTACCAGTTTCAATCGGGCACACGGTTTGTCAGGAGAGATCAATCCTTCCTTGGTGGAAGACGAACAGGGCAACCTGCTGATTACTTATTACGGGCTGAATTTTGACGAACAGGGCAACTCCGTAATGGACATCAAGCGAGTCTATCGGTGGGCGGCTGGGCGCTTCGAACCAGCCGCGGAGCTGCGCTACGATTTCGCGGCGCTGCCCATACCGGCGGCAGAGGCGATTACGACAACCTGGGGCAAAATCATTGGGGGGGATTACTGGATTGTCACCCGTCAACGTTTTATTCGCTATCGAAAAGGCGGCGGCGTTCAAACGTACCACGAACGAAATGGGTTGCCGGGAAAACCCCTCGTTCTGCTTGGGGGAGCTTCGTCAGCAACACAGGTCTTTACGCGGGATGCGGCGGGCCGTCTTTGGTTGACGGATTTACAATCCTGGCAAAGCCAACTGCTAAGCTCGCAGATACCGGCAGGGTTTGATCTGTGGATGGGGTACGCGGATGTAGAAGGGAACTATTGGTTTAGCAGCAATAACAATGGCCTGTTTCGCGCCCGCCGGCAAACGATTGCCACACCCGCGAAGTTGCTGGAACAACATATACAAGAGGTTTACTCACTGCTGGAAAGCCATGACGGCGCACTCTGGATTGGGACCGCTGGCAGCGCGCTTCAAGCGGTATTCAGATTCAAGGATGGCACGTTAACGCAATATCCTCCTGCGGAAATCAAAGATGCCCAGTCGTTTGGGGGAGCGGTCA
Organism: Blastocatellia bacterium; assembly: GCA_035429885.1. Lineage (GTDB taxonomy): Bacteria > Acidobacteriota > Blastocatellia > RBC074 > RBC074 > RBC074. The sequence goes on from DAOMFR010000019.1 coordinate 60,691, forward strand.
GTTCGCTGTTCGAGGATCGCGCCGGGCAGATTTGGGTGAATGGGTTCTGGCGTCTGGTGGAAGGCCGCTATCTTTCTGCGCCCTGGGCTGAGGCATTGGAGTTCCAAAATAAAACTTTCAACTGGACGATGTGCGAAGACCGTGCGGGCGCGTATTGGTTCGGTTCGACAAATGGCGTCGTGCGCGTTCAAAACGGAGCGGTTACGCAATTCACGACCAAAGACGGCCTCGCGGGCAATGACACTAAAGTCATCATTGAAGACGGCCAAGGCGGCCTTTGGCTGGGCAGTTACGGCGGGTTGACCCATTACCGCGACGGCAAGTTCACTGCCTGGACAGAAAAAGACGGTTTGCCGGGCGCAACGGTGCGGGCGCTCAAGCTCGACAGCGACGGAACACTCTGGATTGGCACCTATGACAGCGGCCTGGCGCGTTTCAAAGGCGGGCGCTTCACCAGCTACACAACCAAAGACGGCTTGTTTGATAACGGCGTCTTTCAAATCCTGGAAGATGATTTCGGCTGGTTCTGGATGAGTTGCAATCGCGGCATTTACCGCGTGCGCAAACAGGAATTGCTGGATTTCGCCGACGGCAAAACCAAAACGCTGACTTGTCTGGCTTATAACCAAAGCGACGGCATGCCGAGCAGCGAATGCAATGGTGGACGTTGGCCCGCTGGAGTCAAAACCCGCGATGGCAAGCTCTGGTTTCCGACGATGGGCGGCGTCGCGATGATTGATCCCACGCAGATCAAAGCCAATACCCAACCGCCGCCGGTCGTGCTGGAAGAGTTACGCATAAACAATCAGCCCGCTTCTTTGGACGCCTGGGATGCCGCCATTCAAAATCCAAACTTTGCCCTTCAGATTTATCCGGGGCAGGATAATTTCGAGATTGCCTACACGGCGCTGAGCTTCATCAACTCGGAAAACATGCGCTTCAAGTACAAGCTGGAAGGCGCGGATGCCGATTGGGTGGACGCAGGCACGCGGCGCACGGCGTACTTTTCGCATCTCGCGCCGGGCTCTTACACCTTTCACGTAATTGCGGCGAATGCCGACGGAGTGTGGAACGAGAAGGGGGCCAGCGTGCGCATCACCGTCGTGCCGCCGTTCTGGCGTACCTGGTGGTTTGTTGCGCTGGCGGGGGTAAGCGTAGCAGGTTTGATTGTCGGCGCTGTGGTTTACCGCGACCAACAGCAAAAACGCCGCCTGGCTGCGCAACAAGCCGCGCAACAGGCTTTCGCCCGTCAGTTGATCGAATCGCAGGAAACCGAACGCAAACGCATCGCTGCCGAGTTGCACGACAGCCTTGGGCAGAATTTGCTGATCGTCAAAAACCGCGCGCAGCTTGGGCAGCTTGCCGCCCAACAAAAAGATCCGGAGTTGCTGGAACAGTTCGAATGGATCGTCCATTCGGCGTCGCAATCTCTTGAGGAAGTCCGCGAGATTGCGCAAAACCTGCGGCCCTATCACCTTGACCGGCTGGGGCTGACCAAAGCGCTGGAAGTGATGATCGAGAAAGTGGCGGGCACGACGAAAATTCGGTTTGTCACGGAGCTTGTGCCGCTGGATGATTTGTTCAGCAAAGAAGACGCGATCACGCTGTATCGCGTCGTGCAGGAAAGCCTTAACAACATTGTCAAACACGCCCAAGCCACTGAAGCGCGTGTCAGCGTCAGACGCACGACCGATTCCGTCACGCTGACGATTCACGATAATGGGCGAGGTTTTTCGCCGCTGGACGTTGCCGCCAAACCGCCCGGCTTCGGCTTGCACGGGATGGCGGAACGCGTGCGAATGCTGGGCGGCGAATGGCAACTTGACTCGCAGGAGGGACAAGGCACGACTGTGACAATTCATTTCGCCTTGCCGATTTCGATTACGAGAGGAACCAAATGACCGGGGAAATCAAAGTCTTGATTGCCGACGATCATCCAATCTTTCGCCACGGTTTGCGGCAGATTATCGAACGCGCGCCTCAGATCGTCGTTGTGGACGAAGCCGAAGACGGCGAAGCGGCCTGGCAAAAACTGCGCACGACCGACGTTGACGTCGCCATCCTGGATGTAGACATGCCGGGACGCGACGGGTTTGAAGTTGCGCGCGCTGTTCGAGATGCGCGGATGAAACTCGCCATCGCCTTTCTGACCATGCATAAGGACGAACACTTTCTGAATCAGGCGCTCGACCTGAACGTCAACGGGTACGTGGTGAAAGACAGCGCACTGACCGAAATTGTGCAATGCATTCGTACCGTCGCCGCCGGACAGGAATACGTCAGCCCGCAATTGACCAGCTTTCTGCTCAACCGCAGCCGCCGCGCTGCGCAATTAGCCGACAACGAACCCCAACTCGCCTTGCTCACTCCCGTCGAACGCCGCGTGCTGAAACTGGTCGCCGAATATAAGTCGAGCAAACAGATTGCCGATGAACTCTTTCTGAGCGTCCGCACCATCGAACATCACCGCGCCCGCATCAGCCAGAAACTCGAACTCGAAGGCCACCACGCCCTGCTCAAATTCGCGCTTGAACACCAAGCGGAATTGTCATGAACACCCCATGCGGTACAGGGAGCGGTAGCGACCTGACGACTCGGAGTTGCCTACATTCAGCAGTACGAGGTTGCTACCGCTCCCCGTGCCGCATCCGCTTAGGTAGAACTACCTAACAAATTCCGTAGTTCTACCCAATGCAAAAGGGTAGTTCCGCCGATTACAACCGTCACAGGTTGTTGCATTCTTCAGACCGTCCACAAACGCAATTCCAGCACACAGGAGATTCATGAAGGCCTTGATTGTCGAAGACCATGCCGACATGCGCCAGTTGATCCGCTCGGTGAAGCCGTTCACGTCGGCGGACTGGGTAATGACGGATTCGGAGGTGCTGAGCGTGGACAGGCTGGAAGCGACGCGGCTTTTGCGAGCGACCTCCCCGAAGCGCGGATCGCGTCATCATCCCTAATACGGAAATAAGCGTTTGCGCGCCGCCACGCGAAGCGGGCGAGCGCGCCACCTGTTGAAAGAAGACCTGCTGGCCATTCGCAGGATGGTCAGTCCCACACACAACGGCGGATCTGCTGATGGATAGAAGCTCTCCGAAGTGACGCTTGACTGCATAGCAAGACTTCACTGAGCACACAGCAATCCGCACACCCTAAAGGAGTGCTGCGATGAATAAAAAATTGCGATTGATCTGGTTGGTTCTCACGACTGGTATCGTCCTGGGCTTCGGCCAGTGGCAGACCGCGTCTGCAGCCACCTACACCGTCACGAGCCTCGGCGATGGCACCGCCAGCGCCACACGTTGTCCGAGCACGACGAATTGTCGCCTGCGCGATGCAATCGCAAAAGCAGTGGCTGGCGATACGATCACCTTTTCCGTCAC
>DAOMFR010000020.1:0-5105 GCA_035429885.1 Blastocatellia bacterium
GTGTCGTTGGCGTCGGGGGCTGTTTTGGCTCAAACCAATGTGGGCGAACAGCAAGCCGAAGCGACACTGCCTTTTCAACTGACCACGACCGCCACGTTTGGGCTGCCTTGGCGAATTGCCTTCCTGCCGGATGGGCGCATGTTGGTGACCGAAAAGATCGGGCCGATTTGGCTGGTTTCGGCGCAGGGAGAAAAGATCGCGCCATTGGGCAATACGCCTCCCGTTTACTGGCAAAACCAGAACGGCATGCTGGGCATTTTCGTCTCGCCCAATTTTGCCACTGACGAAAGCGTTTACATCACTTATATCGAGCCGGGTGATTACGGCGGAGGCCAGGTGTTGGCACGCGCCAAGCTGGACTTCAGACGAAATCGCTTGCTGGATTTCACGGTGCTATGGCGCCAGATGCCCAGAGGCAAGGGAGGCCAGGCAGGCGGACAGGTCGTTTTCGCGCCCGATGGACAATCACTGTACATGACTGTTGGGGACCGCCAGCGCATGACTCCAGCCCAGGACCCAGACCAGCCAGTAGGCAAGATTCTGCGCCTGACGCTGGATGGCAAACCGTTTCCGGGCAATCCCAATTACGGCAAAACCGGAGCTTCGACCATTCCGCTGATTGATCCACCACAGGACACCGAAGTTGCCAAGACCGCGAAGGTGGTCAGCACTTATACCTTTCCCGGCCCGAACCTGACGCCCGCAGAAACCTGGGCCAGTGGATTCCGCGCGCCGTATGGTTTGGCGCTTTCTCCCACCGGTGAATTATGGGAAGTTGAACATGGCCCCAGCGGCGGCGACGAACTGAACCTGATCGAGAAGGGCAAAAACTACGGCTGGCCTCTCGTCTCTTACGGCAAGAATTACAACGGAGTGCCGATTCCCAGTCACGACACGCGGACTGATTTCGTAAAACCAGTTCTCTATTGGGTTCCGGTGATCGCGCCGGGCAACCTGATGTTTTATCGCGGCACCAAAACTTTTCCGCAATGGGACGGCAGTGGCTTTGTCAGTGGCCTGGCGACGATGTCGCTCACTCGCATCATCTTCGACGGCAAAGGCGGAGCCAAGACGGCCGAGCGCTGGAAGATCGGCAAACGGATTCGCGATGTGGAACAAGCACCCGACGGTTCGTTGTGGTTACTGGAAGACGCCAATCCCGGCGCTCTGATCCATGTGACTCCCAAGGCCACGCCGAAGTAACGGCTCCGCATTGAAGAACGACTGCTTGCAGGAGGCCGCCTCACACGAGAAGGCCTCCTGCCCTAAGCCGGAATTGCGCGACACCCCGGAGTCAGTCGCAGTAACCATGTACTTACAACACAGAACATTTCGTATCTCTGCGGTGATGATGTTGCTGGCGTTCGCGTTGATCCAGCTTTCTGATGCGCAATCACGCGCGCCGCAGGATCAAAGCTGGAATCGTCGAGTAGAAGGCGCGGGTGATTATCAAACCGTGCTGGAAGTTTCGGGGCGCGTCGAAATCACGCGCGCCATGAAAATGCCGGATCCACTCGACTTGAAATCCATTTGTTCAGCCAAGCAGGACGCCGAACGCCGCGCCTTTCTTTCCGCCGAAGGGTATTTGTTGGCGCTGGAAAACTCCGTCGAAGCCAATCGCCGCCAGTTGGAAATCGTCCAGCTTCACAACGAACTCGGCCAGTTGTGGTCGTATCGAGGCGATATGACCAAAGCCATCGAACAGTTCGCAGCCGCGCGCGCTGCGCTGGTCAAAGCCTTGCCCGCGCATCCGGAATATTCCGAAGACCTGGTGTATCTGGACGAAATTCTGGGCGTCGCACATTTGCGCAAAGGCGAATTGGACAACTGCGTCCACAATCACAACGCCGAAACCTGCATCTTTCCGCTGACCAAACAGGCGCAGCACAAATTGACCGCAGGGTCTTCGGCAGCGGTCGGATATTTCAAAAGCTTTTTGGCCAAGCGTCCTGACAATCTGGAAGTTCAGTGGTTACTGAATCTGGCGATGCAGACGCTTGGGTACGCGAGCGCCCCCGCTCGCAAACCTTCCGCTGAAAACCCAACCAGAAACAGCAAAGCTCTTGCTGACACGATTGCGAGCGAGGGCGCTCGCGTACCCAGATTCCCCGACGTTGCCGCAGCCGTCGGCGTAGATCGCATTAGCGGAGCAGGCGGCACTATCCTGGATGATTTCGACAACGATGGATTCAACGACATCGTCATCAGCAGCGTGGACGCGTGCGAATCGCTGAAGTTTTTCCATAACAACGGCGACGGCAGCTTTTCAGACCAAACCGACAAGGCCGGACTCAGCGATCAAATCGGCGGCATCAATTGCATTCAAACGGATTTCAACAACGATGGCTGGCTGGATATTTTCGTGATGCGCGGCGGATGGGAATTTGCGATGCGCAATTCCCTGCTGCGCAACAATGGTGATGGAACGTTCAGTGACGTGACATCGGAAAGCGGTTTGCTCAGCGGCGAACATCGCACGCATTCAGCGGCGTGGGCGGATTTCGACAATGACGGCTGGCTGGATGTGTTCATCGCGCACGAAGAAACTCCCAGCCAGTTGTTTCGCAATCGCGGCAACGGAACTTTTGAAGACGTGACGCGCAAAGCCGGAGTCGGCCGCAAAGCATTCAGCAAAGGTTCGACATGGGGCGATTACGACAACGACGGCTTTGCTGATTTATATGTGTCGAATTACGGCGGCGAAAACTTCCTGTATCACAACAAAAGCGACGGAACGTTTGAAGAAGTCGCGGCACGCTTGGGCGTAACCAAACCGCTGATGAGTTTTCCAACCTGGTTTTTCGATTACGACAACGACGGCTGGCTGGATTTGTTTGTCGCCAGCTTTGTGCCTTCGGTGACGGAAGTCGCGCGCGGATTTTTGGGATTGCCTCCCCAAGCCGAAACGATGAAGCTCTATCACAACAACGGCAAAGGTGGGTTTGATGATGTGACGGCGGCTGTGGGATTGTCCAAAGTCGTTCCGACGATGGGCGCAAACTTCGGCGATTTCGACAACGACGGATTTCTGGATGTGTATTTGGGAACCGGAGCGCCTTCGTACGCGGCGTTGATGCCGAATTACGCATTTCGCAATCTGGGCGGAAAGAGCTTTGCGGATGTCACGACCGCGATGGGCACAGGTCATCTGCAAAAAGGCCACGGCGTGGCGTTTGGCGATTTGGACAACGACGGCGACCAGGATTTGTACGTCAACGTAGGCGGTTTCATTCCCGGCGACAAATACAACAAAGCTCTGTTTGCGAATCCGACAATGGGACAAGCTGGCAGCTTATCTCACTCATCAAAGGGCGCAACTCCGGCGGTGGGACAAGCTGCCAGCTTGTCCCAATCGAATTGGATTTCTATCAAGCTGGTCGGCGTAAAATCTAACCGAGCCGCCATCGGTGCAAAAATCAAACTGACGCTGACCGATGCGACCGGCAAACCGTCGTTGCGCTATCGAGAAGTTTCCAGCGGAGGTTCGTTCGGCGCTTCGCCGCTGACACAGCATTTTGGGCTGGGAAAGAATCAGAAAATTGCGGAAGTGGAAATCCAATGGCCAGCCAGTAAAACTCGGCAAGTGTTTCGTGAAGTCGCCGCGAATCAGTTCCTCGAAATCAAAGAATCGGCGTCTGAATACCAAATGCTGCCCAGAAAATCATTTTCACTCACTCCGCAAGCATCGAAGCCCATTCCCGCTCATCCGGCACATCACTCAACCCCAAGCTCGCCATCAAAACCTGTCAAAAAGCCTTAACACCGCGCGTGACTTTGCCCAGCCAATTTTTAACCTCACTTTTTTCGACCAACGCTGAACTTCGCGAGTCTCACTCGCGCCCTTGAGAAGAATGATATTCCCCGTGCAAGCGCGGGGAACCGAATTTGGAGCTCCATCGAGGTGCATTTTGGAAGTGCACAATTGGTCAAATTGATGGAGCGCCAGGAGGACTGAATATGAGCAAAAACTGGATGAAACTATTGGCTTCATTGGCATTGATGATTGCCCTGTTCCCTATGACCGGGTTGGCACAAGATCACAGCATCAATGACCGGCAACGCGATCAACAGCAGCGGATCCGACAAGGCATTCGCAGTGGCGAATTGACGCGCAGTGAAGCCAGACGGCTTGAAATGGAACAAGCCCGAATTCGTCGCGACGAAGCTCGCGCACGACGTTCGGGCGGGCAGTTCACACTGCGTGAACGAGCGCGCATTCAACGTGAATTGAATCATTCCAGCCGCGACATACTCCGTCAAAAACACGATCGCCAGGATCGTTAGTCATTGAAGCAGAAAAGGCCACGGACCAATTCCGCATTCGCGGTTTTGTTCGTGGCCTTTTCTATTTCAATTCATGCTTTAGCGACGGTTCAGGGTTTGATTTTCTCAGCGTCTTTTTCTTCGATGGCTTCGCCGCGGGCGTCACCACGCTTTTCGGCATCTTCGACCATCTTATTCAGGCGGGCAAAGGTTTCTCTCGCGCGTTCAGCGTCATCTTTTCGGTTGGCTTTGGCGTAAGCGCGGGCGAGCGTGTAATAGATTCTTGGTTCAGACGGCGCCATCTTTTGCGCGACTTCCAATTCGGTGATTGCTTTGGCGTTTTCACCAGTTTCAAACAACAATCGTCCCAGAATGTAATGCCCCAGCGGCAATCGAGGATTGGCTTGAGTAGCTTCTTCGGCAAGCTTGATTCCGGCTTCAGGTTCTTTATTTCGGGATTTGATAAACGCGATCTGCAACCGCGCCAACGCGTGATTGGGCGAGTTTCCGATCTCGCGGTAAAACGCCGCGACGCCCGCTTCATCATCACGAGTGTCTACCAAAAATCTGCCGTAGGCGTATTGCAGGTTTGGCGCTTTGGGAAATTCGGCCACCAGCCGTTCGTATTCTGTTCGCGCATCGGCGACGTTTAACTGGGCGAAATAGTGTTGTGCCAAACCGGCGCGACGAATCAGTTCGCGGTCAGGGTTTTTCAAATCAATTTGTTTGGGCAACGCCGCAATGCGCAACACAGCCAGGCCGGTGCCCAGAATCAAATCCTGGCTGTTCAATCCGTCCCGGCTTAAGCTCATGAAAATCCGCTGCGCGGTTTCAAAATCGCT
>DAOMFR010000020.1:5205-9362 GCA_035429885.1 Blastocatellia bacterium
GGCAATTTTATCAAACGCCGGAGTTTGCGCTGCCGGAGCCGATGGTTTTGCAGAAGGCTTGGACGATTTGGCGCGTTGAGCCAGAGCCGGCGAAACAGCCAGCATAATCAAAAAACAGAGCGTCCCAATCAGTGATATTTTTTGCCCCCACTTACCGGCCTGTTGGAACACTGGAACTGAGTTGTGATGATTCGTTTTCATAACTTCAATTTGGAAAAGGTGCGCCTTCGCGAACGACGCGAATGCGGTGGTCGGTGAATTTGAAATGCGAGCCCGGCACATCAACCCTCGGCATGTGGCAACTGGAGCAATTTTTGGTTTCCACCTTGCAGGCTCGCGCATCGCGGCTTTCACCAGCGGTTACAGGTTTTGTTTCTGGCTTCGCTCCGGCGGATGTTTGATGGCAAGCCAGGCATTTTGCATCGTAAAAGGCTGCGCTTTGCTCCAGTGAGCTGTGCGGATCATGACAGGCGGTGCAACCGATGCGCTTATCAGCAGAATAACAACGGCTGTTAAAGATGCGATACGGCTGAAAGCGCACGTTGCCAATTCCTCCTCGGCTGGGCAGCGCAATAACGTCTTCGACGCTGCGGTGACAGGAACCACACATATTTTGAGCAACATCATCGCCGTCCAGATCGGCTAGCCGTTTCATTTTGGCCGGAGGCTTTTCTCCCGCCTTGAGCGCCGCGACGTGCTGGTCGCCGGGGCCGTGGCAGGATTCGCAATTGACTCCTGGCGTTAAGTGACTGACGCGCAATCTGGTACCTTCCGGGAGCCGGGCAATTGCTCCGGTGGTATGACAACCGAAACAGCGTCGCGTTTCGTCAACGCTCAAACGCCGTCCTCCTGCTTCGACCAGATTTTTAGGAATTTCCCCAGCGTACCCCAGCGTCAAATCCAGCGCGCGAATGTCCGCATAGAAACTGACCCGGCTTTCATAAAACTCGCCGTTGTACTCATACACATACGTTTGTCCGGCTTTGCCCTGCCCGAACCCATAAAGAATTGGCACGGACAATTCCGACTTGCCATCCCCAATGATGTAAATGCTTTTATCGCCCTGGCGTTCGATGCGGAAAGTAAATTTATCCAGTTGAAACTTCAGATTTGGGTACTGCAACAGCAGTTTGCAATCAGTCGCTTTTTCCATCGCTCTGGCCATGGAAGACGCCTGGTGTTTTTCGACGATGTCGGCGTGACAAGCGGCGCAGGCTTGCACGCCCAAATAACGAGATTGTGCGACGGGAGGTTTTGACGTTTGCGGCGCGGCCGTTTCAGCGACTGTTTCAGCAGCATTGATACGCGCCAGCAGTTCGCGGGTTGGCAGAGTCAAAGCCAATGCCGAAACCATTGCGGTCATCGCCAGAATGATTCGAATCAATTTCTTCATCACAATTGAGGTGGTTTGATTGGGCGATCAATCGCCTTTGGCGGTTCTGATAGTTTGTCGGCAGTCGGTTGGCGCTTCTGCTCTTCTTCGTTCAACCGGTCAATGATGGCACGCAACCGTTCGGCATCCGCAGAGCGTTTCTGTTTCAGGTACAGCCGAGCCAGTAAGACATAGGCCTGTCGAAATTCTTTGTGAAGTTCCACTGCGCGTTCCAACAGTTTGACGGATTCATCAATCCGTCCGCGCGCTTGAGCCAACTGGGCGTAATGAAACAACGCGGCAACGTCGTCAGGTCGCATTTCCAGCGCGCGCTTCAGCAACGGTTCGGCTTCGTCCAGATTCCCGTCTTCGCGCAATAACCATCCCAATCGCAGATTGGCCATGAAATCGTACGAGTTATTTTTCAACTCGGCGCGAAATTCATCCATCGCCAAATCGCGGTTGCCGGTAATGAGATATGTCACGCCGAGTTGCGTATGAACCGTCGCCAGTTTCGGATTGAGATTGGCGGCCATCTTCAATTCTTCGACTGCTCCGACGTGGTTTCGCGTGGCAGAATTTAGCGCCCCCAGAATCATATGGCTTTCGGCTGGCGGCAGGAACTTGAACACCTTGTCGATCAACACGCGGCCTTGTTCAACCTGGTCGTTTTGCAAATACGCCGTGCCGAGCACATACGCGACTCCGACATTCTCTGGTTGAGCGTTGTACACCGTTTCAAGTTCTTTGATCGCCTCGGACAGCTTGCCGAGTTGAAACTGGCATACTCCGAGGAGTTGTCGCGCCTGAAGATTGGATGGTTTGGCGGCAAGCACCTGGGTAAATTCCCGCCGAGCTTCTTCAATATGCCGGGTTTGAAAATACGCAATTCCCAGATTCAGGCGAATGTCTTGTTCATTGGGGTCAATGGCCAGAGCGGCTTTGTAATTCAAGGCGGCTTTGTCGTATTGACCAAGCTTGGCGTAAATAACCCCCAAATTCGACAACGCATCAATGCGCTGCGGAATCAGTCTTAGCGCAGCTTCATAAGCTTGTCGCGCGCCATCCAGATCGCCTTTTTGTTGAAGCTCCACGCCGCGCGCGAACTGGGCTTCCGATTGACGAACGACGTCACGATCCTGAATCGGAACGACCCAAAGCGCGAACATCAATGTGAAGTGGGCGAGTTTGGAAAACATAAAATTTATGGACGTTATGCGTTTTGAAAGTTAGCGGATCAATCGCGCAAAGTATACCACTGGTTTCAGTGCCTCTCACGCGTCCGCCGCTGTGACAAAAAATAATGCGAGGAAGCTGATTGCTCATCTTCCTCGCATTATTGGGGTGGGTTAAGTGTTACCCAAACCGCCGAACTGTGTGGTTCAGAGGTTTAGAAGGTAAACTTCAGAGCAAGTTCGATCACACGCTGACCGCGTTTGGTCGTGATCTTGCCAAAGTTGTTCTTCGTGGCATCCGTGAAGGAGAAACCTCCAGACGGATCGCACTTGTTGTCCTGAACTCCGCCGAGGCCGTTGGGGAACTGCTGCGTGAACGAAGTCACGGTTCCATCCGCCAAAACCAACGTCTTGTTGACAGCCGTACGGTTGCAGCGGGTTTCCAGCGTCAGGTAAATGTCGCTGTTGCTGGCGTTTTGGTTATCAATATTCTTCGCAAATGCCTGGTTGAAGATATTGAAGAAACCAGCGCGGAACTGCAGGTTGCGAGTCTCTTTGATCTTGAAGTTCTTGAACAAAGAGATGTCCCAATTCTGACGAGCCGGGGTGCGGAAGTAGAACGGCGAAATTGTCGGCCCGGTTGTGCCAAATGCCGGAATGCCAATGGCACCCAGGTCAAGCACGCGTTCTCCAACATTCTTTCCGTCGAGATTCGGATTCTTGCTGAAAGTTGGTGCAATCGCGCCAGCAGCATAACCTGCGGACTGGAACGCGTCGGAACCGAAGGCAGCAATGGCCAGGTTCGTGATATCGCCAGTAAAGCGCAGATTGACTGGCGTACCGCTCGACCACGAAGTGATGCCGGACATCTGCCAGCCATTCAACAATCCTTTAGAGAAAGCATTTTTGCTGGGCGAGAAATTCGGCAGGTTGTAGTTATACGATAAGTTGAAAATATGGGTGCGGTCGTAATCCAACACACCATAAGAACGACCACGCGTATCCAGCGGATCGAGGTCATTAAATTCGCCGCCGCGCGTGCCCAGCACCTTCGAGAAGGTGTAGGTGGCAAAGAACTGAAGGTTCTTGCCAGCCTGACGGCTGAGCGTCATTTGCAGCGAATGATAATTCGACGTACCGGTGTATTGCTGGTAACGGACGCCGCTCAAATCCGGGAACGGACGGTAGCTATTTAGAATGCCATCGCCCAAGGATTGGCGATGCAGCGGATTGGTCAAATCCAGCTTGACGCCGGTTTGCGTGACAACTTGACAGTTGCCTCTGCGAACCACCGCGCCAGCCGCATTGACTTCACCCGGATCGCAGTTCGGATTTGCCAGAGTCGTGACCGTGCTGCCTGGGTCACCCGCAATGCCGCCCTTCAACAAGGCTCCCAATGGAATCGTATTGATAGGCAAGCGAGCAGCCAAGTGACGTCCAAATGTTCCAACGTAACCGGCTTCGAAGACCGTCTTGAATGGCAACCGGGTCGCCACGCTCAAGCTGGTCGTCAATGTCGTCGGGAATTTATTCGAATTCGGATCGGGCGAAATGATCGCCGCTCCGCCATTCGCCAATTTCAGCGGATCAACCGGCACTTTCTGACCGTT
>DAOMFR010000020.1:9462-11509 GCA_035429885.1 Blastocatellia bacterium
GGATCGCCCTGGAAGTTCTGCCGCTTGTTGCCCTGTTCGACCAAAGCGCCGAATTTCAGCGTATGGCTGCCGGCAACCTTGCTCAGGTTGTCAGTAACCGAGAAGCTGTCGTTCCAAGCAAAGATCGGGTTCGTTCCCGGTGACCAGAGCTGGCCTTGCGCCCAGCTAATCAGAGAGAGCGAAACGAACGGGCTCTGGCGGCCAAACCGTGTGTTGTCGAACGGCAAATGCCAGATGTTTTCAATGCCAAGAGTCGAAAGCTTAACCTTGTCCGGATCAGCATAACGGTTGTCCAGAGTCAGTTTGCTTCCGCTGAAGACAACTTCGTTGGTCATCGTCGGGTTGATGACAGTGGTCATACCGACCGCAACTGAACGTCCCAAATCGTCCTGAATGTTCGCGCTGGGCAGTTCAAACGTCGAAGGGCCCCACCAAATGCCGTACGGGTTGACTTCCGTTTGCGGCTCGCGAGTCAGACGAACATAGATGTTGGTCTTGTCGGTGGGTTTGTAATCGAAGCGCATCTTCAAATCCTTGCGATGCTGAGTTTGCGTCGTGTTGGAAATGTAGTTGGCGCCTGCAATGTTCGAGTTCGGCAGCGGATACAGATTGATCAGCACCTTGCCGATTGGGTTGATGTAAGGAGCCAAGTTGCTGTTCGGAGCATTTTGTCCGGCATTGGCGAAACCGCCAGGGATTTTCACCGTCGTTCCAGTGAAATCGCCGCGACGTTGAGCCGCCGTCGGCACATTGGAAATGCGAGGCGGAGCCCCAAATGTCTGGCGCTGGACTTCAAAACCGACGAAGAAGAAAAGCTTCTCGCGATCCTTATTGAAGCCGCCGAGCGGGCCAAATACTTTCTTGGGCAAATAAATCGGGCCGCTGATGGTTCCGCCAGGATAGTAAAAACGTCCAACGGGTTTCTGTGCAGCCAGCGACGAAGGGTCTTGGGCCTTAATGTAATTTCTAAAGCGGTCATTGGCGGCCAGGGCTTCGTGGCGGGTGTAGTCATACAACGAGCCATGAAATTCCTTACCACCGGATTTGGTCGTACCGCTGATCTGAACACCGCTGTTGCCGTGTTCGGCGGCAAAGTTGCTGGACTGAACCGTGACTTCCTGAACAAAGTCATTGTTCAAGCTGACGATTGATCCGCAGTTGCAACCAATATCAATTACGCGCGAACCATCCACGCTGATGTTATTGTTTTGCCCACGCTGGCCGTTGACAGAATACGCCGAAGCATCGCCATAGCCTGACACTTGATAAGTGGAAGAATCAGGAGCAACAACACCAGGCAAAATTCGCAACAACTCAAGGCTGTTACGGCTAATGATCGAAAGGTTTTCGATTTGTGACGCCTTGATCGTGTTTGAGCGTTCACCGGTTTCGGTTTTGATTTCTTCGGCAGCGGATGCCGTGATGGTGACACTTTCGGTTGCCGCGCCAATGGCCATTTCCATATCAATACCTCTGGTCTCATTCGGACTGAGGTTGATATCGGTCTTGACCGATTTTTTGAAGCTGGACGCTTCAACCGATATGGTGTAATTGCCCGGTGTCAGCGAAGTAAATGTATAAACGCCGTCGCTGTTGGTTTTAGTTGATCGTTCCGACTGAGTAGCAACCAATGTCAATGTCACGGTTGCATTCGGAACTACTGCCCCATTCGGATCTTTGACCGTACCGCGCAGGGTAGCGCTGGTAGTTGTTTGCGCCAAAGCTTGCGAAACGAGCATCAACGAGACCAATACAGCGAGCGCCCACAGTCCAAAATGACTTTGAACTGTTTTGGATAGGGTTCGCATTTGGATAGCCTCCTGAAAATTGGATACTGACTGCATATACATAGAGTTTGAGCTTGTCTGGGTAAGTGGCAATTCAGAACAAGCCAAGCTTTCGCTCTTTAACAAAGTGCGGAAGCGTTGGGCGTCGAAAAAGGAACTGCCTCAAAACCCTACTTCTTAATATTGAGGTTGTTGAGTCAACTAAGTCGAAATCCAGGATCGGATTCCGACAACGTTCGAGAAGAAGACCTGATATCCCA
>DAOMFR010000020.1:11609-17066 GCA_035429885.1 Blastocatellia bacterium
AACTTATGGCCATTCAAGCTAAACAGAAAACGCGAGAGGATGAAGGATCCTCATCGGCATTGAAGATCAGCCCAGACGAAATGAAGCAAGCTATTGAGCGCGTCATGGCGAGTAAGCATTTCGCCAACGCCCCCATGAAGCAGAAATTTTTGCGGCTCATCTGTGAGTTTTATCTGGCTGGTCGTGGAGCCGAGCTAAACGAGTATCTGATTGGCCGAGAAGTCTTCAATCGAGACAATTCCTACAATCCAGCAACCGACCCTATCGTTCGCGTGGGAGCTCATGGAGTCCGTGAAAAACTGGAGCGGTACTATCAGAAGGAAGGGGCAAACGATGAAATTCGGATTGAAATGCCAGTTGGAAACTATGAACCGACTTTCATCCGGATAGAGCCTCAAGCAGTAAGTTTTGGAAAATTGGGAGCTGCCCAAGTTGCAGAAACCATTGAATCAGAACCAGTTTCTGCTCCAATTGTGCCAGCATCCCAAACATCGTCGAAGCTTAAAATTTATTGGCAACCTATTGTAGTGGGCGCGGTCTTGATCGTGCTGGGTGTGCTGATGTATTCCAATTATGACCTTCGGCGACAACTTTCTCATACAAATGAATTGAGTGAGCTGTACCGTCCGATCTGGCAATCCTTCCTGCAAAGCACTGATCCGACGCTAGTTGTGCTGAGCAATCCCCCGGTATTCCGGTTTCTGAACTCAGCGGACCCCGCTCAATTGATCAAAAAATCCATTCAGGTATCCCCGCCGGAACTGACCGGAATTTATGAGGAGCTGCCTAACAAATCCATTATGCGGATCATCAGCAATCCGCGGCTGACATTGACCACCGATACATATACCGGAATTGGTGAGGCTACGGGATTGGCGCGTATCACAGAGCTTTTCCGCGCCGAGGGAGAAACTCTAGTCTTGAAGCAAAGCCGAACCGTCAGTGCTGAAGACCTGAAAAATCATAACGTGATCGCGCTCGGCAGCATCTGGGTCAACAATTGGTCAAGCAATCTGCCGGCGAAAGAAGAATTCGTCTACACCGACCAGGTGACAATGCTGAACCTGAATCCGCGTCCCGGTGAACAGGCCGAATATCGCGCCAGTTTCGATCCGGAATCCGGCAAATTGATTGAAGACTATGCCTTGATTTCTGTCACACCAAACATTTCTAACCGAAATGTCGTGATGGTGCTGGCCGGTTTACACAGCGAAGGAACCGCCGCCGCCGCGGAATACCTGACCAGCAAACAATATCTGGCGGAATTAAACCAGCATTTGACCAAGGCAGGAGGCGGAACCCTGCCCAAACATTACCAGGCGTTATTGAAAGTGGCCGTGGAAAATGGCATTCCCACCTTCATTACGCTTGTGACCATTCACGATCTGAGCCATTCTTCAAAATAGGTCGTTCAATTCAATAGCCTTATTCCGATTTCCTCAATTCCAATTTGGCGATGGATTCGCGATGAACTTCGTCCGGGCCGTCTGCCAGCCGTAAAGTGCGTTGATGCGCCCAGCCATTTGCCAGGAAGAAATCCTGGCTGACGCCACCGCCTCCGTGAGCTTGCAAAGCGCGATCAATCACACGCAAAGCCATGTTCGGCGCAACGACTTTAATCATGGCAATTTCCGCGCGAGCCGCTTTATTGCCCACCGTATCCATCATGTAGGCCGCTTTCAACGTCAGCAGCCGCGCCTGTTCAATTTCAATGCGTGAATTGGCAATGTCGGCGCGAATGGTTCCCTGCTCTGCCAGAGTTTTCCCGAACGCTACACGCTGTTTGACTCGCTGGCACATGGCTTCCAAAGCGCGCTCGGCAAACCCTATGGAACGCATGCAATGGTGAATTCGCCCTGGCCCCAGACGGCCTTGCGCAATCTCAAAGCCTCGGCCTTCGCCCAGCAACATGTTCGACACCGGAACGCGCACGTTTTCAAACAAGACTTCGGCGTGTCCGTGCGGAGCGTCATCGTAGCCAAACACGTGCAGCATTCGTTGCACTGTGACGCCGGGCGCATCCATCGGAACCAGAATCATGGATTGCTGTTTGTGCGTTGGCGCGCTGGTGTCTGTCTTTCCCATGAAGATCGCAATTTTGCAGCGCGGATCGCCCGCCCCCGAAGTCCACCACTTACGCCCATTGATGACGTATTCGTCGCCTTCGCGTTTGATGCTGGATTGGATGTTGGTTGCGTCCGACGAAGCGACTTCGGGTTCAGTCATCGCAAAGCAGGAACGAATTTCGCCGTCCAACAAAGGACGCAGCCATTGTTTTTGCTGTTCTTCGGTTCCGTAGCGGGAAATGACTTCCATGTTTCCAGTGTCCGGCGCGGAGCAGTTAAAAACCTCCGCCGACCAGGGCACACGTCCCATGATTTCGCACAGCGGAGCATATTCCAGATTGGTCAGCCCAGCGCCATGCGAGCTTTCCGGCAAAAACAGATTCCACAACCCAGCGGCTTTGGCTTTCGGTTTCAGGTCTTCAATGATTTGAATGACTTTCCAGCGTTCGCCGGTGTGGTTCTGTTCGTAGTAAGTGGCTTCGTTGGGATAAATGTACTCGTCCATAAAGGCCGAGAGTTTCTGTTGCAGATATTTGACCTTGTCGGAGTATTCAAAATTCATAGCTGGTGCTCCTTTAATAGTTATAAAACTGCTTCGATCAATTGCGGCCCAGGTTCAGACAAAACGCGGCTCAATTCTTTCGCCAAATCTTCACTTGATTCGACACGAACACCGGGAACGCCTAAGCCTTTCGACACGCTGACCCAATCAATCGGCGGAGAATTCAACCCAATCAAACTTTTGGCCAACGGGCTGAATTCTTTCACTCCCGCGCGCATCAACTCGATTCCCAAAATGCGGTAGCTGTTGTTGTTGAGCACAATCGTTTTGACGTTCAAGCCTTCGCGCGCTTGCGTCCATAACGCTTGCAGCGTGTACATGCCGCTGCCATCGGATTGCAGGTTGATGACCGTGCGATCCGGGCAGGCGATGGCTGCGCCGGTCGAACATGGGAATCCCAAACCAATCGCTCCCCCCGGCTGATACAACGACGTGTGAGGACGAGCGGATTGAGCCAGTTTGGTGAATGGCCCCATGCTGGTGTTGCTTTCATCCATCACGATGCAATGTTCGGGCAACAAAGCCGCCACAACGGCGGACAAAGTTTCCGGCGTTAGCTTACCGTTGGGCAACGCAGGAAGCTGCAATTCGGAATTTGTCGCAACTTTCTCCGGCGCGTTGAGCGCACTGACCAGGGCTTCCAACGCGGATTCCACATCGTCATCGGCGGTGGCCAGCGTCACGGTGCCCTGCTCCGGCGAGATGAAATAGCTCGGCACGCCTGGATAACCAAAGAATGAAACCGGTGACCGCGCTCCGGCCAGCACAATGGATTTGTAGGGAGCGAGCGCTGCGATTGCCATTTCCGGAAAATACGGCAATCGCTCAATCACAGGAGTTCCCACGCCGCGTTCCCACCGCGCCGGAAAACTTTCGCACAACAGTTTACAGCCAGTCGCGGCGGCAATTCGCGCAACGGCGTTCAAGCCGCGTTCGCGCAATGCATACGCGCCCAAAAACAACGCTGCCGATTCTCCGCGCAAGGTTTCCGCAGCCAGCTTGATCGCGTCATCCGTGACGGGAGCGGGTTTGGAAATTGTGGGAACGGCGACCGC
This sequence comes from Blastocatellia bacterium, assembly GCA_035429885.1. GTDB lineage: Bacteria > Acidobacteriota > Blastocatellia > RBC074 > RBC074 > RBC074. Next base: position 15,293 of record DAOMFR010000020.1, read on the forward strand.
GCCGCTGGCGGATTCCAGTTGCGCATCGTGCGGAACGATCAACGTCGCGATGTTGCCGGGTTTGACGGAAGCCAACGCGATTGCTTCGGCGGCATCGCGCGCGATTTCTTCGGCGGAATTGCTGCGGCGAACCCAGTTGGACACCGGATTGGCGAGCGAAACAATGTCACTGGTCAGCGGAGCGTCCGCTGGCAAATGCCACGTCGCGTGATCGCCAATCAGATTCACTACCGGCGAACGCGCGCGTTTGGCGTCGTGCAAATACGCAATGCCGTTGGCAAATCCCGGCCCCAAATGCAGCAACGTCAGCCCAGGCTTGCCGGTCATTCGGGCATATCCGTCGGCGGCTCCGGTCGCCACGCCTTCAAACAAACACAGCACGGCGCGCATCCCCGGCACAGAATCCAACGCTTGCACCATCGGCATTTCGGTCGTGCCGGGATTGGCAAAACAGACATTCACGCCTGCGCCAACCAAGGTGCTGATTAAACTTTCGGCTCCGTTCATAAACTTATTTCTTTGCCGTGTTCTCGCCTTCGACGACTTTGATGTACTGGTTGATTGGCAGATTGGTCAGCTTGTCCACTTTGCCGCTCGGCCATTTGATTTCGATACTGTCAATTTTCGCGGCTTTGCCAATGCCCAACACTTCACGCGGATCGTGCGACGCCAGATAACTGCCGCCGCTGGTTTTCAACCGCGACCGTTTCACTCCACCAGCCGTCCAGGTGATGATGGCGCCGACTGCGCCGGGATTGCTGCCACCTTTAGCAGAAACAAGATTCAACCCGATCCAATTGTTTTGAGGTCCGCCCTGGTTGCGAACCAACACCGGAGCTTCGCCGTTGTTGACGACCAGAAAATCAATCAAACCGTCATTGTCAAAATCGCCAAACGAAGCCCCTCGCGCAGGAAAATCCTTTTTGAACACATCGCCGGATTGCGCGCTGACGTTTTTGAATTTGCCGTTGATGTTTTCAAACAACACCAGCGGTTCTTTGTACTTCACGCGCGAAGCTTGCGTTTCCACCATGTCGTCCGGGTGACCGTTGGCCAGAAACAGGTCAGGATCGCCATCGTTGTCGTAATCGAAAAACTTCAATCCCCACCCACTCAGCAATCGAGTCGCCTGACCGATTTCTCCGGCTTGATCGGTAAAGGTCAGATCTTTTTCGTTGTGGTATAGGCTGAACAATTCCTGGTCAATGTTGGCAACGAACAGATCCTGCCAACCATCGCCGTCGAAATCCGCGGCATCCACTCCCATCCCGGAACGCGGACTGCCCGCATCGCTGTACCCCACGCCTGAAGCCAGACCAATTTCATCGAACTTGCCGCCGCCTTTGTTGACGAACAGATGATTGGCGACCGTGTCGTTGGCGACAAACAAATCCATCAACCCGTCATTGTTTAAATCCGTAGCCACCGCTCCGAAGGATTTGCCAAGCGCGTTGGCGATACCGGAAGCCTTGCTGACATCGCTGAATTTGCCATTGCCGTCGTTGTGAAACAGGAAGCTTGGGCGAGGTTTGAACACGCGAGGGATGCAGTAATACCGTCGGCCCTGTTTATTATCTCCACAGAAAACGCTTCCGGCTGCGCTGTATTGCACGAAGCTGGAGACAAACAAATCCAGTTTGCCGTCATTGTCGTAATCAAACCACGTTGCGCAGGTAGACCAGTTCGGAGCGCCGACGCCGGCATTGTCTGTGACATCGCTGAACGTTCCATTGCCGTTGTTGCGGAACAGGACGTTCTTGCCGTAATTCGTCAC
>DAOMFR010000020.1:17166-57738 GCA_035429885.1 Blastocatellia bacterium
AAAAACAATCCGCCGCCGCCACAGGTTTCCGGCAAATGTCTGGCGTCCGAACGTCCATTATCGTGAATCCAACTGATGCCGCTTTTGGAGGCTGGAACTTCGGAAAATGTCGTTGGCTTGGTAGAAGACTGCGGCTCCTGCGCATTCCGTAAAGCCGGAACGACAGAAGCCGCAATCAAAAGTGCGACAAAAAGTAATCTAACGATCACTGGTACCTCTATTTGATCGGTGAATAATCAGTTGCGCCCAGAATCACGGAATCAACCTTTTCGGTCAGCTTGCCGTTCTTCTCGCTCTCGCTGCGAGCTTTTTGCCATTCGGGATCAGCACCAAACGCTTTCCAGGCTGCGTCGCGCGCTGCTCGGCTGGGATAAGCCATCAAATAAACCAGCGTATTTTCCGAACCTTTTTCTTTGTCGGTCGGTCCCCAGAATCCCACAACTTCCATGCCGTGTTTTTTGAACAGCTTGATCGTGTGATCGCGGAAACGTTTGTGCAGGTCTTCCAATTTTCCGGGCGCGGCGACGTAGGTTCGAAGCTCGTAACACTTGCCGCTTTTGACCAGCGACGGGCTGGGAGCGATAGTCGGCGCTGCCGGTTGCGCCGGCGGCGTCTGAGCATTTTGCGCAGATGCGATCGTTGAAACAGCCATAAGAGTGACGGTCAGAGCGAAAAACTTAAAGAGTTTGTTCACGAATTGTTCTCCATTTCAGAATCAAAATAGACAGGATTTACAGAATGAATCGGCTTGCTGAGCAGTCCAGTTCATCTTGCGAATCTTGCAAATCCTGTCGAGTTTTTACTTCGGCGGCATGCGCAGCGCGCCATCCAGACGAATAACTTCGCCGTTGAGCATTTCATTTTCGACGATGTGTTTGGCCAGCGCGGCATACTCCGCCGGATTGCCCAAACGAGAGGGAAAAGGAACTTGCGAACCCAATACTTTCTTGACGTCTTCAGGTAGCCCAGCCAGCAAGGGAGTATCGAACAATCCCGGCGCGATGGTTACCACGCGAATTCCGCTGCGAGCCAGATCGCGCGCGATCGGCAAAGTCATGCCGACAATGCCGCCTTTTGATGCCGAATACGCCGCTTGTCCAATCTGGCCATCGAACGCCGCAATTGATGCCGTGTTGACGATCACACCTCGTTCGCCAGAAGCGTTCGGCTCCTGCGAATTCATCTGAGTTGCAGCCAGCCGAATGACATTGAACGTGCCGATCAGGTTTACTTCGATGACTCGTTTGAACGACGCCAGTGAATGTGGGCCGTCTTTGCCAACTGTTTTTTCGGCGGTGCCGATCCCCGCGCAATTGATTGCGCCGTTCAAGCGACCAAAGTTCGTGACGGCTGCGGCAACTGCGGCTTTGACGCTGTCTTCATCGCTGACATTGCATTCGACAAAACACGTGTTCGCGCCAAGCTCCGCAGCCAGCGCCGAGCCTTTGTCTTTGTTGATGTCGGCAATGACAACGTTTGCGCCACTTTCAGCCAACAATCGCGAAGTCGCGCCGCCCAAACCGGATGCGCCGCCTGACACCAGAAACGTATTTCCACTGATTTGCATGGTTGATGGATTCCTTCTTGTTATCCGGCAAACTGCGCACCGCCGCACGAAATGGCCGACGCGGTCAAAAAGCTCTGCAACAGTTTGGCGGAATGGAAATTTCTAGGTTTGATCGAAACCGCACTTTACCTTTGCTCGTCCAATACGGCAAGACATTGCTCGGTCATGAAAATAACGGCGCAAGCCTCCGGCGTGTCTGCGTTCAAATTTCGACGGCCACACCAACTCAGGGCCAGTCCTTCAAATGATTCGACTAAAGTTCTCGGCGCTAGCTTACTCAACTGAAACAAAACCGGCGTGGCTGCTTTTACACAGCGGCTTCGCCTAAAAAATCAGGAGGAAAAGATGTCAGCCAAACAATCCAAGCTCGCTAAATTGAATGTCGCTCAACCGTGCTCTGCCAGTTGGCAAGAGATGACTGGCAATGAACAAAAGCGTTTTTGCTCTCACTGCAACAAACATGTGTTCGACTTTTCGCGCATGACCCGGCAGCAAATCGAGGCCGTCACCGCCGTCCATCAAGGGAATCTTTGCGCGCGAATCACCCGGCGCGAAGACGGTTCGATGGTAATGCTGGAACCGACTTTGCCCGCGTATGCCGTCCGCCGCCTGAATTCGCCCTTGCTCAATGCCGCAATGGCTACGGCTTTAAGCCTCAATATTTATGCAACAGCCCAGTCCGCGACATTGCTGCAAGGACAAACTGCAACGCAATCCAAAGACAAACCCAAACCAAACGAAGGCAAATCTGAGGCAGGCGCGGCGTCTTCTGTTAGCGGCACAGTCGTTGACGTGCTTGATGCAGTGGTTTCCGACGCAGTCGTCAAACTGTTGGCGCCGAGTTTCACTCCTCTGACAACTCATTCCGCCCAAGACGGCACGTTTCAATTTACAGGAATTGCTCCTGGAACATACACACTGGTGGTCGAATCGCCGGGCTTCAAAACAATTGTCTTCACAGACGTCCGTGCGCTGGTAAGCACTGATACGCCAATCCGGGTTTCGCTGGAACCCAACCTGTTTTCGACAACAACGGGCATCATCATTTCTGATCCGGCGACGTTGCTGAAACTTCATCAGGACAGCGAACTAATCGTGATCGCCACCATCGGCAAATCAAAAATCGTCAAAACCAGTGACGATTCGCAACAAATGCAAACCACGTTGCAACTGTCTTCGATCCTGAAAGGCAATGCCAATCAACACACTGTTCCCTTTTACCATTGGATTTCCGATGAGAAGAAAGAGGAGATGAAACCCGGCGACCGATTGCTGGTGTTTCTCGATCAACGAAAATCTGACGAGGGCAAACCAATTGATGGCTATGAAGCCAACGATTGGGCGCGCTCGATCAGAAAGCTCGACGACGATGCGCTACACGTTTACCGGCAACGCATTGAAGAGTTGAATTCGATTTTGGCCACGGAAACTCCTGACGAAACGTCGCTGATTGAATGGATGGTACGATGCATTGAAGAGCCGGCCACCCGATGGGATGGCTTGTATGAACTGGACAAACGCCTGTATTCAATGAAAAGCTTGAACGCGAAATCCAGCACCGACGACAACGCCAAACCACCACATCAATCCATCGCAAATGAGGTTTCAGAAAGCGGCGAATCGCAACCCAAAACCAAACCTAATAACCCAAGGACTGATGCAGAGGGCAGCGAGTCCGCAACACTCACCTCGTTATTGAGCAGTGAACAGCAAGCGCGCCTCACTCACGTGTTGTTAGGCATTGATCAATTGTCTGAAGAGGATCTGTTACTGGTCGGAGTGGTCATGGATTGGAGCGAACCTCGACTTGCGGCCTATCTGGTTGCGCAACTGCAAAAACTTATCCCCGAAGCGCCCCCGCTGGCGGAAAAGATTGTTGCCCTACTGGCCGAAGTGCTCGATAACAACACCGTTTCCGAAGCCGCCCAGAGCTACAGTAAAAACATCGAATACCACGAAGACGAATATTCGACCGAAGAAGACACCAAGTCACGACCAGCCAGCCCAAAGCCGCTGGCGGCTCAAATCGCCATTTCCAAACGCAGCGCTCAACTGATTGCATTTTTGACTGTGGTCAATCAAGCGCTGCACCTTCGAGACTCTAAGAATTTCTAAAACGGGGCCTTCAATTCCATACGACATTGTATGCCTGCGGGAATTTTCGAAAGGGGGGACAATTCGTCCCCCGGCCTCTCGCATCCGCCATACAACCTGCCATTCCTTACCATTGAAGATCTGTCATAAATTTAGATTGTCAGTTCCCAACATTTTATGCGACATTTAGCGCCGTCCCGCCCCGCAGAAAAGGAAATGGTTTGACCGCTAGCAACAGCGGAATGTTGACGAGACGAACTTCACCACTCACAGAATCGTCGGCGCGACACTATTTCCCAAACATTCGCGCGGTAGGTTGCCCCTAAAAGAACTTATCGCGCAAAACCAGCAGTCGCCCCAAGAACAAGGCTCAGGCCTGCAAATGACACGCAGAACACTTGCGATGGCTCGGCAGCAAAATGTTGCCCCGTACGCAAGAACTCGTTCCCTACACCATTTTCGTCACCCCGAATCATCAATCGTCTGTGCCCTGAGAAGGAAATCTTGTGGAGAGAGTCAAAACGAAATTGATTGAATGTACTGTGCTAAAAGGAGCAACAGTCATCACGTTGACGGAACGATATTCCGGCAACAATGCGTCCAAACAATTGTTGGAAACCACGTTCACCAAATGCACTCAGGTATGGAGCTGCGGAATTTGTTCAGAGGTTCGCTTTTCAGCCACTCCAGATTGGTCAAAATGCCCAACAGCAATCACGTACAACCAAAAAGACCAAAAGCCCTGAACGAGTTTCGCGGCAGAATGAATTCAGCCTGTTAGCGAGAGAATTCGGTTTTCAATGCAAGGTCGTCAGTCAGATGTGGACAACCGATGGACAGAATCAAACAGCGCCCGCCAATAACTCAGTTGTTATCAACGGACGCTGTTTGATTTGTAATGCCGAGGGCGGGACTCGAACCCGCACGACCCTTTCGAGTCTCAGGATTTTAAGTCCTGTGTGTCTACCAGTTTCACCACCCCGGCTAGGGTAAGACGGCGCAGAGTCTACGGGTCAGCTTTTCAACTTGCAAGTGGCTTAACCCGGAAAACTCAATAAACTTTCAACAATTCGCTGGCTCGCCCGTCCGTCGCCGTACGGATTCACTGCGCGCGCCATACGATCGTATTCGGTGGCGTCCTCCAGCAGACGCATCGTCGCAGCGACGATGCGGTCTTTGTCTGTTCCCACCAATTGGACGGTTCCGGCTTCGACGCCTTCCGGACGCTCCGTGACTTCGCGCAACACCAGAACGGGCTTGCCCAAGCCTGGCGCTTCTTCCTGCAAACCACCGGAATCCGTCAATACCAGATACGACGCTTTCATCAATTGAACCAGCGGCAAATAATCCAGCGGAGCCAGCAATGTGATATTGGGAATCTCGCCTAGCTCTGCGCGGACGACGTGCTGCACATTCGGATTCAGATGAACGGGATACACAATTTGAAACTCAGGATAACGAGCAGCAATCTCTTTGAGCGCCTGGCAGATTTCAAAAAGCGGATGACCGAAGTTTTCGCGGCGATGAGCCGTCACCAGAATGATTTTTTTGTCATGCGGCACGTCAGCCAGTTCACCGGAACTCCAATCATAATCCTTGGCGGCGACCTCCAACAACGCGTCAATCACCGTGTTGCCCGTGACAATGATGCTCGAAGAATTGACCGATTCACGCAGCAGGTTGTCACGTGATTGCATCGTCGGCGCAAAGTGCAAATCGCAAACGGCATCGGCAATCTTTCGATTGACCTCTTCGGGAAAGGGCTGGAATTTGTCCCAGGTTCGCAATCCGGCTTCGACGTGGCCAACTTTGATCCGGCGATAAAATCCGGCCAGCGCTCCGACCATAGCGGTCGTGGTGTCGCCTTGAGTCAGCACCCAATCCGGCTGTTCTTTTTCCAACACAGCATCAAGTTCTGTCAGCGCCAAGGCTGTCAGTTTCGCCAGCGACTGGTTGGGCTGCATCAAGTTCAAATCGTATTCCGGCTCAATACTGAATAGCGACAAGACTTGATCCAGCATTTGACGGTGTTGAGCCGTGACACAAACGATGCTTTCGATTTCAGGGTGTTTGCCGAGCTCTTTAACAACCGGCGCCATTTTGATGGCTTCGGGGCGAGTGCCGAAGATGGAAATTACCTTCATGAATTTGTTCTTTTAAGGCCGAAACGTGCCTGTCACCTTCCAGAAAATTTGCAGCAACCGCCAGCCAAAACTTTGTTGAATCTTCTCGGTGTTAGCCCATTGCTGGTTTAATTGTTCCGTCATTTGCCGTAACCGCTCGAATAAGTAATCGGACTGTTCCGACAACTGTTTCAGTTGCTCATCCTTGGCGGCGATTGTTTGGGCCAGCGTCTCCCTCGCTGAACGCTCCTGCTCCAGCGCACTGGCGGCTTGCTCTCGCTGCGCTGTTAACTGCTCCAAGGTTTTGGCTTGAGACTTCACCGTCGAGCGCAATTCGATTTCATGGCCCAGGCGAAAGAAAAACTGGCGCAATCGCGCAGTCGTGGCTTCGTCGGACTGAAACAGCGACTTCAATTCTTCGGGCTGCTCCATACCAACTCCCAACACGCCAAGTCCGTAACCGTGAGCAAATTCGAAGTGTGGATAGTTTGGAATGATTTCTGCCCAGAACCGGAATGCGCCGAAATTACGCTCACGAACATTGATATCGTGGAACAACACCACCGCGCGGCGGCTGAGTTTCGGCAACCAGGTTTCAAAATCGTGCTTGACGGCTTCGTAGGTGTGGTAACCGTCAATGTGCAACAGATCAATGCTGCCGTCTTCGAAATGAGGCTGAGCTTCGTCAAAAGTGCTTTGTACCAGTCGGGAAAAACCTCCGTACAAAGGATCATGATAGCTACGCAGCTCGGCCAAAATGTTTTCGCCTGCGTCCTGGCCGTAATTGCCACTGTGTTCGTCGCCGCGCCAAGTATCCACGGCAAAACACTTCGTCGGCAGTTTCAACTCCGCCACCGCCTGACAAAACGCACAATACGAATCGCCAAAGAGTGCCCCCAACTCGACAAACACCGATGGTCGTTGAACCGCCACCAGAAACATGGCGAACGGAATGTGTTCATACCAAGTGGAAAGCGTCAGCCGGTTCGGCGCGGTAAGGATGTTCGGATAATCCAGCGGATTCAGTAGTTTGCTCATAAGTGCAGCGGGAGCCTTTCTATCAGTTCAACCGCAAAAAGAGAGAATAGGGACGAAGCTCCGGTTTCAAACTTGCGCGACGATCATCACTCGGTTGCCAGAGGCCAACTGTTCGTGAGCATCGGCGGGAACAGGCACGGTTCTGATGTTGGTAAATCCAAGCTTTTGCAACATCCAAATCAGGGTTTCGTGCCCGGGACATAAGGACAATTCCGTCAAACTGCCAATTGGCGATTTGGATTCAGCCGTTTGCTCAAGCAAAGCAAACGAACCTTGCAACGGTTTACGGAATTTGCGGCTGCCCCATTCCATTTCGCCCGAAAGATCAGGAGCGACGGGCGTTTCGATAATCAGCATTTTTGTCGTCAACGCCTTCATCAACCGCAAGGCTCCGATTGGATTTTCCAGCCAGAACAGGACGCTCAACATCATCACGACATCGAACTGGCCAAGTTCGCCAGTCGAAACTTTACTAACATCGGCAATGCGAAACCGCAGATTGGTAAGTCCGTAAATCTGGCGCATCAGATTGGCGTCTTCAACATTGGGACGGCGAGCGTCGAAGCCAACTACTTTCTGAAACCCCCGCCGCGCCATTTCCACGGAGAAATACCCTTGATTGCAGCCGATATCCAAACAGGAAAGTTGCGACACGTCCCCCGCGAAGCTTTCGTCCAGCACAGAATCAATCATGGCCAACCGGTCTTTGTGAATTCGGCGCGAAGCTTCCAGCATAAACGAATTGGTGATTTTACCGCTCGGCAATTCGAACTGATAAAACCAATCCTTTTTCATCGCTTGCTCTTCCAACGTCAGCACTTCCTCTGAAATTGCCGGCTTGGCGGATGAAGCCGATGAAACTGTGGAACCCTGTTTCCTGGAATTAGAAGACGCAGCTTCCTTATCTGCCGCGGATTGTCTGTGGTATCGGGCGTGATATTGCTCGATGATGCTATCCGGCAGCCCAACAGCGCGTAGTTTTCCATGATCCAACCAGGCGGCACGGTCGCATATGCGTTCAACGGTTTTGGATGAATGCGTGACCAGCAGAATCGAAGTTCCCTTTCGGCGAAAATCCATGATCCGCTCGGTGCATTTTTCCTGAAACTGTTCATCGCCAACGGCCAGGACTTCGTCCACGATCAAAACATCCGGGCGAGTGGCCGTTGCCACTGCAAATCCCAAACGCACTGTCATACCGGTCGAATAGGTTCTAAGCGGCGCATCAATGAAATCCTGCAATTCAGAAAATTCGACGATGCTGTCAAACAACTCCTTCATCTCAACACGCGAATAGCCCAACAGGGTGCCATTCAAAAACACGTTTTCCCGTCCGCTCAACTCGGTGTGAAAGCCCGCGCCGAGTTCCAATAGCGGAGCAATTTTCCCTTTCACCCAGGCGCGCCCGCGAGTCGGTTTCATCACTCGAGAAACAATTTTCAACAGAGTGCTTTTGCCTGCGCCATTGTGGCCGACCAAACCAAACACTTCGCCGCGTTTCACTTCCAAGCTGACGTCGTTCAACGCGCAGAATTCCTGATGCGCGAGTTGCCGTTTGGCCAGTCGAATTGCGTATTCCTTGAAGGTGTTGATGCGTTCACTTGGCGCGCGATAAACGACCGAAACCCCTTCCAGCCGAATGATGACTTCCGCAGCATCTTCCTTGGGAAGCCAGGTCAAATCAAGATCGTCATCCAGAGTCAGATTTCCAGATTCAGCCAAATTGTCAGATCCTGTACGCAAGCTCATCGGCCTTCCTTGAAAAATACCACCAACCAAATGCCAGCGTGACAACTGCGGCAATAACCGAAGCCAACACAGTTTTCGGCCCCGCCAACCAACCAATTAACAACGGCGCGCGGAAAATTTCCGTCAGGTGATACATCGGATTCAAATTGAACAACCAACGCATATTCTCCGGGAGAATCTCTTTCGGGTAAATGATCGGCGTCAGATACATCCAGGCCATCAACAGAATCTGGTACATTTCCAACACATCGGCGAAATACGCCGCCACACGCGAAAGCGTCAGCGCAACTCCCAGCGCAAACATCGCCGTCAGCAAAATCGGCAAGGGTAAAATCATCAGCGCCGGTCGAATTGGCGTTCCAGTGATGAGCATGACGATAAACAAGGGAATCAGCGTCAGCACCAAATTCACCAGCGAAGTGCCCAGCGCGCTGACAGCAAAGATCGAACGCGGAATATAAATCCGGTGCATCAAGCTGCCGCCCCAAATCAATTCGCTCATTGCTCCGGCAGTGGTCTGAGCAAAGAAGTTCCACAACGCCAATCCGGCCAACGCATATGTGGCGTAATGCGGCAGTTGAAAACGGAAGACGTTGGAAAAGACGAACGTCAGCACCAACATCATCAACAACGGATTGAGCATCGTCCACAAAATGCCCAGCACGGATCGCTTGTAACGGGTTTTGATGTTACGTGACACCAGTTGCCACAACAGGTCGCGATACCGAAACAGTTCTTTTACTTCTGCGATGCCAGGATTGGTTAATAGGGCGGAATCATAAATGGGCGGTTCGGCAGAATGCTGCTCTGTAACCTGAGCTTTGCTTGTTCCAACTGACATTACTTATTGCCTTGTTCAGGGAAATTCGCCGCAGTTTCGCGGGATTCGAGTAACTGGAGCCGGTGAAGAGCCGCAACTACGGGAGCTTTTGTGTTATAGGTGATGGTCAAAATTTAGTCAATCGAGTAGGCGACGCAAGCCATTTGGACGGCTTGGAGCGCTGTTGTATATTGCGCGTCGCCTCGAAATCTCTCACCGAAGTTGTGTTTACCTTCTGAAATTGCGATTACCCAGAGCTTATGCAGGATAAGGTTCGTCAGCCAAGTGCTGATCATCAAAGCAATTTAGTTCAGCGAGCGCGTCTGGCTCTGCGCCAGGAACTGCCTCACGGAAAGTACAGGGCGTTTCGCGCTGCGTTGCGGGTTCTGGTTCCACATCCGCTGCGGCGTCGCGCCGTGCAATTGGTGCGCAGCCGATTCGGATTACTGCCGGTGGCCAATCTGCTCACCGACCACGTGTTCTCCAAACGGCAAACCCAGACGCCTCTGGAAAATTTTACAGGCGGAGATTTTTATCGCTCCGTCACCTTGTTGCCGCATTTGCCGGAACCGGAAGTCAAAGCGATTTTGAACCATCCGCTCAGCCCGATCTCGCAATCGCGCGCTGACGTGATTTGTTTTTCGATCATTGACTGGTCGTTCCGGTTTCAACGTCCGCAGCAAATCATGTCGCAGTTTGCCGCCCACGGACACAGAGTCTTTTACCTGAGCGTATCGAAGTTTCGCAGCCGCTACGCTCGCCCCAAATTCGCCGTCAAACAAATTGCTGAAAACATCTTTGAAGTGGAAATTGCCGCGCGTTACCCGTTGGATATTTTCCACGAAGTTATCGAAGGCAAAGACCTGGAACTAGCGCTGGGTTCGCTGGATCAATTGCGCCGGGAATTTTCCATCAACGAAGCCATCAGTTACGTCATGATTCCGTCGTGGTGCCAGGCAGCGCTGGAAACTCAACGGCAATGGAACTGGCGCGTGGTTTACGATTGCATGGACGAATGGGAAAACTTCCCGGGCATCAAACCCGCCAGTTTGGAAGCCGAAACCCGGCTGGTCGAACAGTGCGATTTGCTGGTGGTCACCGCGCAACGCTTGCTTGAAAAGTGGCAATCCAGAACCAAGCCGACCGTGCTTGCACGTAACGCGGCCGATTACGAATTTTACGCTCGCCGCTGCCAGCCAAACGCTTTGCTAGCCGAAACCAAGCATCCGGTCATCGGTTATTTCGGCGCCATCGCGGATTGGTTCGATGTGGACTTGCTGGCCGATGCGGCAGAGCAACGACCGAATTACACCTTTGTTTTGCTGGGCGGAGTCTTTGAAACAGACGTTTCACGACTGCAAGCCCTTCCAAACGTCAAGTTGCTGGGTCAGCAACCGTACGAAACGATGCCGCAGTATTTGCATCATTTCGACGTTTGCACGATTCCCTTCAAGATCAATCCGATTACGGAAGCAACCGATCCGGTGAAATTGTACGAATATTGGAGCGGCGGCAAACCGGTCGTTGCCAGCAAAATGGCTGAGCTTGAACATTACCGCGATCACGTTTACCTGGCTGAAAACACAGATGATTTTGTGGCCAAGCTGGATGCGGCGCTGGCGGAAAGCGATCCGCAGCTAGCCGAACAACGCAAAGCACTGGCACGCCAGCACACTTGGAAGACCCGCTACGATCAAATTGCAGAAAGCTTGCGGCAACTCGTTCCGCGCGCCAGCATCATCATCGTCACTTACAACAATCTGGCGCTGTCCAAGCTCTGCCTGGAAAGCGTGTTGCGGAACACGGAATATCCGAACTTCGAAGTCATCGTCGTGGACAACGATTCCAAAGACGACACGCCACCTTATCTTCAGCAATTGGCCAGGCTGGAACCATCGGTCAAAGTGTTGTTAAACAAACAAAACTACGGTTTCGCCAAAGCCAACAACCAAGGAATTGAACTTGCCACCGGCGAGCACATCATCCTGTTAAACAACGACGCAATCGTGCCGCCGGGTTGGCTTAGCCGGTTGCTGCGACATCTGAACGATCCGCAGGTCGGCATGGTCGGGCCGGTAACGAACTTCGTCGGCAACGAAGCCAAGATCAACGTCAATTACAAAACCTGGCGGCAGATGGAAGTCTTTGCCCAGCGACAATGTTTCCCCAACGATTTGTTGGTTTCGGACATTCACATGCTCGCGATGTTTTGCGTAGCCCTTCGCCGGGACACTTTCAGCCAGATTGGCCCGCTGGATGAACGCTTTGGTATTGGCATGTTCGAAGACGATGATTATTCGATTCGCATTAAACAAGCCGGGTATCGCATCGTTTGCGCAGCGGACGTGTTCGTTCATCATTTTGGGCAGGCCGCGTTCGGCAAACTCATCAAATCAGGAACATACGACCGGCTCTTTGAAGAAAACCGGCGGCAATACGAAGCCAAATGGAAAACCGTCTGGCAGCCGCATCAAAACGTCCCGCTCAAATTGGAAAAGCATCAGCTTGAAGGCAAAAGAAATTGATGGAACAGACAGACACAGCCAATCCGAAATCACTTCGGCGCATTTACTGGCTGTTCTTTCTGGCGTTGACGCTGTTCTATTTTTCGCTGACTCCGGGAACGATTGAAGGGCAAGGTTACAACCAGGAAAACCTGATTGCCGCCAATCAGGTGGCAAACAACCTCGTCAATGTTGCGACCGGTAAACCGACGGTTGCGGTTCAATGGACACGACACGGGTTCATCGAACCGATGCTCCAATTGCCTTTTGCTGCACTAAGTTATGCGCTGTTCGGAAATTCCGTGAAATGGGCTGGACGGTTCATGATTTTGCAGCCGATTTTGGCAACTTCCCTGCTCTGCACACTGTTGCTGATTTGGTGTTACCGCCTGACCGCAAATTTGCGGCTTGCTCTGTTGCTGGCGAGTTGCGCCGGACTGGGAACGATGCTGTGGCCGTATGCATACGTCGGCCTGGAAACCACGCAATCACTGGCGCTGTTTGTTGCGGGCTATCTTGCTTTAGGGCGAGCGCCGAAGCGTATCTGGCCAGAAGCCTTGCTGTTTGGCGCGGCCTGCGCTGTCACCTTGTCGGTTAAACTGAACGGCGTGTTTCTGGCTCCGGCAATCGGCTTTCTGGTGTTTGAATATTTTGCCCGAAGCGGCAGATCACGTCTGAAGCTGCTGTGCGTGCTGGCGATGATCACAGCGTTTTACGGATTCAATCATCTGGCCAAGTCGAAGTACTGGTCCGGAATGGATGCCGGAACGAATTACTACTGGGACATTCTGGTGGACAGCCCGATCACCGCAGCGATGCAGGCATATGCATATTTTGGGTCGCTCAACAAAAGCCTGTTGCTGTTTTGCCCCATCCTGGCGCTGAGCTTGGCGGCGTTAGGCAAAGCCTGGCGGCGACAACCGCGTATTGTGTTATTCGCTCTGCTGGCGCTTGGCGGGTTGATCGCGGGATTTTCCATCACACGCATGTGGGCGGATGAAACCTGGGGACCGCGCTATTTGCACGCGACGATTGCTCCCTTGCTGCTGTGTCTGGCGGCGGCGAAATCCGCAATGGGGTTTTCCTGGCGGAAAGAATTACCAACGCTGGCTTTGCTAGCGCTGGGATTTGGTGTCTCTCTGTTGGGCAGCTTTTTTCCTTACTCTCACCTGCACAATGCCGCGATAGCAAGCTCGCAGGCAACGCTCGAAGCGCTGCAATTTGATCCCAGATGGAATCATCTGCGGTTCAACTGGCAACTGATGAAGGTTTGGGTTCGGGAAACTTCCGGCGTCTCGCAACCTGAATTGTGGCCGAAGCCGCTCCACTGGTGGTTCATTAGGCCCGAAGACGCGCCACCCGAAAAGACCGTTGAGTTGAGAGAGCTCGCTCACCCGCAACCTTTGCTGGCGCAAAGCTGGCAACAATCCGTCGCGGTTTCACCCAAACGATTTTCAATTCTGCGCTGGCTTTGCGCAATTTTTCTGGCCACGGGACTTGCAGGACTTGCGTTGGTTTGGCGGCGAGCAGGCGCACTTGATCGAAATCACGAAAATTCGGCTTTGCCGAAGTAGGAGACAACACTATGCACCCCAGCTCTTTGCAACACATGGAGCGACTGGTCAAACAACACTTGAACCCGGATTCCGAACTGAAGATTTTGGACATTGGCAGTTACGACGTGAATGGTTGTTACAAACCGCTGCTGTCTCACCCAAAGTGGAACTACACGGGAATTGATTTGGCCGCCGGGCCGAATGTGGATATGGTGCTGACTTCGCCGTACAGAATTCCTCTGCCGGACGGTTCGGTGGACGTGATTGTTTCCGGTCAGGCGTTTGAACACATTGAATATTTCTGGCTGACCTGGATGGAGATGGTTCGGGTATTGAAACCCTGGGGCTACATTTTTCTGATAGCGCCATCGCGTGGGCCGGAACATGGCTATCCAGTGGATTGCTGGCGTTATTATTCCGATGGATTCAAGGCGCTGGCCAGATACGGAAGGCTGGCGATGATCGAAGTCAGCACTGATTGGGAAGCTCACGAAGAAGCGAACAGCGCTGTCTGGGGAGACACGGTCGGCGTTTTTCGCAAACCTCCGCACGGCTGGTGGGGCCGCATTAAAGAAAAATTCCGGGCTAAACTCCATCACTACCTTGCACCGCAATAATGCTTCCGGGCAGAAAATAAGCCCGAAGTAAGCGCGTCCTTTACACTTACTTCGGGCTTGTTTCTGCCTTTACCAATTTCAATCACGCATCAAGGCGCAAAGTAGCCAACGACATCCACTACCAAATCGGTTGTCGAGGCGGAGAATATCTTGAACGCGCCGTCGGCAGATCCCAATCCGACAATGAAATGCCGGTTGAACGTTTTGCCGCTGATGTAATTGGAAGTGGCGACAAACGGTTGCGTCGCTGTGCTCGGCCAGAACGTCAAGAAGCCATTGGCAGCCGGGCCAACCACAGTCGCATTTCCAACCACTGCCAATGCGGTGTTGGCAATCGTCGCTCCGTCACAAGTTCCACGAGCACTCTGAGTAATGGTAGCACCACCAGCGATTTGCGAATTGAGCATCGTGCAGCCGCTCGGCTGGCCCGTTCTGGTTTCCAGCAACCTCACCGGATGCGATAAGCCTGTGAACAGTAACCCTGCGCCGTTGACATCGCTGGCTTCGGTGCTGAAATACCCCAACACATCAATCACCAGTTCCGTCGTAGCAACCGAATAAACCTTGAACTGACCTGTGGCTGTCAATCCCACATTAAACGGTCCGTTCATCGTTACTCCCGATCTGTAATTCGAGGTGGCGATAAACGGCCTGGTTGCATCCGCCGGAAACAGCGTCAAAAAGCCGTTGGCTCCCGGAGAAACCACCGTCGCGTTACCGACAATAGCGCGAGCCGCCGCCGGAATTGTCACCCCACCGCAAGTCAGGTGGCTGGTTTGCACAGTGTCTGTCGCAGCCTGAATCGGCGTTCCAGGCAAGTTGCATCCCACAGATGCTCCGACACGCGTGTCCAACAATCGAATCGGCGTTGGTAAAGGATGGAAATACAAGCCCCCGGTTCCTGGAGGAGCGTAGTAGCCAGTGACATCCACCACAACATTGGTCGTCGAAGAAGCAAAAATCTTGAACGCACCATCGGGCTCGCCCAACCCCACAGTAAAGACGTTGTTCAGGATTTCGTTTGCGGCGTAATTGGAATTGGCAACCAGCGGCAAGGCGGCGTCGCTGGGATAAAGCGTCAGAAATCCGCCACCGGATTCTACTGTTGTGATGTTACCGGTGATGGCCATCGCATTCGCCGGTATGGTCTGACTGCTGCAAGTGCCACGCGCAATTTGCGTAAGCGACGTTCCTCCGCTGATTGGCGCTCCAGGCAGATTACAGCCG
The DNA here is from genome assembly GCA_035429885.1 of Blastocatellia bacterium. GTDB lineage: Bacteria > Acidobacteriota > Blastocatellia > RBC074 > RBC074 > RBC074. The sequence goes on from DAOMFR010000020.1 coordinate 32,462, forward strand.
ACGGTCGCGCCGACTCTGGTATCCAGCAAGCGAATCGGCGTCGCCAACGGATAAAACTGCAACCGCGTGACATTCATCGCGTAAGCCAAAGTACCTGTGCATACATTGCCGTCAGTAACCTGAACCGTGAAATTGAACGTTCCGGTCGTCGTCGGCGTTCCCGACAGCAATCCGCTGCTGCTCAGCGTCAATCCGGTCGGCAAAGTTCCGGTGAAACTGAAGCTAATGGGATTCAGCCCGCCGGTCTGTGTCAGTTGCTGGCTATACGCTCGGCCAAGGACTGCATTGGGAAGAGTTGACGGACTGATCGTTATCGTCTGACAAGCCACGTTGCAGCAGCTTGGCGTTGAAGTCGTGATGTTCAAACTCCAGCCGCCTGTGATGCTGCCGACTTCCGCGTCGGAATCGTCAACGACATACAACGACCAGGTTCCATTCGCCGAAGTTCCATTAAACGCAGACAACAACGATGAATACGTCCCCGATGGAGCAGGCGAAGAAAACGTGTCGACTCCGCCGTAATTCGCCGGGCTATATGTTCCAGTGACAATCGCAGACGAGTCCGGGACTGGCGTACCTGTGTCGTCAAAGATCAGGTTCGCATTCACCAGGTCCGTCGAACCGCCTGCGTCGGACATCAAAACGACAGCTTGTCCGCTGGGGCCGACCAGCAAGAGATCCAGATCATCCGGGAAGGTGTGATTGACTCCGGTCAGCGTGACGGTGACTTTGCTGACGGTTCCGGTCATGCCGGTGACGGTGACTTGCGATGGATAAGGCGAAGCGTTGCCCACTGTCGTTGCCGGCGCGCCGCTGGGAATGGTGATTGCCGCCGCGCTGGAAAATGAGTTGGAGCTGATTGTTGCCGTTCCCACTGTGAAGGTAAACGAAACCGTTCCCAAACTCCCCGAATCGTCTTGCAACGCCAGCGTTGCGGTAACAGTTCCTCCGCAAGTTCCGCTGGCCGTAAACGTGAATGATTTGGCTACCGAAGCTCCGCCAAAGGCCAGCGCTCCATAATTTTGCGGGCCACTGGGATTATTCACGCCACCAGTTCCCTGAAGCGTGGCGATTAAATTGGAAGTGTTGACTTCTCCAACGTTTTGCATCGACAGATTGACCGTCACTGTTTCTCCGGGATCAATCGCGCCGTTGCCGGTTCCGCAGCTTTCAACCGTAATTGCTGCTCCCACCGGAGTCATAACCGGTTGAGGCGTCAAACTGGCATTGCTAACCACCAGCGCAAAATCCTGATCCAAGGCTCCGCCGGAATTCGGCACGCCGTCTCCCGCGATATTCGACGCGATCACTCTGACCGTGTAGGGGCCGCTGACTCCTGCGGGCAGAAACACGCTTTCCGCGTTATTGCGCGCGTCGGCGGAACCTCCGATCACAGACGAAGCTCCGCTGAAAACATTTCCTTTGTAGGTCTGGCCGCCGACGACGACTTCCAAATCCAGATTGTTGACGAATGAATTGCCGGAGGTCGCACCGGGAGCATCCGTCCAAGCCAGCGTGACACGAAACGGTTGAGCGGCGCTGGAAATTGATCCCGCAAAGGATCGCGTTTGCCCAGTGGTGGTGAAGGTGTCCGCGGAAAGCTGATCGCGCAGCACCGATGGCCCGGAAAAAAGCTCAAAGGCCGTAGACAAATTAACCTCGCCCATTCCCTGCACGTTCGACCACAACGTGTCGTTGGCCAGCATTCCGCTCATATAACGCGCCGAATTCATCAGCGCAGCTTTGGTCATTGCGGGACTGGGCGCTGATAAGCTGGCGTTGACAAACCGCTGCCGTAACAACGCCGCTGCGCCTGCCACTGCCGGAGCGGCATGACTTGTTCCCGAAGAAGCGACGTAAAACTGCTGCCCCGTAGGAAAAAAGTTGCTTCCGCTGACGCCGCCACAAACTCCGCCGCCGGTGTAGCACGCATTGGCCTGACCGGTGGACGATGGATTAGCGATTTGAGCCACGCCGCCGGTAATGTGTGTTCCCGGAGCTACGATTTCAGGCTTATTGCGTCCGTCTGTTGTCGGGCCACGGCTGGAAAAAGCGATCATGTCATTAGCGCTGTCGGCTCCAAAATCGGCAATGTTGCAACCATCCGCGCCACCCAAAGCTTGGACATTCTCCGCTGCGCCAACCGTGATCACGTTTTTGGCTGTGCCCGGTGAGCCGATTGTGACTGAAGAGGGGCCGGAGTTTCCTGCGGAAAAAACAATCACCATTTCCTGATTGCCCGCTTGAGGAAATGGTGCGCCCGTCGGTTGAGAATCTCGAACCAGCGCGTCATAAGCTTGCGAGTCAATGGTATAAGCTCCGCCAGCGTTTGCGCCCCAACTGTTGCTGCTAATACGAGCGTTGTCGTTGTAAGCGCGCGATTCGATGGCGGGCAAGCTGGGAAACGTCCAGGTATTCGGATCGAAAACCACAGTCGAGCCCAGCCGGACAAAGGGCGCAACTCCCAAACCGTAGCGGAATCCACTGCCATCAGCGTGGGGAAACACGTCAAACGGCGATCCATTCGGAATAAAGCCCCCGACAATATGAGCATTGAGGTTGCCGTGACCATCACATCCTTGCAAAGTGCTGTTTGCGCCGTTGGGGGTCCCTTCCAACCGATTGAACATGACGCGGCTGGCATTTGAAGCCACTCCGCCCGTATACAACGCGAAATGGTTCGGAGCGGTCGTCGCGTTGTCTATTCCACTATCCACCACATTGACCGCGAATCCGGAAGCATCGAATTGTGCTTGGGCAAACCCCTGGTTGGACAAGTAGGTCAAGTAATTGCTCGGCGTGGGAGAATTGCCCGTCAAATTGCCAGTGAGAATAAGATCCTGCCGCTCGTCGAATTTTTCAGGCACCACATACCGCGAAATCGAAACCACGTCTGGCCGGATGGCCAATTGCCGATCCACAAGCACAGTTGGTAATTTAACGATTATGTTGACGAACCTCAGAATGTTGTATTGGTTACGAATGGGCTCAGTCTTCAACTCATCAATTGTGAATCTGGTGGTTTGATTGCCTCCGCCATCCGAAACCAACTGTATGGCAAATAGCTCATTGTTGTCGCCATCCTTCAGGTTACCGCGCTCGGCATAAACTGCCGGGTCTACCTTGTAATCCGATTTGTATTCGCCATCCCATTGCACATAAGCCGAGTCGGAAGCCCAGGCCGACAATCTGGCCAATTGTTGTTGATCGCCGAAAACCAAATACGCATTGTTTGGGATGTAATTGACGATTTTTACTCCGGTTGCCTCCAACGCGTCGTACCAGGCTGGCTTGATGGGCCCGGCAAACTGAACCAAATGAAGCGATTCCTCTCCGTTGAAGCCGGCGCGTTTGCCCCGTTCGCGCTGCAATTCGGTTTTCGTGGTATCCAACACTGCGGAATTAAGGCGGATCAGATTGTCTTCGTCGCTAAACTGAATGGCATCGCTTTTCCTCATCGCCCGAACCATCATTTCGTCCGCATTGAACACCTGAAACGATCCATAGTCGGCCACCAATTTCGCGCCCAGCCGCTTCAATTCTGCGGCAGCCTGAGAATCAGTCACACGCAATTTGTGTTTGCCAGTAGAGCTGCGATACCCGGGAACAGGCAAGTTTCTTTGCGCCGTTGACATGGCTCGGTCAACTTGCTTGGCTGCGTGCAAAGATTGCCATCCCCAAGCCAACGGTAAAGCAAAAATCAGAATCAGAGAAAAAAAGTAAAAAGTTCTTTTTTGTAAAAATCGTGAAGGAATACGTGAAGTAGGCATGTCGAATACTTCTCTCCTGGATCACAGTTTCGGTTCAGTTATCGGTAAATTGTTGATTGAAACCATTCAGCCTCCGAAAAGGCTTCAGGCAAAAATGAGACTTGAAGGGGACTTAGAGTGTTGGGTGGTTCTTTCAACCTAAACTCGTTATTCCATCCAGTGATGAGCCAAATACATTATGACTTATGAGAAGACTAGGGTTGCCAGCGACGCTCCTGAAGAATTAGTAACAAATTCCCAGTAATAGACCTATAAAACATCCGTGGGCAATCTGCTGAAGCGAGGTAATTCTCAGGAGTTCAATGCCGGTGTGAGTAACAATCACTAGCGCGGGCGAGTGTACTGAAAGGGCTAAACACCGTCAACTTGTTTCTCCGCTTGGACAAGACACCCCGAATCGCGATGAATCAATTACAGTCTGTCGCGCTGATGTCTGGCATGGTAGTATGCGCGCTGTCGGTTCGGCCCCGTAATAATTCGTTGATTGCTCCAGTATTTATTCGATAAGTCTCGCAAAACAAAATTAAGCGACGATTCAATTTTTTGTGATTTGAGGAGGATTCAAATGCTGACTTGTCCGGTTTGTCGTAGCCAGAACATGGAAACTGCTAAGTTTTGCGGCAATTGCGGTAACCCATTCCCGCGTCCATCTATGCCAACTTCGTCATTGATCAACTGTCCGCAGGGTCATGTTTACAGCGCGATTTATCAGTATTGTCCATACTGCCCGCAGCCCGAATCTGCGTCCGCGCCGGATACGCAAAACGATTTCGCTACTCGTATCGAAGAACCGGTCACCGCATTCGAGCCGACGACCTCAGTGCCGGAGGTTTCCCCTGCACACTCTGCGGCGACCAGCCTCTCGGCGTCAGAATCAACCGGAGAATTTTCCACGAGCGCCGCTCCTTTCATCGCCAACTACGAAACTCGTATCGAATCGTTTGACACGGTGCCCCCCCCGCAAGCATTTGAAACCCGCATTGGGGAAGTCGAACTCTCAGAAGTGCTTGAACAAACAGCAGCAGCCAAGCCTGTTCCCCCTGCACCCACTGAAGTCATTTCGCATTTGGCTGAAACGACTATCGCGGAAATTCCTGCGTTCAACTTTGAACCACCACCGCCACCAGTGAAGCCTCCGGTAGCCCCTCCGCCGCATCCCCCGTTGATGCAGGCTGCGACAATTGTGTCCCCTGACCCGAAGCTGGAAGCGTTTGACGCTATTCCTAAAGCTGTGCCAGCTGATGACCGCCGGACAATTCTCGTCGCCGATCCAGGCAATTCGCAAAAGTCAACAAAAGGAAAATTGGTCGGCTGGCTAATCAGTTACACTCGCAACCCTGATGGCGAAGATTATCAAATTTATTCCGGATACAACCGGATTGGTGCAAATCCGGTTTGCGACATTGTTCTGGATGACGAAACGGTCAGCGGTTCACACGCAATTATCGTCCACCGTGAAGGTCGCTTTCTGATTAAAGACGACCTTTCCCGAAATGGCACGTTCATCAATGGGCGAGAAATTAGTGAATCGCATCCGCTACAAAGTTATGACCAAGTCCGACTTGGCAACACGGTCATGACCTTCGTTACCGCCCAGCCCACTGCTTAAAAACAAAAGGCAATTGGCACCGATCCCTCCCAAATGCTGAAATCACAATCCGACGTTTGAGAGTTGCCTGTTGCCTTTTTGCCTTTTGAGTTTGTATGCGTCATCAGATTATTACCGCTCACCGCACAGATACGGGACTTGAGCGCAAGGAAAATGAAGACGCCCTTTGTTGCGTCAACGACGAGCGCATCGGCGTAAATCTGCTCGTCCTGGCTGACGGCCTGGGAGGAGGGGCGTGTGGGCAGGTCGCCAGCCAGTTGGCGGTCCAAACTATCCGCCAAAGCTTTTTCAGCACCAGCGATGCCGAGTTTTCCATCAACGACAGGCTGGCGTTGGCCATTGCCGAAGCCAATCGCGTCATTCATCACCGTTCCAACCGCGATCGCCAATGCAAAGGCATGGGATCAACCTGTGCGGCGCTGGCGCTTTACAATGAAGCTGCCTATGTGGCTCACGTTGGCGATAGCCGGGTTTACTTGATTCGTAATAATCGGATTCGCCAACTGACGCGTGACCATTCACGAGTTCAGCGCATGCTGGATGATGGGCTGATTACAGAAGACGAAGCTGCCAACCATCCTGAACGAAACTGGTTGGATCGCGCTCTCGGTTTGAGGTCTCATATTCTGCCGGATTTATTGGCCGAACCGATTCGCATCGCTCAAGACGACACATTCCTGCTTTGCACGGACGGGTTAACCAATCTTGTGCGAGATGAAGAGATTTTCCGCCTGGTTCAACTCGCTCCGGCAGTGCACGCCTGCGAAGCCTTGATTGCGATGGCCAACGAACGCGGCGGAACTGACAACATTACAGTTGCCATTGCTCGCATCGGAGCAGACATCACTCTTACATTCTAAAAACCAATGACCACGTTGTTGATTGCAACTTCCAATGCAGGCAAGGTCGCCGAACTTGCCTCAATGCTTGCCGATCTGGACTGCCGCGCGATCGGCTTTGCAGACTTGCCTGAAATTCCGCCCACCATCGAAGAAACCGGCCAGACCTTTGCCGAAAATGCCTTGCTCAAAGCCGAACATTACCACTCACTGACTGGTTTGACCGCGTTGGCGGACGATTCGGGATTGGTAGTTGATGCGCTTGGCGGCAGACCAGGTGTGTATTCGGCCAGATATGGCGGAGAGGGTATGTCGAGCGCAGAGCAGGTCGAATTGTTATTGGAAGAGATGAAACCAATTCCCGATGAACAACGCTCCGCGCATTTTGTCTGCAGTATTGCTTTGGCCGGAACGGGCCTCAAGCAAATTTTTGAAGGCCGATGTGAGGGCTTTATCTCCCGCGCTCCAATCGGCAAGAATGGATTCGGCTACGACCCTGTTTTTATCGACGCGGAACTTGGTCAAAGCTTCGCCGAGCTTACGCGCGAAGAAAAATCATCACGGAGTCATCGCGGCAAAGCTTTGTCACAAGCACGCCAGTTTCTGTCCGAGTGGCTGAAAGGGCGTAAGCTTCAGGGTTGATTCACAGCTTTCCTTAGGCCGCGTGAATCAGAGTCTTCATTTCCCTGCCGAATTTTACGTCAATCTTGCCTGAACGAACTTCCATCACAACACCCGAACCAAATTTTGGATGTTCCAATCGGTCCCCGACGGAAAACCGTTCTTGCATGGAATAAGGTCTCGGCGGGCCGCTGGATTCAAGCGAAGAAGAGTCTTTTCTTGTTCCTCTGCTGGACGTTCGAGTTGAAGCAGTTTTGGTTTTGGGAGCACGATAGATGTGGTTGGCGTTGCAAAATCCGCATTGCACTCTCGCAATCTCACCAGTGTCTTCTTTGAGGGCGACAATTGTATGAGAGCGAAGCTCTTTGCATTTTCCGCAACGTGTTTCGACTTCTCCACCGACTTGATGGCGCTTTACGATTCCGAGTGATTCTTTGAGCATTCTTTTCCAGGTTGTAATTGTTTAGGCAAGCCATCAAAGCTTACCAAGATGTATCTTGCACTAAGATTATACGTTTAGGGCGCACAATCTGGCAATTCATCATCTTGCTGCCAGGCTGGCGGCGTTCCCCAAATTGATTCTGGCAAAATTGGATTCGCGTCCCGCCACCGATACCACTAAGTCCATAACGCCAGTTCCCGCTAAATAAGAAGGGACTTGAAACACCAATTCGTCCTGTCCGGCAAATAGCGACGAGGGCCGGGCGGCAATCACCGTGCAGGAATTTCCATTCAGCCGAACTTTTACGATTGTTGCATTTAACCGCCAACCTGAACCTTGGATCACAACCAGAGTGGGGCGATTCGACGGCCCAACAGGTATGGAAGCGCTGGTCACCGGGCGTAAGGTAATGCCGTCAGTTGTCCATAACCCCGAGGGATAAAAAGCCTCGCTGTCCTCCCCTGTGCTTTGCACAAAAACACTCGGCCAATAACTAACCATCTGCAACGCATTGCGGTGAATCACATTTGTTTTGGTTCTTAACTCCAGCGAGCGCACAGCCGGTCCCGGCGCGTCCACCAGAATCACGACCCGGGTTGGCGAAACAGAGCGAATCCGTTGCGGAATTCCGTCAAGCGTCACGGTCACTCCGCCCAGCGTAGTCGGTGGGAAGAACGGCTCGACCAATTGGGTATCGGTAAAATTCTGACCGTCTATTGCCGCAAATGATTCGCGCGACACAGGCGCATCGGGATGCAAGAAGTTGCTCACCGTAATTGTCTGTGCCGAAGCGCTCAGGCCGAGAAAGACAAACAGTCCCACGATAATAATTGAACGCATAGTTTCGACTCTCTTGATGCAGCTACTCCAACTTTACGTTTTGCCATTCACGGTTATTGATTAAATTACGAATCTCAACAGCATTTTTGCCTTCGCCAATCAGCTTGTGAACAAGGAGCCCCTCCTTGAGACAAAGCGGTCAGGTAGCTCCGTGGGTCGTGGCAAAGCAATCGAGCAAACCTTTGTGGCCTTCTCCTGTGTCGCAATAGCAATAGCATGGCTGCTGAGCAAAAATTTCGGGGTTCTGCGCCGCATACGTGTAGGCCTTGACGACGGGAGGATCGGAAAACTGCCTTGGATCCAAGGCCTTGGGCAACGGCCCCGCCTCAGCCAAATTACTGATAAAGGCTGGAATTCTCGGCGTTGGATTTGCGCTTGCTTGATTGCTTTGTTGGTGATTTGAGTGTGAGGTTTGCGATTCCGGTGACCCACAAGCAGTCAAAAATAACATGGCGCCAAACACCAAATTGACGCGCCAGATAGAGTATTTGTGGCTCATAAAAGAAGACGGGAAATTTCGAGTCATTGTGTCCTCAGGTCTAAAAAGTTTCAGCAAAATAAACGATTCGCTTTATGTTTATATCAATTGGTCAGCGTAACAGCATTTTACTGGCGGCTGATGGAGTTGACCAGACAGATTTCAACAATCAACGGATAGTATGAGTGAAAAAAGAAATGCGGGCTTCTCTCGTTTGAGTAGAAGCCCGCGACCAGTTCAAGAGGAGAATACAATTTAGGCGGATTTCTTTTTGGCTTTTGTCCCGGAAACCAAAACTTCGATGGCTTTTTTGAGCATCAAATCTTCAGTAGGCTTCGGCGCAACCAGCACAGGCGGTTGCCCTTCTGTGCCTGAACGTTGCCCATCATCGCCTCCCAAATCAGCCAAATCGGCGCGTTTCACTTCGACGTTCGGCACAACGCCATCAGCCATAAAAATCTTTCCGCTTGGTGACGCATGACGAGCCGTGGTGAGCAACAACGCCGAGCCGTCATCCATCGGGAATAATTGCTGTTCGACGCCCATTCCGAACAAAGTCCGCTCACCAACCACATCGCCGCGTTGATTTTCCATGATAGCGGCGGCAACGACTTCGGAGGCTCCGGCAGTCGTACGATCAATAATCACTGCCACAGGCAAATCCGTCAGATCATTGTCGGGTTTAGCTTCATAGGTGGCAACCACCTGATCTTTGCGCCCAACCGAAGTGGCAATCTTTCCGGATTTCAAAAAGTAATCGGCAACCGCCACGCCTTCTTTTAAATCACCGCCCGCTGAACCTCGCAGGTCAAGGACTATGGACTTAGCGCCTTTCTTGATGGCATCTTTAATTGCCGAAGCCACAGCTTCTGACTGCCCTTTGCCCAAAATCGGAACTTTGATGTAACCGATTTGCTGTTCCAGCGCCTTCACTTCCGGAGCCATCACCGAAACATTGCCGCGAACCAGTTTGATCTTTTCGGTCTTGCGGTTAATCAACGCAAGTTCAACGCTCGATCCTGCAGCACCGCTCAACAGCGAGCGAACATCAAACAAATCCAAATCGCGCGTCGCATGGCCATCAATATATTCAATCACATCGCCAACTCGAATGCCGGATTTGTCGGCCGGTGAGCCGGGAACAACGGCAATCACATAAGCAAAGCCAGAATACTGGCCGATGACCATTCCGGTCACATCAGTGTTCAATTTGCCCGATTGATATTCTTTGACTTGAGGCGGTAACAGGTAGGCGCTGAAAGGATCAAGGCCGTCGGTCAATCCACGCAAGGCTCCAATGCGAACTTTTTCAAGGTCAGGTTTTTCAACATATTCGTTGACGATGTGCCTGACCACATCTTCGAAAATCCTCAACTGGGCATATGGCCCAGGATCGGCAAATGCTCTGACCAGGGGATTGTTCGAGCGTGAAAGCATTCCGCCCACAACCGAATAAAGCGCGATGAATGCGGAAAGCGTGATCAAAGTAAGTTTGCTGCGAATGGACATTGAACCAACTCCTTACTGGAAATTACCAACCTGTATCTGAGCGTTGAGAACCATTTGAGAAACAGATGATTGATCGGGCAATCAATCACTGAACGATCGAAAAGGATCATACACCACTAAAAAATTGCGGCGCAAGCAATGCCCCCAAACTACCGGCCTTTTGACGTTTTCCGCTGATGGGTTCACGCAATCAGTCAACTTTTTTGAAATTGAAACCAAGCTTTCGTTCAGTTTCGAAAATTCCCGCGTTTTGACTGGGCAGAGAAGCCAGTCTGGCCGGTCCCCCCAGCCCCAAAGAAAAAAAATGCCGCTCGGACTTCCGAATTCCGAGCGGCTTACAGGAGGATACCCCTTTGAAGAAACACCGGCTGGTGCTTTTCTCAGTGAGCCTGTCTGGATAGACGGCCCAGAACAACACAAGGTTACTCCTTTTTTCAGCCACAGGGATTTTTGTCTTAGCCTTGAGTAGTTGCCTCCCCTGTAAACTGCGTGTAGCATCTGACTTTCCAAATGAGTTCGATTCACACGTGCCTATGATTGTCCGCTAAAAAATGAGTTGTTCGCCTGAATTGACAAACTTCGTCGTCCAATTCGATGAAGAAGGGTTTGTGTGTCTATTAGCGGCAACTCTTCTCAACCGCAGCCAATTAGTCCTAACCACTCACCATTTTTTAATCCGTAAGCGGACAACTGTCAGGAGACAATCGAAATGAGTTTTGATCGTAATTTATTGCAACGTTATGGCTGGGACCAGTTTTTCGAAGCCAGCTTCACTCCCTTGGCCAAACATGGCTACGTGCCCGCGCGTGTCGCGCTGGAGTATAACCAGTTTTTTCGCGTTCTGACCGACAAAGAAGAAATGCTGGCCGAAATCTCAGGCAAGCTGAAACACGAAGCCAGCAGCCGCGCAGAGCTTCCAGCCGTCGGCGACTGGGTGGCATTACGCAAGGTTGGAACCGAAAACAAAGCCACCATTCACGCGGTGCTGCCTCGCCGCAGCAAATTCGCCCGCAAAACCAAAGGCTCCAAAACCGAGGAGCAGATTGTCGGCGCAAACATTGACACTGTGTTTTTAGTCACCTCGTTGAACCAGGATTTCAACCCGCGCCGCATCGAACGCTACTTAACCATAGCCTGGGACAGCGGGGCCAGTCCTGTAGTTCTATTGACCAAAACCGATCTTTGCGACGACGTGGGCAACTTGTTTGAACAAGTCATCGAAATTTCCAAGGGCACGCCAGTTCACGCCGTTTGCGCAATTAAAGGCGAAGGTTTGGAAGCTCTGGGACATTACTTTCGGCCTGGCCAGACCGTCGCGTTAATTGGCTCGTCCGGTGTAGGCAAGTCCACCTTGATCAATCGCCTGATCGGTTTTGAGCGCCAAGCCGTTAAGGAAATCCGAGAACAGGACGATCGCGGTTTGCACACAACCCGGCATAGAGAATTAATACTAATGCCGAGCGGAGGCCTGGTGCTGGACACACCCGGCATGCGCGAACTTCAATTATGGGACGCCGAGGAAGGGATTGAAGCCACCTTTGAAGACATCGAAGAAATTGCCACGAACTGTTATTTCACCAATTGCAAACACGAAACCGAGCCTCGATGCGCCGTTCGCACGGCCATTGCAAACGGCAAGCTCGACTCTGCAAGGCTTGAAAACTATTTGAAGATGCAGCGGGAACTGGATCATCTGGCACGGCGTCAGGATCAATTCGCTCAACGCGTCGAGAAAAACCGGGTGAAAAAGCTGACGAAGGCTGGCGAAGAACGAGCCAAGTGGAAACGGCAAGGTAAATAAATTCCTTCCTCCATTCGTCATCCCACACTTCCCAGTTCGCAGTGAGCCAACAGCAAAGGTAATTTTCAGCGCAACGGGCAATGCGAATTGGGAAGTATGGTTTTTTGCGTCCGCGAATCCCTGTTAGCTGGCGATTGGTCAATTGCATCTGCTACCATCCACCGCGAATTGAATTTCAATCATTTCCTGAACCGGGGCGCTTATGAAATCCATGTTTAAGTCTCGAACATTTCTCTGGCTGGCAGCAGTTTGCGTGGCTGTAATGACAGGAGTCTGGGCAATAACGCTGGCGGCTGACACCTTGAGCGTGCGACAGGCGCGCGAGCTGTTACAGCATCTAGCCGGGGCGAATCTGAGCAAGGATCAGGTTCAGATCAAGAAGGTCGAAACCGGATTCGGCGGCAACACAATTGTCGAAGCTCAGATCGAAACGTCTTTCCGAGTCAAAAAAGAAAAAAGCGGCTGGCAAATTGCCGAAGTCCGATTAGGTGACCGCCAATGGGAATCGTTCGAATTGATTGAAGAAGCCGTCAAACGCGAAAAGGCTCGGCGGACGACGGCGCTGTTGCAAAAGCTGGCTGAAGGATTGACGGCTTACCAAAAAGAACACGGCCAATTTGCCGTTACGGACGAAATCGCTGAGTTGCTGGATTTTCTTTCGCCACGTTATTTGCCTACGGCTCCGCGCTTCGATCTTTGGGGAAAACAGTTTGAATATCGCGGCACGTCGTCCAGTTATTCCCTGTCTTCCGCTGGCCCCGACGGTAAAAAAGGGACCAAGGACGATCTAACCATTGAAAATGGAGTCTTGAGAGCTTCCACGGAGTAACACAAAGCATCACCGATAATTCGTATGGAATACATTTCTATTGAACATCAAAAAGCCCTGGCTCAGCAGTATCGAACAGCAGCAATCATTGTCGTGGCATTCTGCATCAGCGTGCTGGTTTATCTGATCATTGCCAAATTCATCACCATTGATGACATCAAACCCGGAACTGAGCCTTGGGCTCAGCCAGTTTATTCTGCTGTCATCGTTCTGGGCGTCGTCGTCGTCGCACTGCGTCGTATTCTGATGTCCAAAACGATGATGGCGACAGCTAAGCAGCGAGGTGCCATCGCTGTATTGCGGCACCTGTTCACAATCACGGTCATCATTTGCGCCTTGGCGGAAATTGCAGCCATCGGCGGATTGGCTCTGTATTTGATAACCGGAGATTATCAGTACAGTTGGCGGCTGGGCGTCGTCAGTTTGTTCTTGCTGCTGTACACCTTTCCGCGTAAAAGCGAATGGGAACGCGCCGTTGCGGATAGCGCCAAAGCACGATCTGGAAACGCACCTTCAACTGCTCAGTGACCAGAAATAAATGATAAAGTTTTTCGCTTCGAATTTGGCTTCGCTTGTTTTGATGATTGCGATTTCACTGGGCAACGTCAACGCTACATTTGCCCAGCAAGCGCTGCCGTTGCCGTCCAATTTTTCAGCCGATTCCCAACAACGACAGCGAGCGTATCTAAAATTCATCGAAGCTCGACGATTGAAAAACGAAGCGTTGCGCGTCAATAGCCGAACCATTCTGGAAGAAGCGATCCGCGCCTTCCGTGAAACCATTCAATTGGACCCAACCGCCGCCGAGCCGCACGTCGAGTTAGGCGAAATCTTTTTCTTCTTTCTGAATCAGCCCAGCCCTGCAGAGCGCGAAGCTCAGGAGGCGATTCGTCTGGATTCAAAAAGTCTTGGCGCGCATTTGTTGTTGGCCCGGCTGCGCATTTTTGCCGCTCGCTCAGAAAACAACTTGCGCCCGTCACTGCTTGATCCGGCAATTTCAGCGTACGAAAAAGTCACTGAGCTTGATCAGTTGAACGCCGAAGCCTGGGCGTTTCTGTCGGAAATGTTCGGGATTAAAAATCAGCCAGCCAAACAGATTCAAGCGCTGGAAAAATGGGCTGGAGCGCCAGTCCCCAGCGATCAGTTTTTTTACCAGACGCTGATGAATGCCGATTTGACGCCGGATCGCGCTTATTACCAGCTTTCGCAAATTTATCTAAATCAGAATCGCAACCCGGAAGCCATCAGCGCCGCTCGACACGCGTACGAAATGAACCCTGAAGTCAGCGATTACGCGCGCAATCTGATCAACATTTTGCGTGTCGCCGGAACCAGCGCTGACGAAACCCGAATCCTGAGCCAGTTGTTTAAAACCGCGAATAGCACGGCCTTGTTGCTCGGTTACGGTTCGGCGTTGATCCGAGCCAGACGTTATAACGAAGCCATCGAACGCTTGCGCGAATTCGCGACCACTGACCCCGAAAACGCCAGCGCTGCGGGGTTATTGGCATTGGCTCAGCGCAGAGCTGGTCAGCGCAAAGCCGCCATTGAAACGCTGAAAACAGCGTTGGCGAAAATCGAATCCGAAACGCGCACAGACTTGATGCTGGAACTGGCTCAGACTTTCGAAGAGATGGGGCGCAATGAAGAAGCCATCGCTCAATACGAACAGGCATTTGAAAACTACGCGGGTAAAAACGCGTTGACACCTGCCAATACGCCGCTCTTCAATGAAATCGTCAGCCGTCTGGCAGTGATTTTCCGCCGCACAGGCAATCAAACCAAGCTGCAAGCTTTGTTGGCGAGAACTCGCCGGTTGATTGACGAACAAAATCCGTTGGCTGATTTGGTAACGATTGAAAACCTGCTGGAAGAAGGAAAACGCCGCGAAGCCTTGGACATCGTGCGCGCGGCGGTTCGCCGTTATCCTGACGACCGTTCGTTGAAATACACGGAAGCGATGATCCTGAGCGAGATGAAACGCGGCGATGAAAGCACCGAACATTTGCGCGAACTGGTCAAAGGTCACCCTGAAGACGCCACCGAAGACAGTGTCGTTTATCTCTTGCTGACCGGCGTTTACCTGCAACAGGGCAAATTGAAAGAAGCCGAAGAGGCTGCCCGCAAATCCATCGCGTTGAATCCGGACGATCCGGAAGCAAGCGTCAAACTCAGCACCGTCCTGGAAAAGGCAGGCAGGCACGATGCCGCCGAAAAGACGTTGCGCGATCTGCTGAAACAGCACCCAGACAACGCCACAGCGCTGAACAATCTGGGGTACCTGTTACTGGAACGCGGCAACCGTCATAAAGAAGCTCTGGATTTGATCGAACAAGCCATTGCCATCGAACCCATCAACGGCAGTTTTTGGGACAGCTTAGGTTGGGCACAGTTCAAACTCGGCAACACTGAAAAAGCCAAAGAAAGTTTGGAAAAGGCTATGGCATATGCGCGCCGCAGCGCCGCAGCGCACGAACACCTGGGCGATGTACTGCAAAAACTTGGCCGACTTGTCGAAGCCAGACGGCATTGGGAAAAGGCGCTGGAACTTTCGCTGGAAGATAGTGAAATTGCCCGGCTTAAGGTGAAGCTCAAAGATCGGCGATAAATTTAGCGCGAACTGCCCGTTTGCGGCTTTGCTCGCAAGACGCAAACGGACAGTTCGCGCGAGTTTTATACGTACGACCCGCCAGTCACCAACACCACATGCCCAGTCACGTAATCTGAAAGCGGCGAAGCCAGGAAAAGCACTGGCCCGGCAGCTTCTTCAGGAGTTCCGGCACGTCCGAGCGGGATGAAGTTCATCGCGGCCTGACGCATCGAATCAGGGATGCCAAGCTGGATTTCATTTTCGCCCACGTGAACCGGCGTCTGAGTTTCTTTGGCAGCCGTCAGCCGCGTTTCGATAAAACCATACGCCACAGCGTTGACGTTGATGCTGAACCGTCCCCACTCTTTGGCCAGAGTTTTGGTCACGCCGACAATCCCCATCTTGCCCGCCGAATAATTCACCTGCCCCGGATTCCCCGCCACCCCCGAAGTGGACGACACATTGATGATCTTGCGATGAATGCGCTTGCCTTCAGCCATTTCGCGCTTGGCGGCTTCGCGCATGTAAGGCGTCGCTGCTCGAATGATCTTAAATGGAGCTGTCAAATGAACAGCGATCATTGCTTCCCACATTTCATCAGTGACGTTTTGGATGACCCCGTCCCAGGTGTAACCGGCGTTATTGACGATAATGTCCAGCTTTCCGAATTCCTGGACGGCGGTTTGAACGACTTTTTCCGCGAAATCCGGCGAGGTGACGCTGCCGACGCACGTTGTTGCGACGCCGCCCGATGCATTGATCGAATTAGCCACGCCCTCGGCAACTTCTCCATCCAGATCGTTGACGACAACGTGAGCGCCGTGTTCGGCGAACAACGTGGCGACGGCTCGGCCAATGCCTCGGCCAGAACCAGTGACAATTGCAGATTTTCCTTCAAGAAGCTTCATTCGTTATCCTCATTTTTGATTTTTGATCCAGTACCGCGACCGGCAGGGCTATGAGATTAAGGCAAGGTTTTTGTCCAACCTCCTGATTCGGTTCTGATGCCGCTCATCCCGCAGAGTATAAGAAAGAGCGTGTTGATCAGTCGAATTTGCGCCCTGGCGCATTGTACTTTAGGTTCACCTGGAAAAGCTGGTGCAATTGATCCTCCACTTCTTTCAGAAGGCGTTAAAAGCCATCTCTGATCCAAGCCAAGTGCCGCAACCGTTCGCTTGAAAACTTCTGGCGTGCCTTTCGGTGAGAAAAAGAAGATGCGCGTCAAAGGTCTGCGCCTGTCACGCCTCCCGCTTTCCGTTGAACAGCCACAGAGAAAATAGACACGCAACGACCAGATGCGGAAACACCATCAGCAATCCGAGCGCGGTCACAACGCCTTTCAACCAAAAGATCAAAAATATTGTGAAGACTGATGCCTTTGTGAATGCCGCAAATACCACCAACGGACGGTCAAGTTGCGGCTGACGCACAAGCCACACATAAGCGCCGCCGAATAACCCGACAAAGAGCGCGCAGAGCGTGTTGTACAAATAGGGCATTGGGTCTGGAAGTCCCAGAGCCGCTCCAATGCCAGACGAAGGAAAGGCAAACAGCATTGCGCCAATCCCGTTGAGCAGCACGCTCGCCCAAAGCGTCATCCTCATTGAATTTTCGGTCATTGCACAGCCCCTGTAATCTATGCCGCCGCGATCTTGGAAGCGACCATTCCCGCCGCACGGTTCGCAATCATGGCGACAACGGCGTTCGGATGGCCTCTGGGAACGGCGGGCATGACAGAAGCATCTACCACCCACAACCCATCCACACCGCGAACCTGCAAGCTCGGATCAACCACTGCGCGCGGATCGCTGCCCATGCGGCAGGTGGAAGTTGGGTGATAAACGGTTTGAATTTCGGACGCGAGCTTGGCCAATAATTCAGCGTCATCCGTAAGTTCTGGCCCAGGGAAAATTTCTCCTTCGACAAACTCAGCCAACGGCGAAGTAGTCACAAGCTTACGAGCCAATAGCGCTCCGAACACTGTGGCCGCAGCATCCTTTCCTTCCGGGTCGGTCAACAATCCGAAATCAATCAGCGGAGCGTCCATCGGATTGGCGCTTCGTAACCGCAAACTGCCGCGCGAACGTGGAGCGACCACCGCAACGCCTATGCTGACGGCGTCCACTTGCGGGTTTTCCAATCCCTGATTGCGCCATTCAAACGGAGCCAAAAGTAATTCCACATCAGGCGGAGTTCCGTGCACACCATTCGACTGGGTGAAGGCCATCGCTTCGACAGCATTCGATGCCAGCATTCCTTTTTTGAACAACAGGTAACGAATCAGGCTGAGCGGCGATTCGGCTTTTTTGAAGGTGTCAGTTCCGCGTGTGCGAAAGATGGTCGCGACCATCGGATGATCCTGAAGATTCGCTCCGACTTCGGGCGCATCGTAATAAACCGGAATGCCGAATTGTTTCAGCGCGGCTGCTGGCCCAATGCCGGAAAGCATCAACACTTGCGGCGAACCGAAAGACCCGGCGGCCAGAATCACTCCGCCAGCGGAGTAAGTTTTCTCAATTCCACCCTGCCGAACCGTTACGCCTGTAGCTCGCCCGTTGGCAATTTCAACTCGTAATACCTGAGCTTCGCGCACGACTTCCAGATTGGAGCGTTGCATAGCCGGTTTCAGGTAAGCGTCAAAAGCGCTGAATCGTTGCCCGTCTTTGTGGGCAAGTTCTGTTAGCCACGCGCCTTCAAAAGCGTCGCCGTTGTAATGCGGCTGATTGCCCAAACCCGCCGCGCGAGCCGCCGCGACAAAGGCCTTCGACAATTGGTGAACATTCTTGTTGGGTGAAACCATCATCGGACCGGTGCGACCGCGCGCGCCGTTGGTTTCTTCGCCAAGCCAGGATTCCTGTTCGCGGAATGTCGGCGCGACTTCTTCCCATCCCCAACCGGACGCGCCCGCCGCCACCCATTCATCGAAATCCGCTGGATGACACCACTGGTGAATCTGGGCGTTCATGTTCGCCGAACCGCCCAACATCTTTCCACGCGGAGTGAAGACTTTGCGCCCGTTGGCGGCAGTTTGCGGTTCGCTTTCAAAATTCCAGTCCAGCTTGGTTTTGAACAACTTGGCAAAACCCGCAGGGATTTTGACAAATGGGCTGGATGGTTTGCCCCCTGCTTCGATCAAAACTACGCGAAGCTTACCAGAACTCGTCAACCGCTCAGCCAGGACAGAGCCAGCCGTGCCTGCGCCAACAATGATGATATCGTTCATGTTTCTCCTTAACGGGCGAATCGAAAACTTCGCCGTGAAGTTCCGCCCACGGTTTTGCCTTCCTGATCCAGCGCGACCACGCGCCAGCGCAAAGCGGAATCGCCGACCTTGCTCTTCAACCATGAAGGTGCGCGATAGGTTCGCCCGGACGCTCTGACCACGGCGGAATGAATCAGCTTTCCGTTATCGTCTTCAATTTCCAGTCGGTAAAGTTTGGCTTGCGGATTTTCTGACCAAATGAATTCCGCAATCTGAGTTGCAGGCAGCGTTGTACCGTCTTTTGGCAGGAGTGACAAGAACTCGCCGGGAGCGGCAACAGTTTGGGTGTTGTCTCCTCCGCCCACGACATACCGCAACACCGGCAGTGGGAATCCCGCGGCAGCTCCGCTGTTGACGACGCTGCGGCCGGCGCCAACGGCACTCAGGTCGGAAGAGTTCACGCCATCGTCCGAAGCCTCAAGGCGCAACAAGATCAAATACGATCCCGGCACTTGCGTCGGCAATCGCGAAGCGTCCGGCCCAGGCAATGTGTACCGACCTCCCGAAGACAGAAACACGTTGAAGCGACTGATTTGGCTAAACCGCGCTTGCGTGCCGCGCTCTTCCACCGGCAACGAAGCTTCGGGCAACAAATCGCGTTCGTCCGGCAAAGGTTCGCCCGGACGAACGACTTCCCAACGTCCACGCAACCGGCCTGAGCCTGTGTATTTGATTTCGGCGCGCACTGCTGGAGGTTTCTTGCCCGGTTCGACAAACAAAATTTGCGGTTCCTGGCCGCTGGCGGAAATGCCTGTGCTCTGCCCAAACCCAAGCTGCACATCGGTCAGCGAAAACGGTGCGGCGATTCCATTGCCGGTCAATCGCATGGCAACGACAACAAATTGATCCACACCACCGTTTGGATTGGTGAATCGCCGCACGTAAAAGAATTGCGAATCCTGCCCGTCGGCTGCGGCTTGATACGCTTTGCGCGCCACCGAAGCCGGAACCGACACCACGTCGGTGTAAGCGTTGGTTCCGCTGCGACGCGACACGTCAAAGCGGCGCGGCAAGGTCCCGTAAATTGTTCCCGGCACACAGGTGAATCCGATGGCACGCGTTGCCGGTTGAATGTCTCCGCACCAGGAAGTTTCCGCAGGAACGTAGCTCCCCAAATTGCCATAGGTTAGAAATACAGTTGTCGCGCCTTGGCTGTACACGTTGACGCTTCGGGGATTGACGCTAATTCCCGAATTCCCAGGATCTGCCGCCAACGCAGCCGCAGCCAGACAAATCATCCAAAACATTAACGCGATGAATCTGTTCACGATAGCTCCCTGTGGGTGGTCGGTGGTTGGTGATTGGCGGTCGGCGAAAATCCGACACCCAAACACCGGCAATTGGCCACCGCTAAAAGAAGATAAAATTCAATCCAGTGTTAAACGTGTTCAGCTTCGTCAGGTTGTTCAGGTTTTCGACGAAGTTGTTCGTGCGCGCGAATCGGTTCGAATAGCGCAGGAAATAGACCATCTGCACTTTCTTGAACTTGTTTTCGTTTTCGCGCGTCAGTTTGTAATTCCACTGCAAATCGAATTCGTTGTTGCGGCTGTTGTTCGTGCGCAGCAAATCGCCTGCCCCCAAAGTGGCAAACGTGGCGTTGACGGTTTGCCGCGTCGAGGCCTGCCAGTTGGCGACGAAGCCAAAGCGCAAGGTGCGATTGGTGTTCGCCTGTTCGCGGTTGTTGGCGTCTTCAAAATTCAGGTCAAAGCTCAATTCCAACGTCGGTTTCGGCGTCCAGCCAAAGCTGGCCGTGTGAACGAAGTTCTGCAAATCAGCAATGTCTCGTCCAACGGCACGGTTGTCTTGCAAGGTGTGATTCAACCGATACGACGCGCGGAAGTTATCTTTGAATTGCCATTCAGCAGTCAGCGAATGATTGATGTTGGCTTGATTCGGAATGGCTCCCGGTTGATCGAATCCGCCGCCAATCGGAATGAAATCCGCCACGCCGCGTGTGCGTTCAAAGGTGTAACCAATGCGCGGCAAAAATGGATTGGGAACTGCCGCCGGTCGCAATCGGAGTAGATGTTGCGTCGGCGTGTTAATGGCAAAAGTTTCGCGGCGGGTGTTCGTCCGCAAGATCGTGCGAATGCCTGCCAGATTGTCGTTGAATTGCGTGTGCGAGCCAGTAAACGTCAATTCTCCGAAAGAACCGACCACTTCCACAATGTTCTGGTTCAAATCGGGCTGCGCGGATGCGCTGATGCTTTTGAACAGCGGGTCCACGCGTTCGTGTTTGAGATTCAGTGTCAGATTCAGCTTTTTCGGATCAGGCAACGCCGCCGCGGCTTGCGCTGTGGTCGTTTGTTGCGCCGACGCGTCCGTCGTCGCAGGTTGTGTCGCCGCCGGTTTGGCTTTGACGAACGAAAACTCTTTCAACAGGTCAATGCTGCCTTCGGCGTATCGGGCATTGCGTGTGGTGATCTGAGATTGAACGACATTGACAGCGTTTTGATTCAACAGCGGATCGTCAGGATTGAAAAACTGGCTGCGCGTAAATCCGGCATCGAATTTCAATCGTTCGGTTTTGTCTTTGGCCAGCATGCGAATGCTGGCGCCTTTGCTGCGTTCGCTGTCGTTGATGTTACCTTGATTGAAATTTTGCCGATTCGCCAGAAACCACGCGTCCACCGCACCGGTTTCAAATCGCAATCCGCCGGGACGTTTGGAAAACACTTCCAGGCCGACAACGCCGCCATACAGCCGGTGTTTGGAATTGGCCAGTCCGGAAAAGTTATCGAACCCGACGATGTTTGTTGCATTCATCGCCACCAGCGAAACGTCTAGGTGGTCGTTGACCGGCGAAGCGATCGTAAAACCTCGGCTGGAAAAGTTATTGATCAAATGCCGTTGCGCGCCGAAGCTGGAATGGCCGACGTTGAATTTTCGCGTGCCGTGTTGGAACTGCATCAGGTACGACGACAATTCGATGTTGCGAGCATTGGCTCCCTGTTCGGCAAACCGCAACGCTTCATTACGAAAGCTGGTCCCGATGATGTCGAACTGGTGTTGCATGTTGAACGTGCCGCGCGCCATTTCGCTTTTCCAGGTTCCCTGTAACGTCGCGTCGGCAAACGTCGGACGTTCGGGTTTGTTCGTTTCAGGAAAATGCGTTTCCGCGATTTGTGATTTGAAGCCGATATTCAGCGACGGAGCCAGTTCAAACTTGTCGAACCCGAAACGGCGCTTAGTCGGTTCCGCAGGGGTTTGAGGCTGCGCCGCTGGCTGTCCCCCCTCTGCGGTTTGAGCTTGAACGCTTTGTTCTCCATTCGTCGCTTGAGCGGTTTGAGCTTGTTCCGTAATTGCCGGTTGAACCGTTTCTGCCACAACTGGCGCGGCGGTTTCGGTCTTCGCCACGACTTTCAATTTGAAACTGGCCAGCGGTTTCCATTCGCCGCTGGCGGCAACCAGATACACCGTCAATTCGTTGTCCCCCGTCGGCAACGGAAAGGGATTAGGCGAATATTTCAGGCTGGTGCCTTCGACGGCGAACAAATCCGTCAGGTCTGTTGAACCGACGATGATGGCAATGCGGCCTTCGGCAGGCGAAGGCTGTCGGCTCAAGGTCAGTTCAATCGGCTCATCGGGCAAAACGAGTTTGCTGTCGAAGCCAGCTTTGATGGTCAAATCCGTCAAACGATTCGCGTTGACGCTCGCGCCGAAATACATCAGTGCGAGCGCAGCAGCAGCCAAACAAAGTGCAAAAGCCGGTGCGAGAGAGTCCCCGGCGAAAAGTTTTTTGAGAGAACCGCGCATATTGATTGTCTCCATTGAGTCAGGGATTCACAGCAACCGAAACAGGCTAAAACGGATCAATGGTGCAACTGCGCCCATTGGAATCGCCGCAGCCTCTGCAACCGCCGCCGCTGCCGAAAATTTTGGCTTTGCAATTCCCGCCCGGGCACACACCGCAATGAGCGGACCCGACAATTTCCTTGGTATCGGAGCGGCGAACCGTAAATCCGTTGTCGCCTTTCAGCAGAATTTCAAACCCTGGCTTGGGTTCAATGTCGCTGACGCCTTTCCTCGTTACCGCGTCTCGCATCGTCGGTTTTTTCTGTTCGGCTTTGGCCTGATCTTCTTTTTTCCTACTTTGCGCGGAAGTCAGAACCGCTGGAACCGCAACCAGCGCGCACAGCAACAACCCAACAGAAAGTAGCGTGAACAATTTTGCGTTTTTCAAAGTTTGCTTCGACATGGGGATTCCTCCTGAATTTGGGATTGAGTTGAATTGGCTTTCGAGTGTTATTTCTTTGCTCCGGCGTTGGCGGGCAGCGGAAACGCGCCGCTTTTCGTAGCTTTGGAAGTTCCCTGGCCGCCTTCCCACACGCATTTGCCCATCAGCGTCAACGTGTATTCGCGGGCAAACACATCGTTCGGCATCTTCAGCATCAACGTGCCGGAAGTCATTTTTTCGTTGAGCATCATTTTGACTTCGCTGGTGGTTCCGTCGGTGTTGCTGGTTTTGAGCACGGCTTCCAGAGTCATCAAACGGGCATCGCCTTCGGTTTTCCATTGCAGGTCGACGGGAATCACTCGTCCGTTTCCATCCGGCGAAGGTTTCGCCATGGCGTCTTTTTTGGTGACATTGACGATGGTGATTTCGACGGGAATGCCTGACTTCTTAATCTCTTTTTTAGACTGAGCCACTGCGGGCAATGCCAACATCAAACCGAATATTGCGACCACCGCGAGTTGAGCCATTTTGCGAATCATTGTGTTGCCTCCTTGAGATAAATTCAGAGTCCAAGTTGCCACTTTCCTCTGAAGTGTTGGTTTCAAATCTCCCTCGTTCTCCTGACTGCGGGCACACTTTAGCCAGACCGCTCAATTGAAATCTTGAGCAGCGGTTGAAATTTTTATGAAAGTCTTTTGAAAGCGTGAGAAAAAGCGGAGCGCGGTTATTCCCCTGATTCGTTCGCCTGACCGCACCCCGCTTTTTGCGGAGGTAACTCTATCGTCTGGACGGTGAAGACGGCGGCGGCGGGAAACTTCCCTTTTTGACGGCGCTGGTATCCATCAAGGCATCGGAACCTTCGCGCTGGAATTTGCCGCGCAACGTCAGCGTGAAGTCTTTGGCAAACACGCCGTCTTCCATCGGCAAATCGAGCCGCGTATCAATTGGTTTGTTTTCCGTCCAGTCTTTCAGCTTTTTGGTGACGGTGCTGCGTTTGCCATCTGTGTTGACGGTCTCTAGCACCGCTTCCAGGGTCACCAGCTTTACGGTTTTGCCGCTCGGCTGACACAGCCATTGAAAATCCACAATCACCGTGCGCGATTTGCCGGGCGTCGCCGCCGCTGCTGTGCGGTTGAGCGTAACGCTGTTGATGATCACGTTGACGCGATCCTGCGCCTGAGCGGCAACGGCCAGCATCGCCAGAATCATGGGAACAGTGGCGGAAAGAATCAGTTTGCGAATCATTGGACCTCCTCATTAAACAAGACCCGTTTCAAGATTGGCGTGAGCGAAGCCAGCAGCGTTGCCCGGCGGCTCACTCCTCCATCTCGTTTTGTCAGTCATGAATTACTTGATATTGATTTTGACGGGATTGGCGGCTTTGCCATCCACGGTCAACTGAACCGTCAGCTCGCCGCGTCCGCGCAGGCTTTGCGGCAAGATCACGTTGACTTGATCCAGCCCCGTCAAGCCAGTCTCGCCACCTGCATAAGCCACGTCGGCACTGGTTCCTCCGATCTGCACCGTCACTCCTGACAGGTTCGAACGGAATCGAATGCCTGAGCCATACAACAGCAAATACACGATGTCCGTTGTCGGCCCCAGATCATAGGGGATCGCCACGAACCGTTGCTGTGCAGCGTCAAATGTCAGGATCGGTTCGTAAATGCGTTCGCCGGTGGGTTTGATGCGCAACGCAACGGCCGCGGCGATTCCTTCTCCGGAGGAATTGGCAGAAAAGACTCCGGGAGCAACGGTTTCAATGCGCACGCGTCCTGTCGAACGTCGGCCATCGCCGCTGGTGATGATGATAGTGGCGTCGCCTGGCACAGTACCGGTAGGAATCAGATAGTTGATCTGTCCCGGCGAAACGAAAAACAGCGGAGCCAACCGATCCGTGCCTGCGCTGTCGCGAACCGTGACGCTGGTTCCGGCAAGCTGTGTGGGCAACGGAGTCACCGACGCGATGACTGTTCCCGAAGCCAATCCGTCACCAAACACGCTGGTGATGGATTCAGGAGCCAATGCCGCGTTCGTGAAACTCGCTGAAGAAACGCTGGTCGAATTTAGCAACGGTTCGCCGTAAACGAAATCGTCCAACACGACCAGGTCTGTTGTCGCGCTTTCGCTGGCGCCAGCAGTGACCTGTCCATTGGTGAAATTGAAAACTGCCGCAGTGCCTGTCGTGATAACAACACGGGTGACGACGGGCGCATTGAACAGCACGCCCATAAATTCCGATTGCCCGCTTTGGCCCGGAGCCACAAAGAATTTGCCCAGGCTGACCGTGCCGTTGAAGTATTCGATGCTCGACGAATTGGCCTGTTCCACATCCAGAAAGATCGCGCCGAATCCACGCGTCGCCGCCGGAATCGTCGTTCCGGCCAGGACAAAATCCACTGCGTATTTGTTGCTGTTGAACGAAGCAAAGGTGTTGGCAGGGCTGAACGCCGGGAACTGATTTGCGACTGCCGCGTTGGCGCTGACAAAGCCGTCATTGGCAACGGCCA
>DAOMFR010000020.1:57838-63323 GCA_035429885.1 Blastocatellia bacterium
AACTGATTTGCGACTGCCGCGTTGGCGCTGACAAAGCCGTCATTGGCAACGGCCAACACCGTGTCAAAGCGCGCGCCGCGCGCCTGAAACCGATTGACTGGAATGCCTGTGATTTTGTTTGCCACAATCGGAGTCGTGACGTTGTTGAAATCCGTGCCGTCAAGCCTGACGCCATCCCAGTTGATTTCGCGGCGACCGCTGGTTTGCGCACCAGTCACAGTGGAATTGTCTGCGCCGCCAATGGCGGTGCGAAACGCAGCCAGCGTGGTTGTTACTTCGGTGGCGCCGATTCCGCCGAACGCCGCGGCGGCAATGCCAGTTGTTGCCGCCACCGGATCGGCAATGATGAAATCGTCCATCGCGACTTGATCGGCGTTTTGCCCGGCGTTGACCGTTTGGTCAGCGGAACCGGATGTGACCTGCCCGTTATTGAAATTAAACAGCGCTGCCGTTCCATTAGTAATCACAACTCGCGTCACGACCGGCGCGCCGAACACCACACCCAGGAATTGCGCCTGCCCGCTTGCGCCCGCCGGAACAAAAAATTTGCCCAGACTGACCGAACCGTTGAAGTATTCAATGCTGGACGTATTGGCGCGCTCGACGTCCAGAAAAACCACGCCGAAGCCGCGCGAAGCTCCGGCCACCGGAGTGGTCGTCGCTGCGCTGGGCACGACAAACCGCAATTCAATCTGGTTTTTGTTGATTGCCGAAAACGTGTTGGCCGGACTAAATGCCGGAAACTGATCGGCAACGCCCGCGTTGGCGCTGACGAATCCGTCGTTGGCGACGGCGGTGACTTCGTTGAAGATCACGCCTCGCACCTGAAATCGGTTGACGGGAATCCCTGTGATTTTGCCTGCAACAATGGGTGTGGTGTTGCCATTGTTATCCGTGCCATCCAACCGCACACCGTCCCAGCCGATGGTGCCGACAGTTGCGCCCGCACCGGTGACGGCTGCGCGAAACGCAGCGGCAGCGGCGGTCGTTTCTGTCGTGCTGGCGCCGGTAAAAACTTGCTGCGCAAACGCCGACGGCGCAATCAAGAACAAGGCGCATAATGCGCACAGGTAAGAAAACATGTTGCCGGTTGGCAGGTTTCGGAATTTACGTTGAGACTTCATCAAAAAATACTCCTTCGAAAATGGCACTGCGGGTTATCCAACTTGAGGCAGGATTGCCGCGGCTCAGAGATGGATTCTCTAAAAGCCGCCGTTGTTTCTATCTGCTACGATTCTCTCTTCTCCATTTCTGGTTTGAGCCCAGACTGGGCGCGTGGCAACCAGCACGCCACGCGCCCAGTGATGTCATTTCGTGGTTCTGATATTTAAGGTCGTGCCACCGAACCTGCCTTTTGAAGAATCAAAGGCGTAGCTGCCCTTCAACACAGTCACGCTCTTGAAGCCGAGTTTCTGAGCCACGGCTTCGTCCAGAATGATGTTTTCGGCAATGTCCAACGTGTGGTCGACGAGGTTGGATTCAAAGACAACGCTCAATCGGTCGCTCCCCACAGGAGTCACCGTTCCTTCTACCGAACCAGACCGCGCCACACCCAGGACAATGCTGCAAATGCCACGGCCAGGACCGCAGGTTCCTGTGTTCGTGCGTTTACCCAAGTTGAAGGTCAGCTTGATCGAAATGAACGCGGCGGCATTTCCGTGGCTGACCGGATTGACCATCGGCCAAGCCGCCAGCGTCAACACTGCAACGCTCGCCAAAAACAGCGCAGCCAGTTGCGGCCAGCGCCGCCCCAAACCATAAATGGATTTTGCCAAAGCAGCTTTACGCATAATTGTACCCTCCAGAGAATTTGCGCGATTGATAAAAGGGCGACTGCAAAGAGGTAAGCCCGTCGCCGTGATGTAAAAGCCGGTTGAAAGAGTTCTTTAGACCCATAAGACGTCGTTTGAGTCATCAATTCAATTTGCGGCTTGCAACGACATCGAACCTTCGCCCGGTGGCGGGGTCTTCCAGTTTTGCGGTCACCGTCGCCAAAACCTGACGAAATCCGTTCGGCGGCCCGTCTTGCGGCAAAAACGAACGGCTGAAATTACGTGACTGCGAACTGGCTTTGAAATCCGAAATGATTGCGGTGTTGTTGGAAAAGGTGGTGGCTAGTTTGATCTGGAATTCGACAATGCGAACTTGCGATTCGGCGTTGATCGCCCAACTGACGGAAACCAGGTTGTTCAAACTGGTTTTCAATTCGCTGACTGCCAGATTGACGACCGGCAACGGCGCACGCGGAAAGACGTCTTCGCGAATTTCCAGAACTCGATCCACGAAGTTCGTGTTCAGGTCGCGAACGAAAGCTACAACCACAACGCGAGTTTTCAGAATTCCAAACGCCTGTGGATTGTTCTGCGCAAAGTTGAACGCCGTTGAACGGTCATTCGGGTTTTGAAGATCACGTCCAAAGGTTTCCTGCCTGACTCCCTGTCCCCGGTCCAGATCGGCCGTGATGGAAACTTCGAACTTTTCGATCCGATTGATAATGCCCAGCCCCGACACATCCCAGAACATAAAGGTTTTGAGTCCGTCAACTTGCGTAGGTTTAATGACCACTCGAACCGCTTCGGTTTTCGGCGGCGCAGATGGTTTCACCGTGACGACAAAGTTTTTCACCGCGCCTTTGGCAAAAAGCTGGTTGTTGTTCAGATCGCGGAAATTAACAACGACTTTGGCGTTGAGGCCGCGAAAATCGCTGGCGGCGTGTTTGCTGATTTCAGAAAGAAACAGCGCGCCGCTATTAACTGCGCCAAAGCTCTTTTTTTCCGAAACGCCAGAGTTGTTGCCCAAATCACCAATGACTTCGACATCTACGGTTTCGACGCGGCTTCCTTGCGGAGCGAAAAACTCCCAGCGCACATCGGCAAATACGTTCGCTCCGGCTGTGCGCACGCTGCCCGAAACCACATTCACCTTGGCCAGGGAGCGATCAACCGGCTGTGCGACTTGAATGCCAATCGGTGTTGGTGAATTCCCGCCGTTGCCTTTCTTACCGCTTTGAGCCTGCGCTGAAGCGAATCCTGAAATAATGATGGTGATGGAAAAGATGATCGCGATAAACAGCTTTGATTTTTGCATCGTTTGCCTCCTTGTTATCCGAACCTGACTGACTCAATTTCCAGTTTCTTTAACTTCCTGTTTCTATTTCGACGCCGCGAAAAATACTCAAACCGGCAACCTGAAATCTTGAAACCGAGTTGAAATTCCCGTGAAAGTCTTCAAAAAGTCCGGTATCGCAACTGGCCTAACGTGCAGCAAGACAGAAAGCCAGCATCAACAAGCTGGTTAAAGTCAGCCTGCTCGCCAGACCGATTGCGCCATCGGATGGAGTAAGTTGTTTAAGAAAAAAACCACTTCCCGCAGTTGCGGCATCGCAGAGTTTTCGCGCCGCAGGTTCAAGGAGGCTAAAAACTGCGGGAAGCGGCATAAAATGGTTGGTTACTTTGCGCGAACGGTTCCGTCGCCTCGCATAACGACGATCAATTCTTCGGAAAGCCCACCGCTGCCGCCGACTACGCCGGAGGTGCGAATGCCTTCCTTTTTCTGCTCGGCTTTCTGTTCAACTTTGCGCGCGCCGTTGTTGTCGCCGACTTTCGCCAGCTCATCCACCAGATCGCGCTGCTTGATGACTGAAAACCCGACGATGCCAGCGGTCAGCGTGCCATTATTCAGGGAAGCTTTTTTGCCGCTGATCAATCCCGTCGGAGACGAAATGGATTCGGAAGTCAGTTTGACGTTGAGCGGAATCTTTTTGCCGTTGACGGTCGCTTCCATCGGCAGATCGAGTTCGAGCAGACCGCGCGTCACATCAATTTTCACTTTGCCCGCGCGCAACATTCGCCCTTCAGCGCGCAGACCTTTTTCACTGGTTCCTCGCCAACTGAAATTGCTGGTGATTTCTTTGCCTGCGGCCAAATCCATGACGCTGGCCGTGAAGTTGACGGGGCTTTTGACGCGGTCAATCACTTCCCACTGACCGTTTGCGCCTTTCTTGCATAATTCCAGAGTGATCGTTCCGCTGGCATCGCGCTGCTTTCCGGCTTGGGCCATCAGCCAGCCAAATGCTGCGACAGTGAATAACGCAGCGATGGCGAACTGTTTGAATCTTCGTGAAACATTGAATCGCATAATTGTTCTCCCTGATTGTCGAACATTGTTGAATGAGGGACTGCTTGCAGTTAATCAGCTTGCCTCTTGGCTAATTGGCTGGCGGCAAGGCGCACGCTTCCCGCCACGTGACAACCGGGATTTGCAATGAGGCGATGAAGCCGCGTGTCGCTTCTACGCTTGATTGCCCGCCGCCATGAAAACGTGCGCGTTGCCGCCAGCCAATCACTTCAGCGACCTCACTTCTTGATTGGCCCAACCGGCGAAAGAATGTTAATGCCTTGAGTATCGGTTTTTACGAACTGTTCGCGGTTGCCCCCGCCGTTGATGTTGACCAACACGTTGGCGATTTGCTGGCCGGACACTTTTTCAACCGACAACCGAACCGGGCGGACAAGGTTGCCGACGACACGCGAAGCATTTTTACGAACGCCATTAGCGAAAATGACTTCCGCTGAAACCTTGAATTGCCCATTGGCATCAGCTCCGCGAAGCTCTGCCAGAATGTCGAAACATTCCTGGCCCGCCGGGCACTCGGTCGCCAATCGAGCGACTTCGTTCAGATGAATCAGCTTTTTGACTTGCAGCGAGGTGCCACGTCCGCCTTTGGGCGTCATCTCGCCGGAAGTTTTGTCGGTTGGCTGAATGAATTCGCGGAAGGCTGCCAAATCATTTCCGGCAGCGAATTTCGCCGTGATGAATGCTTTGAGCGAAGTAATTCTTACAGGCTCTGGCTTCGGCGCAGGCTTTGGAGCTGGCGGCGGAGTCGGTCTGGGCAATGGAGTTGGGTTCCCCACTGGAGGACTCAGCTTCGGAGTCGGAGTCGGCTTAGCAGACCCCGTATTGCCGCCGGAAATTTCACCTGTGCCAAATTTGCGCGGAGTTTTATCACCCGATTTGGTTTCAATTACTTTAGGAGCAGTGTTGATCCCGTTATTATCCCCCCCCTTGGCACTGCTGTTCGCTGGGCCGATGGTCCCGGTGGTGCCCCCGCCGCCTGATTTTGAGCCACCGGTAGATGCGAGAGGCAGATTGAACTTGAAAGAGCCGAAACGCGCATTGCCGCCAAACGATTTGCTATCGGTTTGCGCTGTTCCATTGCTCAACGTGCCATCAACCCGAACCTCAAATCCCTGCACTTCCACTCCAGCTGGAATAACGACATCCCAACTCACTTCTGCGATGTCGTCTCCAGAAAGGCGGACTTTCGTGAAATTCACGCTGGCTCCGCTTTGGTTTGCAGGCGTATTCGCTCCGCCGGAATTCAAAGTCTTGTTCTGCGCCATTGCTGCCAACGGCTGTGCAACCAACACAACCATCAAAACCAGACTGACAAACAAACGATTATTCCTAAACATTGAAGCCTCCT
>DAOMFR010000021.1:0-2532 GCA_035429885.1 Blastocatellia bacterium
GATTCAGCGCGTGTTGGCGCGTTGCGACCGCACCGAACATATTTACCGCATCACCTCAAAACTCTTTGCCGATTGCACAGGCGACAGCCGCTTGGGAGTGGAAGCAGGCGCAGAATATCGCGTCGGCCACGAATCCCGCGCCGAACACGGAGAATCGCTGGCGCCGGAAACCGCCGATAACAAAACGCAAGGATGCAGCATCCTGTTCACCTCGCGCGATTACGGCAAACCGATGCCTTTCACACCGCCGAAATGGGCGCGCAAGATCACCGAAAAAGATTTGAAATCGCGCGGCATTACTTCGTGGGAATACGGGTATTGGTGGATCGAATGGGGCGGACACATCAACACCATTCGCGACAACGAACGGATTCGCTTTGAACTGCTGGGCATTGTGATGGGTGTGTGGGATTACATCAAAAACTCCGGCAAGTTCCCGTCTTCCGCCAACTGGGCAATGGATTGGGTCGGCATGCTGCCCGGCAAACGCGAAGCGCGCCGATTGGCTGGCGATCACTGGCTGACGCAAATGGATTTGATGGGCTTGAATGGCGAATTTGAAGACGCCGTCTGCATCGGCGGCTGGAATCTCGATGAACATCCGCCGACAGGATTTGAAAATCCCGAACTGCCGCCGTTTGTTTCGATCAAATTGCCGGGCGTGTACAACATTCCGCTGCGCAGTCTGTACAGCAAAAATATCCGCAATTTGTTCATGGCCGGGCGCAACATCAGCGCAACGCACACTGCGTTCAGCTCGACGCGCGTGATGGGCACCTGCGCGGTTGAAGGTCAGGCCATTGGCACTGCCGCCGCGTTGTGCATCAAAAACAATTTGTTGCCGCGCGGCCTATACGAAAACAAGTCGAAGCTGAAAGAGTTGCAACAGACCTTGTTGCGCGATGACCAATCCATCAAGGGGCTAAAAAACGAAGACCCATTGGATTTGGCCAAGCGGGCAACTGTTACGGCTTCGGGCGAAGACGGCGGCTGCCAGGCCGCGAACGTGCTGAACGGTTGGACGCGCAGTTTGCCGGAATACACCAATCAATGGGCCGCGCCGCTGGGAGCCGATGGCGCGTGGTTGGAACTCGCCTGGGACAAACCGCAAACGATCAAACAGGTGCAGCTTGCGTTTGATTCGGGCTTCATTCGTGAATTGACGCTGTCATCTTCCGCCGCCGCCAACAATGGCATCATCCGCGCGCCGCAACCGGAAACCGTCAAAAAATATTCGCTGCAATACCAGGCCGAAGACGGCAAAGACTGGATTGAATTGGCTAGTGTGGACAACAATCACCAACGATTGCGCCGCCATAATTTTGCAGCGGTGTCCGCCAAACGAATCCGCCTTCACGTCAAAGAAACCAATGGCGACAAACTGGCGCGCCTGTTTGAACTGCGCTGTTACGCCTGAGGACATTTCATCGCGAGAAAAGTCATGAACACATTTGTCAGAAGAAGTGTTTTGATTGCCGGGTTGCTGGCAGTGATTATTGCTGTCCAGGCAAACGCACAAAGTAAACGCTACGAAGCGAATTGGGAATCGCTGGATAAACGCCCGACGCCCGACTGGTTTCTGGATGCCAAGTTCGGCGTGTTCATTCACTGGGGTGTGTACTCTGTTCCGGGCTATGGCCAGGTGGGCGAATACGCCGAATGGTACTGGAACCGCATCATGGGCAATCAGGCGAAGTTCGCTCCGTGGCGCGAGTTTCACCAACAACAATACGGCGCAAATTTCGATTACATGGATTTTGCGCCGCAATTCAAAGCCGAACTCTACAACCCGAAACAGTGGGCAGACATTTTCAAACGCGCTGGCGCGAAATATGTCGTGCTGACTTCCAAGCATCACGAAGGTTATGCGCTGTGGCCCAGCGCCGAAGCCAGCCGCACCTGGGGGCGTCCGTGGAACGCGGTCGAAATTGGGCCGAAGCGCGATTTGCTGGGCGATCTGGCGACCGCCACGCGCGCCGAAGGGCTGAAGTTTGGGTTCTATTATTCGCTCTATGAATGGTACAACCCGCTCTGGAAAACCGACCGCGCCAAATACATCCGCGAACACATGACGCCGCAATTCAAAGACGTCGTCACGCGCTATCAACCCGCGATCATCTTCAGCGACGGCGAATGGGATCTGCCTTCCAAAGATTGGGGCAGCGAATCCTTGCTGGCGTGGCTGTTCAACGAAACTGCCAACAAAGACGAAATCGTCGTCAACGACCGCTGGGGCAAGGATTCGCGCCACAAACACGGCGGCTATTGGACGACGGAATACGCCGCCGGACTGAAAGACGGTTCGCATCCTTGGGAAGAAAGTCGCGGGATGGCGTATTCATATGGCGTCAATCGCGCTGAGCGTGTGGACGATTACAAAACCGGGCGCGAATTCATCTTCACCCTGATTGATCTGGTCAGTCGCGGCGGCAATCTGTTGCTGGACATCGGACCAAATGCCGACGGGACGATTCCGCCGCTGATGGAACAACGCCTGCTGGAAATCGGCGATTGGCTGAAAGTGAACGGCGA
>DAOMFR010000021.1:2632-49681 GCA_035429885.1 Blastocatellia bacterium
GTCAATGTGTTGCAAGTCAATGGTCTGTTGTTCAAAGACCTCAACAAGAACGGCAAGCTGGATGGGTACGAAGACTGGCGGCGTTCGATTGATGAACGCGTCAACGATCTGGTCGCGCAAATGACCGTCGAAGAGAAAGCTGGGTTGATGGTCGGCCCGCAATTAAACGCAGGGCCGAATGGCAGTGTCAACGAACAGGCGGTATACGGAACGAACCCCTTCAATCCGGGACCCGTCCAGTTAAATTCGCCTGCAACGACCGATGCCTTGTTGCGACGAAACATCCGCCAGTTTATCAACCGGGAAAATCTTCCGGCGCGAACGATGGCTACGTGGCTGAACGCCGTGCAGCAAATCGCGGAAAGTTCGCGGCTGGGCATTCCTGTCGTTTTCGTGACCAACCCGCGCAACCAATACGGCACGCAGAATGTGTTTGGTATTCAGGAAGCGGGCAGCGCCTTTTCGCAATGGCCCGGCCCGCTGGGGCTGGCGGCGACGCGTGACATGGCGTTGGTCGAAGAATTCGCGCGCATCGCCGCGCAGGAATACGTCGCGGTCGGGTTGCGCGGCGCATATCATCCGATGGCGGATGTGGCGACCGAACCGCGTTGGAATCGTTTCCGCGAAACTTTTGGCGAAGACGCGAAACTGACGACGGAGATCATTACGGCTTTGATTCGCGGCTTTCAGGGCGAAAAGCTCGGCCCGCACAGCGTCGCGCTGACGACGAAACATTTCCCCGGCGCGGGCCCAGCAGACGATGGGCTGGATGCGCATTTTCCGTGGGGCAAAAACCAGGTCTATCCTGGCAAAAATCTCGAATACCATTTGCAGCCTTGGAAGGCAGCGATTGCCGCCGGAACCGCGATGATTATGCCGTATTACGCTGTGCCCAAAGGATTGACGAGCGAAGATCTCGGCATGGCGTACAACAAGGAAATCATCACCGATTTGCTGCGTAACAAGCTCGGCTATCAAGGTGTCGTCAATTCCGACACAGGCGTTTCCACCGGCATGCCTTGGGGCGTTGAAAGCTTGAGCGTCAAAGACCGCTACAAAAAAGCCATCGAAGCGGGCGTTGACCGCATCGGCGGTGACGCGACGCCGGAACTGATTGTCGAACTCGTCAAAAGCGGCGGCCTGACCGAAGCGCGCATTGATGAATCTGCGCGGCGCATTTTGCGCGTGTATTTCGGGCTGGGCTTGTTTGAAAACCCGTACGCCAATCCAGACGAAGCCGAACGCACCGTGCGCAAAAAGGAATTTCAGGACAAAGCCGATCTGGCCCAACGCAAATCCATCGTGCTGCTGAAAAACGCCAACAACCTGTTGCCGCTGAAAAAAGGTTTGCGGATGTATGTGGAAGGTTTGGATGCTTCCGTTGCCGCGCAATACGGCTACGTTTCCACCAACAATCCCGATGACGCTGACATTTGCATTGTGCGCGTTAGCCCGACCGGAAGCGCAGTTGGCGGCGGTCGCGGCCCGGGTGGCGGACGCGGTGGCGCAGGTGGTCCTGGCGGAGGAAGACCCGGCGGTGGTCCTGGCGGAGGCTTCGCGGGCGGTGGTAGGCCCGGTGGCGGCAATCAGCCGGTGGATTTGACGATTCCTGCCGCGCGCCTGACGCCGGTTCGGGCGTTGATGCAAAAGAAACCGACGATCATCGTGATGCAATTCGACAGTCCATATGTGATTCCCGAATTGGCGAACGAATCCGCCGCGTTGCTGGCGACGTTTGGCGTTGCGGATGACGCGTTGTTTGACGTGCTGATGGGCAAATTCAATCCAACAGGCAAGCTGCCGTTTGAACTGCCTGCCTCTATGGATGCGGTACGCGAACAGTTGGAAGACCTGCCATATGATTCCAAAGCTCCGCTGTTCAAATTTGGCGCGGGATTGAGTTATGACCGCGCAAAAGGAAATCAGTGAAAAGCAATCGCAACTCGTTTCTTGATTCGCAAGCCAGCAAACACCAGTGGGCGCGCCGCTCACTGAGTTTGCTGGCGGTGTTGTTCCTGGGCTTCCATTGCCTGACCGTGGCGCAAATCAAACCCTTTGAGCCAGTCGAAGCGACAATTGCCGACATTCATCGCGTGATGCGCTCCGGCAAACTGACGGCGCGTCAATTGGTCGAAGCGTATTTGAAACGCATTGACGCTTACGACCAATCTACCAAACTCAATGCCATCGTCATCGTCAATCCGAACGCGCTGGCCGAAGCCGACAAACTGGACGCGGAATTCAAACGCACCAAAAAGCTGCGCCCGCTGCACGGCATTCCGGTGATCGTCAAAGACAATTTCGACACCAGGGATTTACAAACGACGGGCGGTTCCATTGCGCTGAAAGGTTCTATTCCGCCAGACGACGCCTACCAGGTGCGCAAGCTGCGCGAAGCCGGCGCCATCGTGCTGGCGAAATCCAATATGGATGAATGGGCGTTTCGGCCTGTGGCAACCGAAAGCTCAACGGCGGGCGTCACGCGCAATCCGTATGATCTGGATCGCGTGCCTGCTGGTTCCAGCGGGGGCACTGCGGCGGCGGTCGCGGCCAGCTTTGGCACCGTCGGGCTTGGTTCGGACACAGGCAATTCGATTCGCGGCCCGTCTTCGCACAATGGCTTGGTGGGGATTCGTTCGACGATGGGCTTGACCAGCCGCGACGGAATCATCCCGCTGTTTTGGCGACAGGATGTTGGTGGTCCGATGGCGCGCACGGTCGAAGATGCTGTCCGCATTCTGGAAGTCATCGCGGGGTATGATCCTGCTGATCCGGTCACGAACGTTGCCCAAGGCAAAGTTCCGAAAAGCTACACGCAGTTTTTGAAAAAGGACGGATTGAAAGGCGCACGGCTGGGTGTGTTTCGCCGGTATCTGGATGCGCCCACCACTGACCCGCAAATCAAGGAGGTGATGGCCAATGCCATCGCTGAATTGAAAGCCCAGGGCGCGATCATCGTGGACCCGGTGGATTTGCCGAATTACCAGGAACTGACGCGGAATATCACCTGCAATTCGTTTCATTACGACCTGAACCAGTATTTGGCTTCGTTGGGTGACAAGGCCAAATACAAAACGCTGGCAGCCATTGTCGAAGCGAAATTGTATTTGCCGCTGAATGAAGCGCGGTTGAAATCTTATGTGCAGACGCCTGCGCCCGCCGCGAATCCCTGTCAGGATGTGTATCACGATCCGCGCAGCATTGCGTTGCGCGATGCCCTGATGCAGATGATGGAAAAAGAAAAGCTCGACGCGATCATCTATCCGACGTGGAGCAATGCGCCGCGCAAACTGGGTGACTTGCAAAGCCCCGCCGGAGACAACAGCCAAATCCTGTCACCGCAAACCGGCTTTCCCGCGATCACCGTGCCGATGGGATTCACCTATGGTTCGTTGCCCGCCGGAATCACCTTTCTGGGCCGGCTGTTCAGTGAACCGGAGTTGATCAAATATGCGTACGCCTACGAACAGGCGACGAAACATCGGCGACCTCCCGAGAAGTTTCCCAAACTTGCAGAAGCCGTTACGAAGTAAGGGCGTTCTTGATTTCATCTCAGCCGTAGCATCTTCGTGCGGTCGCGGACGATGTTTAGCTTGCGATTGATGGCAATATCTACCGGATCGTCGCCCCTGCGGTTCATCTGCTTGCGAATCATTTTCCGCAGCCACGCGTAGCCCGAATTCCAGGAATACAAAATGTGACCGTGAGGTTGGCCGGTGACGGTGTTGATATCTTCGTTGAAGGCGGGAACGATGGCAATTTCTTGTTCGATGCGTTCGGCAAGCAGTTTGGCGATGTCCTCGGCGGGCCAGCCGTGCGCTTCGGCGACCAGGTATGTTGCCGCATCGCACAGAAACCATGAACCGCCGTAAACGTATTGGCCTGCGTGGCCTTCCAGCAAACTGCCGTCGGCTTTGGAAATCACGCGCAGACCGAATGGTGTTTTGACGCGCAACATGGTTTGCACGTGCGCTTTGACTTGGTCGTCGGTTAGCAGCTTGCGACCGAACACGGCAAAGGTCATCGCTTCGCCATACAGCGTGTCGGAACCAAGCGTTTCGCGCTGTTTCAAGCTGGTGGGCATAAAACCAAGCTTGTTATTGAAGATGCGCCGATAACCCGCAATCGCGCGTTCGATGTCGGCGTCAGTTGCGCCAAGTCCAAGCTCTTTAGCCGCCAGCAGCGCCCCGCAATGAAAGCCTTGATTGCTCGCCGGAGCGTCGTCGTTGTCATAGGGCAGCAAATCCATGTAGGTTTTGAACCCCGTCGGCGGATTGGCATTCGGCACCGCAGGCGGAA
Organism: Blastocatellia bacterium; assembly: GCA_035429885.1. Classification (GTDB taxonomy): domain Bacteria; phylum Acidobacteriota; class Blastocatellia; order RBC074; family RBC074; genus RBC074. The sequence goes on from DAOMFR010000021.1 coordinate 6,932, forward strand.
TGAACAATCCTTCTTTTTCGTGGCGGCGAATGAACTCATAGGCTTTGCGTGCCAGGTCTAAATTGACTGTGCCGCCTGCGCGACGGCTCAGCACTGACCAGATCAAATAATATTGCGCGTTGTCTTCGTACATCACGCGCTTTTCAAAAATGCCGCGATAGGCTTCGGCCAATTTTTCGGGGTCGTTCAATCCAATCGCCGCATAAAACGAATCCGTCACCCATTGCTTCCAGCCGTAACCAATTCCCGAAATAAAAATATAACGGCTTTCCGTTCGCATCAGGTTGCGCCGCAACAAAAGATAAGATGTGTTGCGCAAAATGGCTTCAACGGCGGAATCGTTCCAGCCTTTGGCATTTGCCAGCGCCAGATGCGCGGCAAGCTGCGCCTGGTAATGATTCGCGGCGTGCTCAACAAACAGCCAGGTCGTGTAGCTGCGCGTTTCGCCAGCCGCCAGATGTTGCCAGCCGTCCATCTGATATTGATAAGCGCCGGGATCGTCGTATTTGATGCCAAGCGTATATGGTTCGCGTCCGTCGCCATTCATCACCGCCAGACGTTTGCGCGCCGGATCAATTTCAATCAAGCAACGATTTTCCCATTGCCCCGGAGAATCCGCGATCACGCCGTAAACCAAACCGCCAGCACGCACCATCGCTACAGGAAAGGTTTGGCCTTTAGTGTCTTTGTATTCCGGCCCGCCGCCATAAGTGTTGTAAAGCACCGGCTCTTTTTCAGCCTGGGAAAACGAAGCGTATTCGCCGCCTTCAAACATCGGTTCGAACACAAACTTTGCCGCAAATTGAGCCGATTGTTCGGCGGTGACGACAAGCGTGCGCGCAATTAAGTTTGGAGCAATTGGCTGAAGCCGCAACCGAAAGCTGAGACCGCCAACGTTAGCCCCGCCGAGTTCGATAAACTTGCCGTGCTTGGCCTGCCGGTGGAATTTCAACGCAACAAATTCGCCGCCGGGCAAGCGGGCTTCGACGCCGGAACCGTTAACCAAATTTGCCACTTGTTTGTTGTCGGTGAATTCGACAGCTAGCGCGTCTTGTTGTTTGACGATGCGCGGTGTGAGCGAAGACTGGGCGCTGGCGACAGCAAGCAACACAACCAAGAAGGGCAAGGCAAACACATATTTCATCATTCGTGGCTTCGTCTTTCAATCGAATGACATCGCACTTATGTTGCGATGTGTCAGTTACCAAAACGATAATTTTTCACAGCTTCAGCAGTCGTGAGGGCGCGATTATACACGCGCAATAATTTCACTTCGCCATAGAGAGCAGGCGCAATCGTTGTGTGCGGCAACCCATTGACATCGCCGAGCGCCGGATCAATTCGTCCCCAGCCATATTGCCGCGCCGCGCCGCCATCGTTCAGCACGCCATCCACAATAAAGGTGATGATCTTCGCCTGACCGTCCACCGTCACCGCGAAATGTTGCCAGACGTTGGTTTTCAGCGTGCCTGCATATGTGCCCGGATCGCTGTCCCAAGTGGATTCGCGTTGCCCGTCATTCATCGTCAGCTTCAACGTGAAGCGATTGGAAAACGTCAGCGCGATGCCTTTGCCGCTTTTGTCGCGCGCGTCAAAAATCACTTGCCCCGGCGAGAGTTCGCGCACCCGCAACCAGCAATCAATCGTGAAGCCACCTGTTTGTAATGATGGAAGCTGTGACATGGTAAAAGTCGCTTTGGCCTGCGTCTGCTCGCCCGCGAGCGTCAGTGCCAGCCCGCGTGTCGCCAGTTGTTTGGTTTCCGCTTGCCGCCACATGCCTTCGAGCAACGCCGCGTTAATTTCGTGCGTGCGCGCGATGCTCTTTTGCGTTTCGGTGATGTAGTAACGCCCGCCATCTTCGATCAGATCGGGATAACTCATCCGCACTTTCGGGTCGTTGTCATAGAGCAGAATTTCCGGCTCGGACCATTCAATGCGCCCGTTGCGCTCGACGCCGCCAGAAACCCAGGCCGGATTGCGGCTCTGGTAATAACTGCCTTTGCCCCATTCGTCGGTATGCACTGGCTCGCCGCCGTAGTTGTGGAACCAGAGCAGGTATTTGCCGTTGCTCAGCTTCCACACCGGCGCATATGCGCGCGGATGTTTGATCGGGCGGCCATTGGCAAACGTGGCGTAAGCGGGCGGCGTCCACGTGCGCCCGTCGTCGCGGCTGTAGGCGTGACACAGATAACCGTCAATCGTGCGATAGGTTGCATAGAGCGAACCGTCGCGCATACTGACCAGATTGATTTCCTCAGCAATTGGCCCTTTCGGCGCGCGAACTCCATCGTCAGAATCGGGCAAGATTTTCCAGCGAAGTTTCTTTGGGTCGCGTTCAGTCAGCAAATTATCGCTGCGCATAAAGTGCCCTTGCGAACGCACGAGCGTGCCGGGCACGCCCCAGCGCGTGACGCGGTTCCAGCCCCAATATACCGCGCCTTTATGCACGATGGGTTTGCTGACGCCCCAGAAAAACAACGTCTGCCCGCCGAAGTTGTTGTCGCGGTCGGCTTCAGTCACGTGCATAGGGATTTCGTAGCGCTCCTTTGACCACGTACGCCCGTTGTCGTCGGAATACTTGAACGCATACACGCCCAGCGTATCCACGCGCTTCGCCACACCGGGCGATTGTGCATTCGGCACTTCGCGAAGATTGGCTTTGTTGTAGGTGTAAAAGACATAGATGCGCCCGCTCGGCGTTTTGAACGGCACCGCCCACGAAGCTTCAAATCCCGCTGCGGGTTCAATATCAATCGGAGCCGACCAGGTGCGCCCTTTGTCGCGGCTGATGACGGCGATGATGTGCTGCCCGCCTTCACCCTCTACACCTTTGCCCGTCGTCATTACGCACAGCCAAGCGCCATCGTTGGTGATGACTACATATGGCTGATCGCTGTAGCCTTCATCGGGAATGACCGAACCGTTTTTGATATTGCGGGGATCGCCCGGTTGATTAGGGCCAAGGGGTTGCGCGACAAGCGTACTGGATAGCAGTAGCAAGAAGATTGCAGTAAAAGAAGATTTGAAGGCCTGTGGCATAATGACGTTCCTGAAAATAGCGAAAGGACTGAATGCAATAAGGGGTGCAAGAAAGCATATAAAATCATGAAAAAACGGTTCATGTTTTTCGTCTTGTTGCTGGCGCTCGTTTCCACCGCTTGCCAGTCAAATGTCAAAACAACTCTAAGCCAACACAGCGACTTGTTGAAATTGTTCAGTGAGTGGCGTGCCTTCGAGCATCCTCCGTTGCTTAACGGAGCGCCGGATTATACCGCCGAGACATTCGCCAAGCGCCATCGGGATTATCGGCAATTGCGGCAGCGGCTTGATGCGATGGACATCAGTCGTTGGTCAATTCCCGAACAGGTTGACTGGCATCTGGTGCGTGCCGAGATGAACGGCTTTGATTTCAACTATCGGGTGCTCAAACCGTGGGAGCGCGATCCGGCTTTTTATCAGTCCATTATGACGGAGCGCAGTGATGTGCCAGCGCACGAAGGCCCGACGCATCACGCCGTGACTGAACTCTGGACGTATACGTTTCCGTTGACACAGCCTGAAGAAGCTCGGCTGTTAGGCGACTTAAGCGTCATTCCGCCGCTGATGCGTCAGGCGCGCCGCAACCTGACTGGCAACGCGCGGGAACTCTGGATAGCCGGAATCAGAAATATGCGGGAGCAGCGGGCAGACCTAGACGCGCTGGCCATCAAGGTCGGGACGAATGCGAAGCTGCAAGCCGTCATCGCCGAGAGTCGGACGGCTTCCGACGAACTGATCCAATGGCTCGAATCAGAGGCTCCGAAAAAGAATGGACCTTCCGGCATCGGAAAGGAAAATTACACGTGGTATCAGCAAAACGTGCATCTGTTGCCGATGACTTGGGAGCAAGAGGAGCGTTTGTTGAAACGCGAACTGGATCGTGCATGGTCATCGCTTAAGCTTGAAGAGCACCGCAACCGGCGATTGCCGCAATTGGTCGCCGCTGCCAATCCGACGGAATACGACGTCAAAGCCGACCAGGCGGCAACCCGGTTCATGAAGTTTTTGCGCGAGCAGGAAATCCTCACGGTCAAAGATTACATGGAACCGGCACTGCGGGAGCATCTCGGTCGTTTCGTGCCTGTCGAGCGCCGCAACTTCTTTTTGATCGGATCGCACCTCGACCCGTTGCCGCTTTTTACCCATTTCTATCACTGGTTCGAGCTGGCGCGGATGGAGCGCGAACCGCACACAAGTCCGGTGCGACGCGGAGCGCTGCTTTACAACATCTTCGACACCCGTAACGAAGGCACTGCCACTGCCGTTGAAGAGATGTTTATGCACGCCGGTCTCTATGACGACAGCCCACGTTCGCGGGAAATTGTCTGGATCTTGATCGCACAACGGGCGGCGCGCGGACTTGGCTCTCTGTACGCGCACGCCAACACGATGACGATGGAAGCGGCAGGCGGCGTTCATTCCGAAATGACCCCCCGCGGATGGATGAAGACCGAAAAGAAACTGCTGCTTTTCGAACAGCAGCTTTACTTGCGGCAACCCGGTTACGGAACCAGTTACATCACCGGAAAATACCTGCTGGAACGGGCGCTGGCTGATTTCGCGAGGGAATACGAAAAGCGCGGCGAGGAATTCAAACTGAAATATTTCTTTGACCGCCTCAACGCGATTGACAGCATTCCGATTTCGTTGGCTCGTTGGGAAATGACCGGACTCGACGACGAAATCCGTAAATGAACTGCGCCAGCTTCGTGAACGTCGTGAAGGGCGGAGCCTGAGATTCCGGCCTGCGTCAACAATCAAGAAACATTGGTTCTCATTGTCAATGAATAGGCCTGCAATCAGCGGCAGGGGCTTTCAACCTTGCCGCCCAACTCTTGCACTTTCTTTTCGTCGGCTTGCGCGAGGTCTTTTTTGCCGAGTTGGCAATAAGACGTGGCGCGGATGTTATAAGGTTCTGCGACTTTCGGATTCGCTTCGATCAGTTTGGTCATGTCAAGAATCGCGTTGTCGAAATCGCGCATCGTGAAATAAGCATGGCCGCGACGATATAGCGTTTCGCCGCTGGGTTGCAGAGTCAAAACCTTGGTGAAATCAGCTACGGCTTGCGCGGGCTGGCCTTTGTCAACATACGTCATGCCGCGCACATTCAACGCTTGGACAAATTGCGCATTCAATTCGATGGCTTTGCTGAGCTCAGTAATGGCCGTGTCGCGGTCGTTCTTTTTGATAGCCAGCGCGCCACGGTAATAGTACAGCTCAGGCAATTTCGAGTTCAGTTCGGCAACACGCTTAAAGTCAGCAGCCGCTTCGTCGAACTTGTCTAGATCGAACAACGCCATTCCACGATAAAAGTATGCCTGAAACTCTTTGGGCTGGTGACCAATCGCTTTGGTGAACGATTCAACCGCCTTGGCTTTGTTGCCCTTGGAAAACTCAGCCACTCCGAGTTTGTAAGCCTCGCTCGCCAAATAGGCTTGCACCATAGCGACGCGCCGGGCTTCGCTTTCCCTCATGGCAACGCAGTTTTTATAAATCTTGCCGCCCAACTCAAGCACTTTCTTTTCATCTGCCGCCGCCAGATCCAGCTTGTCGCTGTTGCAGTAAGTTTGTGATCTGCCGAGGTAAGCATCCGCCAGTCGGGCATCGAGCGAAATGGCTTTGTTGTAATCAGCCAAGGCCTCGGCCAGACGTTCCTGTTTCAGATAAACATCGCCGCGTCCGGCAAAATAGCGCGCTTCGCCCGGCACGAGTTCAATCGCTTTGCTGAAATCTGCCAATGCCGCCGCGAATTCTTTCTTTTCAAGATAAACGTAGCCACGAATGCCGTAACAACCAGCGGCTTGCGGGAATAATTGCAGACACGTTGAGGCCGACTGCAATGCGCCATCATAGTTCAACGTGCTGAATTGTGTGGCGGCTTGCTTGGCCCACTCTTGCGCAGTTTTCGGCTGTTGCCCAAAAGCTTCCGCGGAGCAGATGAATAGGGAGATGATTGCGACGATCGTGTAACGGCGAATTGCTTTCATAAATTTGTCTTGCAAGAAGTTTGAAAAAGGGCGCTCTGGTGAATCGCAGGAATTCGGCACGAAAAGGCTCAGCCATCAGAAATTTTTGCAGTATTTTCATGTTGAAAGTGCGGAAGCTGGTTGAGAGGCAATAACTGACAACTAACTTGCGTGCAGCTTGAGCAATCTCGTCAAGCCAGCATCTTTCTCGCCACGACGCCTGAAACATCCGTCAGGCGAAAATCGCGGCCCTGAAAACGGAAGGTCAGTTTTTCGTGATCAAAGCCTAATTGGTGCAGGAGGGTCGCGTGCAGGTCATGCACGTGAACGCGATCTTCCACTGCGTCAAACCCAAGCTCGTCGGTTTTGCCAATGGTTACGCCGGGCTTGATGCCGCCGCCAGCGAACCACATGGAATACGCTTTGTTGTGATGATCGCGCCCCTTGTATGCGTTATTTTCCGGCTCGTCCTGCACCATCGGCGTGCGCCCGAATTCGCCGCCCCAGAGCACGAGCGTGTCTTCCAACAGGCCGCGTTGCTTGAGGTCTTGAATCAACGCCGCCGAAGCCTGGTCGGTGGCTTTCGCCTGGGATTTCACGCCTTTGACGACGTCGCTGTGATGATCCCAGGCTTCGTGATAAAGCTGCACAAACCGCACGCCGCGTTCGACCAAGCGACGCGCCAAAATGCAATTGTTGGCGAATGAATTCTTGCCGGGTGTCGCGCCGTATAAATCCAGCGTCGCTTTTGATTCGTTGCTCAAATCCATTAGCTCAGGGCCGCTTTCCTGCATGCGATAAGCCATCTCAAACGAATTGATGCGCGTGGCAATTTCAGGATCGCCGTCCATTTCCAGCTCGTGTTCGTTGAGCTTTTTGAGCACGTCCAGCGTGCGCCGTTGCATTTCGCGCGTGATGCCGCGCGGATTGGAAAGCGACAAAATCGGATCGCCAGATTTGCGAAAGGCTACGCCCTGATAAAACGTGGGCAGGAAGCCGCTGCCCCAGTTGGACGAACCTCCGCTGGTGCCGTTGGCAGAGGTCAGCACGACAAAGGCTGGCAGGTTTTGCGATTCACTGCCCAAGCCATAGGTCACCCACGAACCAAAGCTGGGGCGACCGAATTGCACCGAGCCGGTGTTCATGAAAATTTGCGCCGGAGCGTGATTGATGGCATCGGTGGCAATCGTTTTCACGATGCAAATGTTGTCTACGACTTTGGCGAGATAAGGCAAGACTTCAGAAATTTCCGCGCCCGATTGTCCGTGCCTGGCGAACTTGAATTCCGAAGCATAGAGCGCTGCGTCGCGGTTGATGAACACATTCTGAATGCCTTTGAGCATTTCTTCGGGGGGCTTTTGGCCGTTGTATTTCACTAGCGCGGGCTTGTAATCAAACAGATCGAGATGCGACGGCCCGCCCGCCTGAAACACATAAATCACACGTTTGGCTTTGCCGGGAAAGTGCGGCTGTTTGGGCGCGAGCGGATTGCTTGCCAGCGCATTGCCCTGTTGTTGCGCCGCGAAAAGCTTTTCATTCAACAACGAAGTCAGCGCAACGGAGCCAAGTCCTACCCCACAGTTTTTGAAAAAGTGGCGGCGCGTGATGAACTTTTTGCCTTCTATCAGAATTTCGTCTTGCAGTTTCATAGGGTTACTTTCGTGTAATCGTCTCGTCCAAATTCAATAAAACGCGCGCCACCATGGTCCACGCGGCTACTTTGTGCAGGTCTACGTCAGGCGGCAGGTTTTCTAAATCCGCGGCTGACACATACACGGCCATCGCGGTTTTGCCTTGAAAGTTTTCGTATTCTTTTTGCAGCAGCGCCAGCAATTCCCGCTCTTCCAACTGATCTGGTTTGCGCGAAATGCAAAGCTGAAACGCGAAGTGCAACCGTGCAAGATCATCGCTGCCGCCTTCTTTCCAAACCCGCAAGGCCAGGCCCTGTGCAGCTTCCAAAAACATTTTGTCATTCAGCGTCGTCAGCGCTTGCAACGGCGTATTCGAGCGAATGCGCCGCGGGCAGGAAACGTCTGCGTTCGGCGCGTCGAAGGTTGAGAGGCTGGGATAGGGCACAGAGCGTTTCCAAAACGTATACATCGCGCGGCGATAACGGTCTTCGCCTTTGCTGGTTTCCCATTTCATCGCGCCGCCAAATCCCAGGTCGAGCACACCTTCGGGAATCGGCGGATAAACCGGCGGGCCGCCGATCTTGCGGCTCAGCAAGCCACTGGCCGCCAGCGACACATCGCGAATCGTTTCAGCAGCGACGCGCAAGCGCGGAGCCCGCGTTAGCCATTTGTTGTAGGGGTCTTTTTCCAAAAGCTGCGGCGTAACTTTGGAAGCCTGCTGATAGGTTGCTGAGGTCACGATGAGTTTGTGAATCGCTTTCAGATCCCAATTCCGCAATCTCAAATCTGCATTCCCATCACGGAACGTGACCGCTAGCCAATCAAGCAATTCAGGATGCGATGGCGTTTCACAGCGCGTGCCAAAATCTTCAGGCGAAGCCACCAAACCATTGCCAAAATACTGCTGCCAGATGCGGTTGATGATTACGCGCGCAGTCAGCGGATTGTCTTTGGCCATCACCCATTGCGCCAAACCCAAACGGTTGCGCGGGGCATCTTTGGGAAAGGGATGCAGGAACGCAGGCGTGTCGGGCGTGACCGTCTCGCCTTTATTTTTCCAGTCTCCGCGCTTGAAGATTTTTGTTTCACGCGGCGTCGAACGCTGCGCCAAGATCAACGTAGTCGTGCTGTCAGGATAGTCTTTCAGTGCTTCGTTAATCGCTTGGCTCGCCTCAGCACATTGCTCGTCGTTGGCAATAAAGCTTGCCAAAATTTCGCGCTGTTGCTCTTTAGTGCGTTGCTGGGACGGAAGCGAAAGAATGTTTCGTACTGTGGTGGGCAATGGATCGAAAGGCGGTTTTTCAGCCGTCGTCACCGACAGACGGAAGCGTCCAGTGATTTGCACGCTGCCCTGATGGTGCGCCAACGTGAAAGCTAAATTCGTCCCGCCATCAAAACTGATTGGCGTTTTCGCAGTGAAGACAATCTTGCGGTTCTGATTGCGCTTGCCCGGCCCGGCGTCGCTGTTCCAGCCGGTTCTGGTATCGCCGTCAATCGCGTTTTTGACGGGAGAGTCCGGTCGTTCAAAGTCTGATTGCACCTGGCTGAAGACCACTTTTTCCATTTTGTCGCCGTTGCTCGCTTCGACGGCAAACTCAGAGAGCGAGAGCGTGCCATCGTTGGAAGCGCCCGGCCCGTTGCGGCGCAATGCGGGATCGGTCAAAAACTCCAGCCGAAAGCCCGTGATGTTTTTCAGGTCTGTTTTGGCTTTGACAGAAAACGAAGCATCCGGATAGCGATACGATTCGACGCGCACCGAACCGTCATCGCAATACTCCTCGATCTTGGCGCGCGAAGAATAAAAGCTGTCAATTTTCAAGACTTCCCATTTGTCTTCGTACTTGCGCGCTTGCGCTTCCCACGCCTGCAAACGCTGGGGCAACCCTGCATCTTTGGCTAACAGATCATCTTCAATCTTTTCAATTTTGTTTTTGATCGCGGCACGTTTGGCGAGTACTTCCTGACTGGGAACTTCCACATACGGCTCTTCGTCGGAATTAAAGAACGCGTAAAACTTGTAGTATTCATCCTGTTTGATCGGATCGAATTTGTGCGAATGGCATTGCGCGCAATTGACCGTCAAGCCAAGAAAGGCTTTGCCCATCGTGTCTACGCGATCAATCAAGCCTTCGACGCGAAACTGTTCAGGATAAACAGAGCCTTCTTCGTTGCGCATCGAATTGCGCAAGAAACCCGTCGCGATTTTTTGCTCCAGAGTCGGCTGAGGCAACAAGTCGCCCGCCAGTTGTTCGATGGTGAATTGATCGAAGGGCATGTTTTGGTTCATCGCGTTGATGACCCAATCACGATACGGCCAAATCGTGCGCGCCTGATCTTTTTCAAAGCCGTTCGTGTCGGCATAGCGCGCTACATCAAGCCAGTGACGCCCCCATTGCTCGCCATAATGCGGCGAAGCCAACAAGCGGTCTACCAACTTTTCATAAGCGTCAGGCGAAGCGTCCGTCACAAACTTTTCGACTTCTGCGATGGTTGGAGGCAACCCCGTCAAGTCGAGACTCAAGCGGCGAATGAGCTGAGTTTTTGTGGCTTCTGGCGAGGGCCCAAGGCCGTTTTGTTCCAGCTTCGCCAACACAAAATGATCAATGGGATTTTTCACCCAGGCTTTATTTTTGACTTCAGGAATGGCCGGACGAACAGGCGCAACAAACGCCCAATGCTGGTTGAGCGTTGAGCTTGGAGTACCGAGCGCCGAGTCGCTCCAACTTGCGCCCGCATCAATCCACTGACGAATCAAAGCAATCTGTTCCGGTTTCAGCGGCTCACCGCCGAGCGGCATGCTGGCTTCTCCGCCTTCGCCTAAAATGCGGCGCATCAAGAGCGAAGCCTTGCTGTTGCCGGGCGAAATCCCCTTGAGCGCAGAGCTTTTTTGATCAAAACGCAAACCCGCTTGCGAAATTTTGGCACCGTGACAACGCTCGCAATTGGCTTTGAAAATCGGCTGAATGTCGCGCACGAAATCAATCCCTTGCAGGGCAGCTGATTTCGTTTGCCATAAAACGGCGCACATCCCGATGAAGAGAAGCGCGAGAGCGAAGAGTCGTTTTGTCATGTCGTCCTCAAAATTGCCGCAGGAAAAATTGTGGGTTTCGTAAACAGCGAGATTGTAGCAATTATCGAGGGCGAGTTGAATGTTCTGCCAAATGCGTTGATGTTCGCACAGCGTTGTTACACATAACACCGCACCTCAAAAATGCGCGCCAGCTTGTCGCCGTTGGTTTCCTTGACGTGAACGCGAATGCGGCTGGCCTGCACGGTTTTGAAATCGTGGCGGCGCAATCGTTGGTGATTGCGGTCAATGCTGACCAGATTGATCCATTCGGCACTGCCTGCGAGCTGATACTGGATGGAATAAGTTTTTACGGTTTCGGGTTGCGGCGCGCGGATCATGCGGGCGTTGAAATCATCCTGTTTGGTGAGCGTCAGTTCGCGTTGAAAGCCCGTGTCAAACGTAAGCTGCACGTGACTGATGGATTGCGGTTTGTCCCAGGCCAGTTCCAGCCACGCACCCTGGGCGCCGTCTGTTCCCAGCGGCGCGGCCCAACGGTTTTCGCCATTGCCCATTGCGCGGGTCCAGCCGTTGATGACGCTTTCGGGATCGCAGGCGGGTTCCTGTGCGGACGCGCTGATTTTGGCAGTACGCGCCCGGTCGAGCGGGTCTTCGTTCTTCAATCCTTTGATGGTTTGATCGTCGCGCAACAAGGTCTGTTGCAACTCTTTCAGCCTGGCTTTGTTTTCATACAGGCCGCGCGGCAGCAGGTTGTGTTTGATGCAGGCCGCCGCCGCTGTGCCAATCGCTTGCCCTTCGACCGAACAAGTTCCCATCACTCGCGTAGACGAAAACGCCGTGTGCGTCGCGCTGATGTTGCGTCCGGCCATGAACAGGTTGCGGATGTTCTTGCTGTACAGGCTGCGCAGCGGAATGTTGTACACCTCTTTCAGTTTGATCGAGACAAACGGCGGCAATTCCGGGTCTTCAAAGCCCGTCGGCGGATGTTCGTCGAGGTTCCAGCCGCCGATGCAGACGGCGTCTTCAAATTCGCCGTTCAAACCCATCAAATCCATTTGCGTCAGCCAGTGATCGCCGGCCAATCGGCGGGCTTCGCGTTTGCCGGGCAACATGCCGACCCAGTCGAGCGCCCAGTTCGCCGAAGACGGAAACTTGCCCGAATTCTTGACGTAATCCCACACGCCCATGACGATGCCGAGCAATTCAAACCGAATGCGTTCATTGTCACGAATGGTGTTCAGATGCCCGCCCCATTCGATCCACCAGTAACCGTATTCCCACGATTTGATCGGTCGTGACTTCAGATTCTTTTCGGTAATTTTGCGCGCCCACTTCGGCGCAGTGAACGGCATCGGTTTGCCGTAATCGCGCGAGGTGAACAGGATACTGGAACCTTGTGTTTGAACGTCGGCGGTTTCTGGCGCGAGCGATTCGCCATGTTGTGCGCGGGATTCGTGACCAGTGCGGTATTCCGCGCCTGCTTCCAACCCTAACCGGCTGTCGCCTGTGCAATCGGCAAAGAGTTTTGAGGTGATGCGATAAAGATGTTCGGTTCGGTCGCAGCGCGCCTGCACACGCTGAATGACATTGTCTTTGACTTCGGCGGAATAGACGGTTGTTTCCAGCAACAGCGTGATGTTCGGTTCGCTGACGACTTTGTCGTAAAGCAGCAAATCCCACAGCTCCCAGCAACGTTGCGGATTATTCGCGGCGTCATCCAAACGCAATTCTTCCAGCAATCCGCTCTCGCGCCAGCCGGGACGGCCCCAACTGATACCCGCGCCGCACACGTGCATTTTGACTTCGCTGGAAGCGTTGCCGCCCAGGCGCGAACGATCCTGCACAAGAATGACCTTGGCTCCGTGCCGCGCCGCGCTGATGGCGGCATTGACGCCTGCCATGCCGCCGCCTGCGACGAGCAGATCGCACTGCAAATCCACCAGCGTCATATTGCGTTCGACCGGCGCGGCATTGAGACTGACGGGGCGATTGCCAATGGGCGCAATGCGTTCGAGTTCGCGGCGAATTTCGTCCGCCGTGCGTTTGTCCTGCTCCTGCGCCAGTCCATCCATTTTGATAAACATCGAATAGCCAGTCACGCCAGCCGTAGTTGTCAAAAAGTCTCTTCGTTTCATCGTAAGTTCCTTCTGGTCTGATCACTCACTTTGGGGGCGCGATTCTCCGCGTAATCGAGCTGCGAGCAGCGGAGCAAACAATAACCAAAGCAAGCCCAGTCCCATTAACCCGCCTTTTAACAGGTTGTAATCCTCGATCATTCGCTCCCAGGTATATCCCAAAACGAGCAAGCCCAACGCAAATTCAAAAACCAGTGTTAGCACCATCCAAATACAGCCGATTTGCAAAAGCTGGTGACGGCGTTCCGCACGCAACCAACGCACAAAAAGCAATGCAATGCCGAGAATTAAAACCATCCCCGTGAAGAACGCAATTTGACGCGCGCGAAAGTCCCCCACAACCGGTTTCAATAAAATTTCTCGTGCTGTTCCGTGCAATGATTCGGCAAGAATAATAACACCCCACACTGCAATGCCTCGCAATGCATATCCTTGCGCATTTGCTGTAGTTGACGGTTTCATACTGTCCTTTGAATATTTACCGCGTCTGAATGTTTACTTTTGAGCCTTATTGTATTGAATTGCCGATTCGACTCAATCTCTTCGCGTGGTTACGGATGATATTCAGTGCCGATTTGGTTCAGCTGCTTTTGATTGAATTTTTCTGCGATTGCGTGTCGCTGTGGACATTTGGCGCTGAGTATCGTTGGATGAGCCGAAGGCAGGTTGTTATATCGAATAAGGACGTTTTGTTCAGAAATCAAAATAAATCCATGAAAATACTTTACACGTTTCTTTCCTTGTTGCTTTTCAGTGCTGGCGCGCTGGCTCAAGTGCCCGGTGAAAAAACGGATGCTCCGCCCGTTCAAATTGGCGGAGCTTTTCCGCAGATCGCTGTCGTTGCGGGGCACGACAATCGCAGCGAAGCTGGCATTGGCGCTTTGCTGCCCTGGGCGGATCGGTTGTGGTTTGTCGCGTATGTCGCTCACATCAAGGGGGAAGGCACCGGCTTATATTGGTTGGATGAAACGATGCAGATGCACAAACATCCGGCCAGCGTCGTCGGCACGTTCACCAATCGGTACATACACAATCCGTCGGATCAAGCCTTTCTGGGGCCGCATGTGATTGACCCCAAAGGCAACGTTCGCACCATCGAAGCGTTGAAGGGATACCGGCTGACTTCGACGATGACGCATCTGACCGATCCCAACAACAAGGTGTACATGCTGGCGATGGAAGGCGAATTTTTTGAAGTGGATGTCAAAACGCTGGCCGTCAAGCAGCTTTTCAATCTGGTTAAAGAACTCGACATCAAAGGCCGCGTGCATTTCAAAAGCGCGTTTTCCGCTAATGGTCGTGTGGTGGTCGCCAACAATTCCTATTACGAAGCGGATTACCTGGGCAAAGATGCTGCCGGACGGTTGGCCGAATGGGACGGCAAGACATGGACCATTCTGGAACGGAAGCCGTTTGTCGAAGTCGCAGGCAAACACTGGTCGGCGGAAACCTATGGCGATCCGATTTTCGCTACGGGATGGGATCAGGCGTCAGCGATTTTGAAAGTCTTTGCGAAAGGGAAGTGGCTGACCTATCGCTTGCCGAAAGGCGCGCAAACCTTTGACCACGCCTGGAACACGGAATGGATGCGCATTCGTGATGCACAGACCGAGCGCTTCCTGATGGATTTGCACGGCATTTTCTACGAATTGCCGATTCAGATTTACGACGGTCACATTTTGCCGATTCGCCCGATCAGCACTCACCTGCGCATTGTGCCGGATTTCTGTTACTGGCGCGGATTGTTTGTGATGGGCGGCGATCAAACGGATCGTTCTTACGGTCAGCCGCAAACCGGATTGTGGTTCGGGCAAGTGGACGATTTATGGAAGATGGGCAAGCCTGCCGGATGGGGCAGCGTCTGGAACAAACAAGAAGTGAAGGCCAACACGCCTTCCGATCCATTTTTGATGACTGGGTTTGACCGCAAAGTTCTACACCTGAGCCACACAACAAACGCTCCTGTGACTTTTTCCGTAGAAGTGGATTTTTCCGGCGATGGAAGCTGGGTGACGTACGAAACCATCACCGTGCCGCCGAACGGGTACAAGCACCACGAATTTCCTGCCGGATTCAGTGCCCATTGGGTTCGCGTGACGGCAAATAAAGCATGTCGTGCAACGGCAACTTTCATTTACAACTGAATCGCAAGACGCCAAATAGCCAGAATCCGCTTTGACAAAAAAATACCAGCGAGTTTAGTATTAGAGTAACTGATATATGAGATGCTTGCATTAAAGCGAGCAACGTGCCGTTAATCATCGAAACAATACTTATGGCTACACTGAATGAAGTCGTTATCAATCGTGCGACCTTGAGCGATCAGGTTTATGAATACCTCCGCGGTGAGATTCTGACGGGACGGTTCTTGCCGGGCGAACGGCTTGATCTAGGTGAATTGGTCGAGCGTCTGAAAGTCTCAAAGATGCCGGTCAAAGAAGCGATTGCCCGATTGTCCACAGAAGGTTTGTTGGATGTTCAGGCTCAACGTGGCACGTTTGTCAGTCGGGTCGAACCTCGCGAATTGGAGGAAACCTTCGCTGTGCGTTGCGCTCTGGAAGTGCTGGCGGGCGAATTGGCAGTGGCGCGCATCACGAAATCCGACTTGGAAAAGCTGAACCAATTGATCACCGAAATGGAGCAATCCACCAGCCTGACGGATGTTGGGCGCCATCTGGAATTGAATTTTCAGTTTCACGGGTTGCTGGTGGAACTTTCCGACAATCGCAAACTGATCGAAATGTACCACCGATTAAAAACGCCCATTCAGATTGCGGGCATCCACTATCGTTCTGAAACCTGGGTGGAACGCGTGGCGAAGGAACAAAAAGAGCATCGCGCCATTGTGCGCGCTTTGGAACAGAAAGATACGGAGGCCGTGTCGCGAGCCATCCGAGAACATATCAAACGCGGCGGCGCTTCTTTGCTGGAAGATGTAGAACGCTCTGTCGGGCAGGAATAAAAACTAAAACAATTCAACGCGCAGGTTGCGAATTCAGCGGATAGACGGCTTTGGAAAGTTGCGATCCGTATGAGGCCGCTGCGCTGCGTTGTTTCCAATGGAGGCTCAAGATGCATTATCTGCTTACCCATCGGTCATTGGCTTCACTAAAAGCTGTGGCAGTGACTGTCTTAATACTCGCGTTACTAGCGCTGAATGCTTTTGCGCAACGTGGACGCGGAACGATTCTTGGCACCGTGACTGATTCCACAGGCGCAGTCATTCCCGCTGCCACTGTCACGATTACCAACACGGCAACCAATGCAGCAACCACTGCCGTCACCAACGACGACGGCAATTTCGTCGCTCCCAATCTGAACGTCGGCGCATACACCGTTTCCGCGACGAAAGCGGGGTTCAAGAAGGCGCTTCGCAGCGGTATCACACTGGAAGTAGACCAGCGCGCTGATATCAATCTCGTGCTGGAAACCGGTGCAGTCACCGAAACGGTGGAAGTTTCCAGTCAGGCTTCGCTGGTGGACACCACCACCGCGACCTTCGGCAAGGTAATTGAAAATCGTCGCGTAGAAGAATTGCCCGTCAACGGACGCAACGCGCTCAGCCTGGTTTTGCTGGCGCCCGCCG
Organism: Blastocatellia bacterium; assembly: GCA_035429885.1. Lineage (GTDB taxonomy): Bacteria > Acidobacteriota > Blastocatellia > RBC074 > RBC074 > RBC074. Next base: position 23,317 of record DAOMFR010000021.1, read on the forward strand.
TTCAGTCCGGCATTGGGCCGACGGCTTCGGGCTTTGCGGATCGCGGCACGCAGATTTCATTCATTCGCATCAACGGCAGCCCATTCGCTTCCAACAATCTGGTGGTGGACGGGCTGAGCAGCGTCAACGCCTATGTGCCGGATGTGAATATCAACCCGAACGTAGATTCGGTGCAGGAATTCAAAGTCCAAACGAACACGATGTCGGCGGAGTATGGGTTCACGCTTGGAGGCGTGGTAAATCTGGTGACCAAAGCTGGAACGAATGCCTATCACGGCACGTTGTATGAGTTCTTCCGCAACAACGCGCTCGATGCCAATTCGTGGGCGAACAATCGCGCAGCGCGTCCGATCCAGCCGTTGCGTTACAACCAATACGGCGGTTCGATTGGCGGACCGATTCGGTTGCCGAAGAAAGTGTTTGGGCCGCTGGGTTACGAGGGACGCGACCGCAGCTTTTTCTTTTACAACTACGAAGGCTATCGGTTTGTGACCAACGCGTCCGGCTTTTACACCATGCCAACCGAAGCGTTTCGCAATGGTGATTTTTCCAAACTTGCGGACGCCACCGGCAAACCGATCATCATTTATGACCCGGCGACGACGCGCGCGAATCCAAGCGGCAACGGGTTTTTGCGTGACCCATTCCCGGGCAACATCATTCCCGCCAACCGCATTGACATCGTTTCAAAAAACATCCTGAAGTTTTATCCGCTGCCCAACCGCACGCCGGATAATGCCTTTACCAACCTGAATAACTATTTCGGCGCGGTCAGCAACAAACGCACGCTGAGCAATCACACCTCGCGCGTGGATCATCGTTTTTCGGAAAAGAACAGCTTCACGGCGCGCTACAGCTTTTATAAGCAATACACCGATCAGGGAACGTCGAATCTGTATCCCGATCCGGTCGTGCGGCAACGGTTTGACCCGTTCCGTGGACACAACATCGTTCTTTCGGACCTGCATAACTTCACGTCGAATCTGATTCACGAAGTTCGCATCGGTGTGGCGCGGCAAATTTTCGATTTCAAAGTCGCCAGCGCAGGCGATGGCTGGCCGCAACAATTGGGGCTGCCTTCCATCGTTCCGCCCGACACGTTCCCGGCGGTCAGCAATGGCTTGCCCGGCTTCCAAACCGGAACCGTCGGCAAACGTGGCAGCTCTGTCTGGCAATTGTTTGATTCGCTGACCTGGTTGCGCGGCAATCACACGCTGAAGTTCGGCACCGAATTGCGACTGACGCAAGCGAACAACCTGCAAAAGAGTTCGCCCTCCGGTTCGTTTAACTTCCCGACCACGCTTACCGACAACGCGGCTCCGGTGGCAGGCAACCGGATCAACACTGGCAATAGCTTTGCGACATTTTTGCTGGGCTCTGTTGGCAGCGCTTCGGTGACGACACACCTGGGCGAATCCGAAGTCGGCAAAGCCTACGGTTTTTACGGCAACGATGAATGGAAACTTCGCCGCAATCTGAGCCTGAGCCTGGGCTTGCGTTACGATTATCAACAACAACCATACGAACGCCGCTGCGGCACTTCGATGTTCAACCCATTTGTGACCAACCCAACCAACGGATTGAAAGGCGCAACTCAATACGCGTGTGTGGATTATGGCCGCACCTTTTCCGAAACGGACAAAAACGATTTTGCACCGCGCGTAGGGTTTTCGTGGGACGTGCGCGGAAATCAGAAAACCGTCGTGCGTGGCGGATACGGCATCTTCATGGCGTCCGTGTTCTCGTTTTACGTTGGGAACTTCGACAGCACCAACGGATTTGCCGGAACTTCAACGGCGTACAATCCGCCCAATGGCAACAACCTGCTGACGGCGTTTCAATTCAAAGACGGGTTCCCCTTCATCCCCAACCAACCGCAAGGCGCAAAGCTGGGGCCAAACCTGTTTGCCACTTCCAGCACTTCGTTCCGCGAACAAATCGCCCGCACGCCAATGTCGCAGCAATGGAATCTGTCGTTGCAGCAGCAGCTCGGCGGCGGCTTTCTGGTTGAAGTCGCGTATTCGGCCAACCACGGCACGCATTTGCTGACAGGCAATTACGATCTCAATCAAGCTGATCCTGCGCTAGTGCGTCAGTTCGGGTTGGCAGGTCAATTGACCAATAACGTCGCTAATCCGTATGCGGGCAAAGTGCCGGGTGCATTTGGCGGCGCGACGATCACCCAAGCGCAGGCAATCCGTCCGTTCCCGTATGTGGGCGGCATTACGGTGCAATCGCCGCATCAGGGGAATTCGATTTATCACTCGTTGTTAGTGTCAGCCGAAAAGCGGTTTTCGAAAGGCTTCACGCTGCTGGCTTCGTATACTTTCGCCAAACTGATCAGCGATTCCATCTACAACGGTCTGAACTTTATCGGATCGGAAGGCGGCAATGAGTTCGGCTATCAAAACGGGTTGTACAACCGTCGTGCCGAACGCGCCGAAGATCCGTCGAACGTGCCACATCGGTTGGTGGTCAGCGGATTGTTTGAACTGCCCATCGGCAACGGCAAAAAGCTGGACTTCAAAAACGGCGTTGCCAACAACATTCTGGGCAACTGGCAGCTCAACACAATCACGACGATTGTGCAGGGAACGCCAACCGTTGTGCGCGGCGCAAACAACGGTCTGGCAAATCGTCCCGACTGGATCGGTAGTTTGGAATTGCCGAGTGGGTTCACGGACGCCAACCCGCAACGCGGCGTGCAATGGTTTAACCCGGCGGCATTTGTGAATCCCGCCTTGTACACCTTCGGCAACACGCCACGCGCTATCAGTCAATTCCGGAATCCGGGCGCGGTCATCATTGACCTGTCCGTGTTCAAGAATTTCGTTATTACCGAAAGGCTGAAGCTGCAATTCCGTGCCGAGGCTTTCAACGCTCCAAACCATGTCAACCTTGGTTCTCCGAATACTTCGTTCGGAGCCGGGCCCGGTGGCACGAACAACAACGACGCCTTTGGCCGCATCACGGGTTCTCGCGATCCGCGCAACATGCAGCTTGGGCTGAAGCTGATTTTCTAAATCAGTGGATCAATGGCCGAATCGTTCCATGGACTTGGTTGCCAGGAACGGTTCGGCATTTTTCACAAATTTTTCTTCACTCTTTACCCTGTTGCGGCGTTGACCGTTCTGGGCTGGCCATCCATTACGAGATAAGATCAGTCATCTACTCGAAAGGACAACCTGATTATGAAGACCGTGAAGACACTCTTTTTCATAGCGTTTCTGTTAATGGTCGGAATGGCCGCGCTAAAAAACAGCGACGCGCAATCGGCGGTGGCAACGCAGTCCAGCGCGACGACGCCACTGACGTTGTTGCGAACCACTTGTGGCGGCTGTCACAACGATACAACTCGAGCCGGCGGGCTTGATCTGAAAGCGTTGCCTTTCGACTTGTCATCGGTGGCCGCGCGCGCGCCGTGGGTAGAAATTTACGACCGGATTCAGAAACGGGAGATGCCGCCCAATTCGGCAAGCCTTTCCGAAGAGAATTGGCAAGCGCTGCTGAAATGGCTCGGCAAGGCATTTAGCGATGCGGATCGAGCCGATGTGTTGGCGAATGGCCGCGGGCCGATGCGGCGGCTCAATCGTGATGAATACGAACAAAACCTGCGCGACTTGCTGCAACTGCCGCATCTGGACATCCGCGACATGCTGCCCGAAGACCGCGAAAGTCATCATTACAACAAAGTCTCTGAGGCTTTAGATATGTCGCGGGTGCAGCTTTCGGCCTATCTTGACGCCACAGAAGTCGCGCTGCAGCAAGCGATGGCGACAAGCGATCAACCGCCAACCGTTGCCCGGCAAAAAGCCGTTGGTGAGCAACTGTCGGTTGGACGTGAAACGACCGGTGGCAGAGAAGCGATGTTTTGGGTGCGCGATGCGAAAGGCGTTGATCTGGCAGCGGAAAAGAAAGCTGCGCCGAACAAACCTTCGCCCGATCCAACAGTAGAAATGGCGTTGTTTCGCTCGCCCGGCTGGCCTTACGGCATTTTCCCGCGCGGCATCGTTGCCCAAGCCACAGGCGATTATCGCGTTCGGTTTTCCGCACGAGCCGTGTTGCAAATTCCAGGCTTCGTTATCAAACCCGGCAACAAACCTGTGCCGATGACATTTCGTTCGCGCAAGCCTACGAATCACGACATCGCCGAAGACACCCGCTCCACGGGCGGCATCATTGACGTTCAACCCGAAGGCGGCGTGTATGAAACGACGGTGCGACTGAACGCCGGGCAGACGATCGAATACGGTTTGCTCGGATTGCCCGCACCGCAACCCGACGTGAAAGGCATGACGGCTGCTTATCGCTTTGCGCCGTTTCCCGCCGACGGGCATCCGGGCATCGCGTTTCAATGGTTGGAAATGGAAGGCCCGCTTATGCCTGCCGCGTGGCCTCCGCCATCGCATCGCGTGTTGTTTGATGATTTAGGCGTAGGAGTGAAATCGCAGCAACCAGCAGCGGACGCCAAACGATTGCTGCGCCGCTTTATCAAGTTGGCCGAGCGCGAGCCTGTGCCGGAAGAGGCGCTGCAAAGTTTTGAAAAGCTGGTGCTGTCTCGCTTGGAGCGTGGCGCGACGCTGGCTGAATCTTTGTTGGCGGGCTATCAGGCGTTCCTGTGTTCTGACCTTTTCTTGTACCTGCGCGAACCGCAACGCGTGGACGATCATTTTGCGATTGCGCAGCGGCTCTCACATTTCCTGACTGACAGTCGCCCGGACGCTGCGTTGCTTACGTTGGCGAGTCAGAAAAAGTTGCGCAATGCGGCAGTGTTGCGACGCGAAACCGAACGGTTGTTGGCGAGTGATGAATTCGCGCGCTTCGTCAATCACTTCACTGATAGCTGGTTAAATTTGCGCGCGCTGCGCCGCGACGATCCAGACATTCGACTCTATCCCGAATATCGGCTGGACGATTATCTGGTTGAATCTGCCGGGATGGAAACGCGCGCGTTTTTCACCGCGATGATCCGCGAAAACTTGCCCGCGACGACGGTGATTGATAGCGACTTTACCTTCGTCAACGATCGGCTGGCGAAGCATTACAAACTCGCACCGCTCACGGGTTCCGCGCTGCGCAAAGTCACGTTGCCCGCTGACAGCCCATACGGCGGGTTGTTGACGCAGGCTGCGATTCTGAAAGTGTCCGCCAATGGCTTGAACACTTCGCCCGTGTTGCGCGGCGTTTGGGTGATGGATCGTTTGATGGGGCAACCGCCCCCGCCTCCGCCGCCCGGTGTTCCAGCGGTTGAGCCGGACATTCGCGGAGCCAAGACGATGCGTGAACTGATTGCGCAACACACCAAGTCGGCAAGCTGCGCCGCCTGCCACGCGAAATTTGATTCTGTAGGTTTGGCGCTGGAAAACTTCGATGTGCTGGGCGCATGGCGTACGCGCTATCGCGGGCTGGAAAACGGCGAACGCGTCACCGGCATAGATCAAACCGGACACGATTTCAGCTACACGTTGGCGAACCCTGTGGACGCAAGCGGCAAGCTGGTGGATGGCCGCAGCTTCAAAGATGTTCACGGGCTGAAAGAAATTCTGGCCTCGAATCCGCGCCAGCTCGCCCGCAATTTGCTGCATCAATTTACGATTTACGCGACGGGCGTTCCCGTGCGGTTTGGCGACCGCGCCGAAATTGAAACGATGCTCGATGCCTGTGCCAAAGACGGCTATCGCGTGCGCGACCTGCTGCTGGCTTTGACGCAAAGCAAAATCTTTCTTGGCCCCAAAGGATGTCAATAAGATGAAAGCACCTTTTGTTTCCACTGCTGCCCCAGTTATTCCGCGCCGCACATTTTTGCGCGGATTGGGCGTCGCGATGGCGCTACCAGCGCTCGAATGCATGACGCCAGTGTTTGCCCGTTCGGCTGCGCCAGCAACGCCACGCCGCATGCTTGTCATCGTGAACAACATCGGCGTGTTGTCGAAGCATTTCTTTCCCGCGCAAACGGGCAGCGATTATGAGCTGTCGCCTTACCTGACTGGCCTCGCGGATTGCCGCAAAGACTTCACCGTCTTTAGCGGTCTTTCGCATCCGGGCGTGACGGGCGGACACAGCACGGACAACAGCTTTCTGACTTCGGCACGCGGCGCGTTCAAGGCGAACTTCCGCAATACGATTTCGCTCGACCAATTCGCGGCTGAGCATATCGGTTTATATACGCGCTTTGCTTCGTTGAACCTCGGCGTGAATATCGAGAAAGCCAATCGCAGCCTTTCCTTCACCCGCGATGGCGTCTTGCTGCCCGCCGAAGACAAAGCGCCCGCGCTGTTTCAAAAAATGTTTGTGCAGGGCGATGCCGCAGCCGTGCAAGCCCAACTCAAACGGCTGGAAGAACGCGGCAGCATCCTCGACACGTTGCAGGCAGAAACAAAACGATTCAGCCGCAAAGCCAGCACCACCGACAAAGCGCGTCTCGATCAATATTTCACCTCCGTGCGCGAAGTCGAAGAACGCTTGCAGACCGCTCGCCAGTGGGAAACGCGACCGAAACCCATAGCTCCGCAACCCGCGCCTGCCGCTATCGAAGAAGACAAATACTTTTTTGAAAAAACTGAGTTGATGCTGAGCATGGCGCAACTTGCTTTTGAAACCGATTCCACGCGCATCGTCACGCTGATGCTGGATGCGTTTAAGACACCTGTTTACCGCTTGGAAGGCCAACGCAATACAACCGACAGCTATCACGGTTTGAGCCATCACGGATTCGACGAAAAGAAGGTGCAACAACTCGAAGCTACCGATCGCCAACAAATGGCAGTACTGAACAGATTGATTGGTAGTCTCGCGCAAAAGCCCGAAGGCGGCGAACGTTTGCTTGACCGCACGATGGTTCTCTATGGCAGCAACATGGGCGAAGCTAACATTCACGACAACACGAACCTGCCGATTATTCTGGCGGGTGGCGGGTTCAAACACGGTCAGCACATCGCATTCAAACGCAACAACAACACGCCGCTGTGCAACCTGTTCGTCACAATGCTGCAACGGCTGGGCATCGAAGCCAACGCGTTCGGCTCAAGTACGGGTGCGCTCACAGACTTGAAAATGGCGTAAGGGAAACAACTATGCAGCGGCGTGATTTCTTCAAATCGAGTGGCGCACAGGCGCTTTCAATGATTGCCAATCCGGCGCGGTTGTTGGGGCTGTCGCCGGACGTTACGCGCAATCGCGTCGGCACCAGCCCGCTGAAAATCTCGAAGATTGAGCCCTTCGTCATCCGCACACCCAAAGACAGCAAAGTTCCTGAAGAGTTAATCGAGATGCCACCCGTCGGCAATCGAACCGGCGGGGTAGGGTTGTGGGATCGGCTGGATCACGCCAGCCCTTCGCGGTTCAAAGGTTACACGCAAGCCGTCATCGTCAAAATCACCACGGATCAAGGTTTGATTGGTTGGGGCGAATGTCACGCGCCTGCCGCGCCACGCGTTCACCAAACCATCATCAGCGACATGCTGGCGCCGCTGTTGATCGGACAGGATGCGCGCAACATCGAAGTATTATGGGAACGCATGTATTCCAGCGAACGATTGCGCGGGTATTCCACTGCGCCGTTTACGGAAGCCATTGCGGGTATTGATCTCGCGCTCTGGGACATTCTTGGCAAATTCACGGGGCAGCCATTGTATGTGTTGCTCGGCGGCAAATACCGCGACACCGTTCCGACGTACTTGGGCATCAGCAGTTCATCCGCCGAAGAGTTGAAAGACAAAGCCCTCCGCGCCGTCGAAGCTGGCTACACCGCGATGAAAACCGAACTGGGCAAAGGCGCAAATTCGCGCGGACTGGATCGTCTGGTCGCCGTGACACAAGCCATCAAAGGGCGTGCGCAGTTGCTGCTGGATTCGCTCGGCGCATTCAAGTTGCACGAAGCTGAACAGCTTGGGCGCGAACTTGATCAAATGACCGGCATTGGTTGGTGGGAAGATGCGTTGATGCCCGAAGACACGACCGGGTATCCGCGTCTCGCCGCCGCGCTCAGCACGCCAATTTGTGTGGGCGAAGGGTTGTCGAATCGCTTTCAGTTTCGCGACCTGTTCGCAACCAAAGCCTGCGACATGATCAATCCGGATGTGTGCCGCGCCGGAGGCATTACCGAATGCAAACGCATCGCCACGCTGGCTGACGCGCACGGAGTGTTGTGGTCGCCGCACGTCAGCACAGGCACTGCGCCGTATGTTGCGGCGTCACTGCACCTGGCGGTGGCAACGGCCAACTTCGTCATTATCGAAGGCGGCAATAAAACCGAAGGCCCGTTCGGCAACGCCTTGCTGAAAGAGCCGCTGGATTTCAAACCCGGCAGCGCGCGCGTGCCGGAACGCCCCGGCCTTGGCGTTGAATTCGATGAAAAAGCGTTGGCGAAAGTGATTGTTGGTTAAGATGAACGCGATATGAAATTAAGCTTCACCGTCAGCAAAATCCCGTTCCTGGTTGTCGCGCTCATCATGTTGTTGCAGCCAGCCGCTGCGCAGACGACGGAGAAAACGATCAGGCCCGCTGGTTCCGACAGTCGCTTGAATGGTTATCGGCTTGTGTGGAGCGATGAATTTGATGGCCAGGCGCTCAACCCAAACGAATGGGATTATCGTACGGGCGTTCGTTTTTGGAGTTTGCAACAAGCCGAAAATGTTTCGGTCACCAACGGCAAGTTGCGCATTGCGCTCAAAAAAGAAAAGGCAGGCGAAAGCCAATACACCTCTGGCGGCGTGATCAGCAAACGCGCCTTCAAGTTCGGGTATTACGAAGCTCGCATCAAAATGCCCCGCAGCAAAGGGTGGCACACGGCGTTTTGGGCAAAACGCAACGGCGAAGACCGGAATCAAATTCTGGACATCGGCGAAAACGATTCGATCAACCGGCACGCTTACACCACCAACGTGCTGTGGTTTGATCCGGCGTCGCAATCGCAAGGCATTCACACAATTCAAACGCCGGATTTATCCGCGCAGTTTCACGTCTGGGGCTGTGAGTTTACGCCGACAGCGGCAACGTTCTATTTCGACGGCAAGTTGGTTGACCGGCGAGATGTTTCGACCTTGCCGCTGGGCGCGCAAAACCTCTGGCTGACTTCGATCGCTGGCCCACAAGGCAACACCGATCAGGTGGAAGATTCCGCGTTGCCCGCATACGCCGAATTTGATTACGTGCGTTTTTTTGAAGCTGCCAATTCGATCATCGTGTTTGGCGATTCGATTACAGAAGGCGGCGCGTTGCCAGCGGAACAGCGCAGCAGCGCATGGATTCGATTGGTCGAAGCGCGTTCCAACGGTCACCTGCAAATGATCAACGAAGGCAAAGGCGGACGCCCGACAGATTCAGTCAGCGAATTCACCGCGATGTTGCAACGGCAAGCTGCGCCAACAGCCCTGGCGATTTTGCTGGGCACGAACGACTCGCGCGATGTTTCAGGACAGTGCGTTCCCAAAGCTGTCGCCAACATCAAAGCCATGATTCTTGCTGCGCGAAAATCTTATGGCGATACGGTGCCGATCCTGCTGATTGGCCCGCCGAACATTAACAAAACCGCACTTGGCCCAACGCGCCCGATTGCCGATCAACGCGAAGCAAATCTACGCGATTTGGGCATCGCGTACGAAACGCTCGCGCACGAATTACGCTGCGCATTTGTCAGTTTGTACGGCGTTATTCCTGCTGAAAGCTTGAACAAAGACGGGGTTCACCCGGACCCGAAAGGGAACGAAGCAATTGCCACCCGGTTATTGCCTGCAATGTTGCGATTGATTGACGCGCTAAAATTGAAATAAGTCACGCGCTGGTTTTCAACTATGAACAAGAAACACATCTACTCGATTCAAGTCGCATTCTGTTTGGTTGTGCTGGGATTCAGCCTGAATGTTTTCGGGCAGGGGAAAGCTGGTTCAGCCTCCCAGATGAAATTTGCGGATGACAGTCGCGGGCGGCCGTTTAGCAAAGACCCGCACGTGATTTCTTTCCAGGGACGATATTTGCTGTATTACTCGATCCCGGCGTTCGGCGATCAACGGGCGAATGATGGCTGGGCGATTGGCATTGCGGAAAGCCGCGATCTGACCAACTGGAAAAAGGTTGGCGAAATTCTGCCGCAGGCTGATTACGAAGCGCGTGGGATGTGCGCGCCGGGCGCGATTGTGTTGAACGGCAAAGTGCATCTGTTTTACCAGACGTATGGCAACGGCCCGAAAGACGCGATTTGTCATGCGGTTTCCACGGATGGCATTCGCTTCACGCGCGATGCGACCAATCCGGTGTTTCATCCCGCAGGGAGTTGGACCAACGGGCGCGCGATTGACGCCGAAGTGTTGATTGATGGCGCGACGGCGTATTTGTATTTCGCCACGCGCGACCCGGCGGGCAAGATTCAAAAGCTGGGCGTGGCGACGGCCGCCGCTCGTTCCGATTTCAGCCGCAACGCGTGGAAACAGGCGTCGGACGATTCGATTCTGTTTCCGCAATTGCCGTGGGAAGGCGAGTGCATCGAAGCTGCTTCGGTGATCAAACGCGGCAAAGAGTTTTTCATGTTTTATGCCGGAGCTTACAACAATTCTCCGCAACAGGTTGGCGTCGCCGTCAGCCGCGATGGGCTTCACTGGCAACGCTTGTCCGACCAGCCGTTTTTGGCGAATGGAAAACCCGGCGAATGGAATTCGAGCGAATCCGGCCATCCGCATATTTTTCGTGACCGCGACGGACGCACCTATTTGTTTTTTCAGGGCAATCAAACGCAAGGCAAAGATTGGTACCTGTCCAAAATCGAAGTCGTTTGGCGCAATGGCCGACCGGCATTGAAACCTTAGTGAATGTCCATGAAATTGAACCGACGGCAATTTGTTGCGAACGCAATGCTGGTTACGAGCGGGGTGGCGCTGGCCCAGCCGGACAGCCTGGATTTTCAGAAGCTGATCCGGCCGGTGCCGCTGACCGCAAAATTTGAATTGCCGGACCATTACGTCTGGTGTGGAACGCTCACAAAAGCCGACGATGGCAAATACTATTTGCTGTTTTCTCGCTGGCCGCGCGCATTGGGGCATAACGCGTGGGTGACGCATTCCGAAGTTGGAGTGGCCGTGGGCAACAGCCCGCTCGGGCCGTTCACGTTCAAAACCGTCGCTTTGCCTGCGCGGGGCAAACAATTCTGGGATGGGCTTTGCACGCACAACCCGACGGTGCAGCGGTTCGGCAAAAAATTCTATCTGTATTACATGGGCAACACGGGCGATGGCGTGGCCATGAAAACGCTCAACTGGACGCATCGCAACAATCAGCGCATTGGCGTGGCCGTTGCCGATCATCCGCTGGGACCGTGGCAGCGATTCGACCAGCCGCTGATTGAACCAACAGTCGGGTTTTACGACGCGCTGATGTGTTCCAATCCAAGTGTTACACAGCGGCCCGACAAGGGATTTTTGATGGTGTACAAAGCCGTTGGCGACAAAAACAAAATGCCCTTCGGCGGTCCCGTGCTGCATTGCGTCGCGCAGAGTGACAGTCCGACCGGCTCATTCAAAAAACATCCCAATCCTGTGTTCAAAAAAGAAGGCGTTGCCTTTGCCGCCGAAGATCCGTTCATTTGGCATGACGGCAACCGCTATCGCGCCATCGTCAAAGACAACGAAGGCTATTTCACCAACGCGGGCAAATCTCTGGCGTTGTTTGAATCAGCGGATGGATTGGATTGGAAGCTGTCGGCGCATCCGCTGGTCGCAACGACTGAAATTCAATGGGCGAATGGACAACGGCAAAAAATGAATTCGTTGGAACGGCCACAGCTTTGGTTCGAAAAGGGAAAGCCTGCGGTGTTGTTGTGCGCTTCGGATGTTTCGCCTGCGCGCGAGTATTCGTTCAATGTGCAAATTCCATTGCAGGCGTTGTGAGTCAAAAGGTGTCTTTTGCTATGACGCTGGACGGAGTCTGGGGTTTGCGGGTTTTGTCTGGTTCCGGTAAAAGCAAGGCTGTCACGAACCAGGGCATTCCTGCCCTTCATCTGGAAATAAATATCATTGTGAATACAACTCCCTGCCGACATTCCGCGTGAATGGATTGACGCCATAGTTTGGAACTGCAATCCAATCAGCAGCGCGGACGAGGCAGGAATCGTCACCATTCACGTTTTCGTCAACCTACTTGTGAGGACACAAAACCATGATTGAGAGAAGAGACATTCTGAAAGGCGCTGGCGCGGCGCTGACCACTTCTTTGTTCACCGGACGAGTCAAAGGCGCGAATGACCGCATCGCCACTGGCCACATCGGCATTGGCGCGATGGGATCCAGCAACCTGGGCTTTGCATTGAAATTGACCGATACCGTGGAACCCGTCGCCGTGTGCGATGTGTATCAGCCGCATTTGGACAGAGCCGTCGCCACGGCCGCCAAAGCGGGAAAGACGGTGAAAGCGATCAAGGATTTTCGCGAAATCCTGGCCAACAAATCCATTGATGCGGTGTGTATTTCGACGCCGGATCATTGGCACGCGTACATGACTGTCGAAGCCTGCAAGGCGGGCAAGGATGTTTTCGTTGAAAAGCCGGCTTCGGTCTATGTCGAAGAAGGCCAGAAGATGGTGCAAGCGGCGCGGAAATATAAGCGCGTCGTCCAGGCGGGCACGATGCAACGTTCGGGCGGGTATTTCAAAAAAGCCGCAGAACTGGTGAAAAGTGGCATCCTGGGCGAAGTGACCTTTGTTCACACCTGGCAATCCGGAGCCGTCAAAAAAGAAGGCTGGGGCAAACCCACGGATACAACCGTGCCTGCCGGATTGGATTGGGATATGTGGCTGGGACCTGCGCCCAAAGTGCCGTTCAATCTGAACCGTTGGGGCGTGGGCGTGACGACATTTCCCACGTTCCGCTATTTCTGGGATTACGCGGGCGGCGCGATGACCGATTGGGGCGTTCACCTGATTGATCCGGTGCATCAATGTTTTGGCGAACCGATGCCGCTTTCAATTTCCGCGCAAGGCGACAAGCTGTATGTGCAAGACAACGTGGACACGCCTGACACGATGATGGCGACGTTCCGCTACCCGAAGTTCTTGCTGACTTACGAAAGCCGCACAGCGAATCCAATGCCAATGTTTGCCGGACAAGGCGCGGCGACGTCCATTCATGGCACTGAAGCCAATGTGGTTGTGACCCGTGGCGGATGCTGGCTGATTCCCAACAAAGGCTCCAAAGTCGAAGCGCAAACCTACGAGAACAACAATGAAATGCGCGACCTGAACATTCCGCACTGGAAGAATTTCATCGCGTGTATTCAGTCGCGCGAAAAGCCCACCAGCGACATTGAAACCTGTGTGCGCTCTTCGACAGCCTGCATTCTGGCCAACCTTTCGATGCGGCATAAAACCTGGCTGGATTGGGACGAAACCAATTGGACGGTGAAACAGACCAACGTCAAACCGTTCCTAAAAGCGAAATATCGTTCGCCGTGGAAACTGGAAGTGTAAGCAGCTGATTCCATTGTTGCTGGCGCGGACATTTGCAACGCGCCAGCAACTTTGTGCCATTGCCGAGTAAGGAAGCTGAATGAAACAAACGGTGCGCTATTTTGGTGTTTGCTTGATTGGTGCGTTGACGCTGTTTGGCCTGTGGGAAGCAGCAGTGCCTGCCCAATCGAACAGGCCCAACATTGTGGTCATTTTGGCGGATGATCTTGGGTATGGCGATCTGGGTTGTTACAACCCGCAATCCAAAATCCGCACGCCGTATCTGGATGAATTGGCGAAACGCGGACTGCGGTTTACGGATGCGCATTCGCCGTCATCGGTGTGTACGCCCACGCGGTATTCGTTATTGACCGGTCGTTATCCCTGGCGTTCGCGGCTGAAATCCGGCGTCCTGCGTCCGCTGGATTCGCCGTTGATTGAAGCCGGTCGGTTGACGCTGCCCGCGATGCTGAAACAGCAAGGGTACGCAACGGCGATCATCGGCAAATGGCATTTGGGCTGGGACTGGCCAACCGTGGACGGCAAGCCCGCGGCTATTACACCCGACGGATTGAGCAATGTGGATTTCACCAAACCGATTTCCAACGGGCCGTTGTCACGCGGATTCGATCAGTATTTCGGCGTGGATCTGCCGAATTATCCGCCTTACGTGTTCATCGAAAACGAACGCACGCTGGGCATTCCGACGGAAACGATTCCCGCCAACAATCCGGACATCAATCGCAAAGGGCCGATGATGAAAGGCTGGGAGCCGGTGAAGATTTTGCCTGCGATTACGGAACGCGCCGTTCGGTATGTCGAATCCCGCGGCAAACAAACACAACCGTTCTTTCTCTATTTCGCGCTGACTTCGCCGCATTACCCGGTTGTGCCTGCGGCGGAATTCAAAGGCAAAAGCCGTGCGGGCGATTACGGAGATTTTGTCGAACAAACCGACGCAGCGATTGGCGCGGTGCTCGACGCTTTGAAACGCAACGGGCTGGATCAAAACACGCTGGTCATTTTCACCAGCGACAACGGGCCGGAAGTCGCCTCCGAAGTGAAAGTCGGCGCGTACGAACGCGTTCGCCAATCGCAACACGCCAGCATGCAGGGCTGGCGCGGTGTCAAACGCGACAGTTGGGAAGGCGGCCATCGCGTGCCGTTCATTGCGCGCTGGCCGGGACGAATTCCGGCTGCCAAAACGAGCGATGCATTGATCGGCCACGTTGATTTGATGGCAACGATTGCAACTCTGACGAACTTCAAATTGCCGGAGAGCGCAGCGCCGGATAGTTACGATCAAACCTCCGTGCTGTTGGGCAAAAAACAGAAACTGCCGGTGCGTGAATCGCTGGTGTACCACGAAGCCAACGGGCATCTGGCCTTGCGCAAAGGCGAATGGGTTTTTGTGGATTCTGCCACCTGCGGCGACGGCAACAAGGAACCGGAATGGTTTCGGCGCGAACGCGGCGCGCACGATTGTTCCGGGCCGGGCGCGCTGTACAACCTGCGCCTGGATTCCGCGCAAACCAAAAATCTGTATGACGCTCAACCCGGCAAAGTCCGCGAGATGAAAGCTTTGCTGGACCAATACCGGCAAGCCGAACGAACGGCCCCGCAAGCCAGGCACTGATCGAAGCTTCCACCACAGAAAAAGGACAAATCAGATGAAGCAATTGCTGCGAATTGGAATGTTTTGCGCGTTGGCCTTGTTGATGGCGACGCCAGAAGCCCGAACGCAAACCAAACCTGCCGCCCAGGCTGGCAACAAGCCTGGCAACAAGCCGGAACGATTGGAATGGTTCCGCAATCTGGGGTTCGGCATGTTCATTCACTGGAACGTGGACGGAACGCTTGGCGGAGTCATCAGTCATTCCCTGGCAGGAGCTTCCGAAGATTATCGCAATCGGTATTTCAGCGAACTGCCGAAACTGTTCAATCCGCGCAAATACAACCCCGACGAATGGGCGGAACTGGCCAAACTGGCCGGCATGCAATACGTCGTGTTCACGACAAAACACCATGCAGGGTTTTGTATGTGGGATTCGAAAACGACGGATTTCGACGTCATGAACACGGCCTATGGCAAAGACCTGACGCGCCCGCTGGCCGAAGCCTTTCGCAAACAGGGAATTGCCGTCGGATTTTATTTTTCGCCGGATGATTTTTTGTGGCTGCATCAACACAACAAACCGATTGCGCGCGCGCCGCATCCGGGCGTGACGCCGCAGGAAATTCCGGCCTTGATGGAATACGACAAAGCCCAAATCCGCGAATTGCTGACGCAGTTCGGCAAGATTGATTTCTTTTTCATTGATGGTCCGGCGGAAGGATTGCGCGAATTGTGTTGGGAACTCGATCCCGACATCGTCGTCACGCGCGGAGCGATTGAAACGCCGGAACAATTCATTCCCGGATTGCCGTTGACCGGCGCCTGGGAAGCCAACCTGACGATGGGAACGGAATGGCCGTACAAACCCACCAATGAGACGTACAAATCTGGCCAGTCGCTGATTCGCACCCTGATCGAAACGCGCGCCAAAGGCGGCAACCTGCTGCTCAATGTCGGTCCCAAACCCGACGGCGAATTGCCCATCGAACAGGAAGATCGGTTGCGCGAAGTCGCGTTGTGGATGTTTGTCAATCGCGAAGCCGTTTACAGCGTGCGTCCGTGGGTTGTCACCAACGAAGCGGATGTCTGGTTCACACGCAACGGTGACACGGTGTATGCCATCGTCGGCGGCGAGTGGAAATACGGCGACCCGAAAACCTTCACGTTGAAATCCGTGGCGATGACGGACAAGACCGAAATCAGCGTGTTGGGCCAAACCGGCGAATTGGTGGAATATCGCCCGCAAGTGAAACCGCAGGCAAAGCTGGAACAAACCGCCGACGGATTGAAAATCACTGCCTGGAAAGCGCAACGGCTGTACACCAACAACCAATGGCCCAATCCCGTAGTCGTCAAACTCACACACGTCAAACCGGGCGTGACGCCTCCGCAAGTGGCCACGCTGGCCGCGAATTGGAACGCTGCCAAAAAGACAGTCATCGTCACGGGCAAGCTGGATGACCTGGGCAAAGCCTCGGCCGTCGAAGTCGGCGCGCAATACCGCATCAAACCCGAAGCCACCGAATTCACTTCGCGTCCGTGGCAAACGACGCCGCTGGTGTCGCGCACCTCGACCGGCGAATTTTCCATTGAGGTTGGCGGGCTCACCGCCGGGCAACGCTACGAATTTCGCGTGTTGGTCAAACATCCGTTGTTGTCTGTGACAGGCAAAGAAGTTGTGCTGACAGTTGCGCCGTAATCGGCGGTAAAAGGAGCTATCTGTGAAAGTATCGTTCCTGGGTTGTTTGTTGGTCGTGTTGTTGGTTGCTTCATCGGTGGAATCTCAAAACAAGAACGCCGTGGTTGCGGGCGAATTCATTGTCGAACCTGCCACCATTCACAACCTGGGTTTTGAATGGAAGATCAGCGGTGACGACAACCGCAACGCCACCGTTGCCGTTCAGTATCGTAAGGCGGGCGAACCCGTATGGCGCGAAGCCATGCCGCTCTTGCGAATCGGCGATGAGAAGGTCTGGCGCGCGCGCGAATTTCTTGAGTACTGGACGCCGCGCATGTTTGCGGGTTCGATTCTGGATGTCGAGGAAGCCGCGACATACGAATGCCGCTTCACAATGAGCGACCCGGACGGCGTCAGCGGCAAATCCACGCAACAAGTTTCCGTTACCACGCGCAGCACGCCCCAAGCCTACAAAGGTGGGCGCACGCTCCACGTTTATCCGCCTGATTACGAAGGACCCAAGCAGGAGCCTTCCTTCAAAGGATTGAAAGAGGCTTATTACGGCCCTGGCCTTGGCGATTGGGACGTCGTGCATACGCGGCCTGTGCAGCCGGGCGATGTGATTCTAGTACACGCGGGATTGTACAAAGCGGACCGGCTGGATTACGTCACGCCTTACGGAGTTCCGTTTGATGGCAGCTACATCTTGACGCAAGACGGCACGCCTGAAAAACCGATTGTGATCAAAGGCGCGGGCGATGGCGAAGTGATTTTTGACGGCAACGGATGCTTTCGTCTGTTTGATGTGATGGGGGCAGATTACAACTATTTCGAAGGCATCACGATTCGCAACGCCGAAGTGGCGTTTTATGCTGGCCACAAAGACTTGTTGGGTTGCAGCGGGCTGGTAATTCGCGATTGCCGTATCGAAGACGTCGGCGTCGCGCTGATGAATGAATATGCCGGATCGAAGAATTTCTACATTGCCGACAACGTCGTGCTCGGACGCGACGACCGCAACCGCATCATCGGCTGGTCGAACTGGGGCAAATACAAACCGACACAGTTGAAATCGTATTACGCAATTAAAGTCTATGGGCAAGGTCATGTCATCTGTCACAACTACATTGCCTATTTTCACGACGGTGTCTGCATCAGCACATACGGTATTCCGCCTGCCGCGCAAGACCAGCAAGCCGTGGCGATAGACATTTACAACAACGACATTCACCTGATGATTGACGATTTCATCGAAACCGACGGCGGCGTGCACAACATTCGCGTGGCGCGCAATCGCGGTTTCAATGCAGCGCAACACGGCATCAGCGGGCAACCCGTATTCGGTGGCCCGACATATATCTATCGCAACATTGTGTACAGCGTGCCGATGGGCGGAGCGATCAAAACGGGAGGAGCCAATCCGTCAGGAGTGTTGATCTATCACAACACCTTCATCGCCGAAAACAGCAACGCGCGCGGTTATTCCAACACGCATTACCGCAACAACCTAATGATGGGCACGAACCATCCCGACAAGCCTGTGCTCGGCAGTTTGACGTATACGGCGTACACCTCGTTCGATTACAACGGCTGGCGTTTGAACGCGAGTGATAAACCGCAAATTGTTTGGAAAGCTCCGGCAAGCGGTGTGATGCGCGATTACGGGTTAACGGTGGAGGGGGCGCAAAACTTCCGCACGCTGGCCGAATTCCAACGCGCTACAGGACAAGAAGCACACGGCGTGCTTGTGGATTACGACATTTTCAAGAACGTACGCCCGCCTGATCCAAACCAGCCGCACAAAGTCTACGAAATTGGCGATATGGATTTCAGCTTGAAGCAGGACGCCAAAGCCGTTGACACAGGGTGCAGGCTGCCAAACCTGAATGATGATTTCACCGGCAAAGCGCCGGATTTGGGTGCGCTGGAAGTGGGGAAACCGCAGCCGGTCTATGGACCGCGCAGATAAGTCATTGTCGCGATTCTGAACGGACATATTGCAAAACATCTCAACATGATCTCTTTCCGATTTACTGCTATCAAACAACGGCTTCTTGGCGGTATTCGGTTAGGCTTATTTGCCTCTCTGGTACTGACGGCTTTCTACACAGAGCGGGTGAATGCGGCGGTGCGTTCTGACAGGCAATCCGGCACTAACACGAATGCGATTCCTGTCCAAGATCAGAGTGCTGCCAATAATCCCACCGACGGCATCAAGGACTATGGCCTGAAAGATTATGTTCGCCTTTCAAAAGACCTTCCTCATTCTGAGAATCAGCCGTGGAAGCTCGTCGGCACGATGCCCTATAACTGCCACTTTCAGCCCTGGATTGAAGTAGAGGCTCCAGCGGGCAAAGTGATTCGTTTCAATTCCAGCAATCCGCTGGTGCTTTATCTGACTCCGACTGAAACCTGGACGACACAATCCGGCAGACAACAATACGAAGCCAGAAATTGGATCAGCGGAGAAGGCGCCGTTTACACCATTCCCGCAGGTGTGACGGTAAAAGCGGTCAAGTATCGCGAAACAGGATATAACACGACCTTTGCTGGTTCGTTTGAATGCAATGACAACGATTACAACATTCTCTGGAAGAAAGCCGCTCGCACGGCTTATGTCTGCATGCGGGATCATTTTTATGATTGCCCTGATCGTGAACGCGTAGGGTTTTGGGGAGATGGCACGCCGGAATTGAATCAGTGCTTTTATGTGTTCGATTCCAAATCCCATCAACTTGCCAAAAACCTTGTGCGAAGGAAATTGGAACCCAGGTTTTATCCAGGCCAGCATCTAGAGTTTTTGGGTGAATATGGGGTGTGGTTTTACTACTTGCAGACGGGAGATCTGGAATCTATTCGCGCCGTCTATGATTCAACCAAAACCTTTCTGTTTGAAACCTACAAATTTGGCAATCCAAAAACCTGGTTCGATTGGGGCAAAGAAGTCAAAGACACGGCCATCATTGAAACCTGTTTCTATTTCAACTGCCTGCAAACGCTGAAGAAAATGGCGCTGATCACCGGCCACGAAGCTGATGTCGCTGTGATTGACCAAAAGCTGGAAAGTATCACCAGCACGTTTGACAGCAAATATTGGCAGGGAAGTTATTACCAATCTTCGCAAGTGACGACGCCGGATGATCGCGCGAATGCGATGGCAGTGAATGTTGGGCTGGCAGATCGCTCGAAGTGGGAAGCGATCTACAACAATGTGCTGACCAAAAAGACTTATGCCAGTTCTTTTTTTGACCGCTGGGTGTTTGAAGCGCTTTGCAAAATGGGCAAGCAGGAATACGCGCTGCTGCGAATGTATACGCGTTACAAGACAATGATCCCAGCCAGTTTTACGACACTGTGGGAACATTACGACCGTTGGTGGGCTTCGCGCATAGATGCCTTTGATGATGCTTCGTCGCTGAATCACGGCTGGAATCCACCGGCAATCTTTTTGTCGCAAACCATCGCTGGAGTTTCGCCAGAAGCGCCGGGTTGGACGACCTATCACGTTTTACCCAAAGAAGCCTTTCTGAACACGATCAAAGTTGTTGTGCCATCCATCAAAGGCGATGTGACAGTCAGCATCAGAAAAACTGCAGCTGAATTTGCGCTGAAGCTGATTTCGCCCGCGAACACGCTGGCTATTGTAGGAATTCCCAAAGCTTCATTTTCAAAGCTGAATGCCATACAGGTAAACGGCCAAATCATCTGGAAAAAAAGCTTCATTGGCAACGTCAACGGCATCACCTGGAATGGCGAAGACGCCGATTATGTAAAGTTCAATGTGGCGCCGGGCACATGGACGTTTCGCGGACTTGGCGTTTTGCCGATGGCTTCCCCCAAACCGCTACCGCTGCCTAAGGCAGATGATGTCATTCTTGAGAAGAAAGACTGGACGGCTTCGGCTTCCACACCCGACGGCTCGTTTCTTTTCAGCGGAGACAAAATTCCCATCGACGTTCCTGCCGCCAACGCGATTGACGGCGACCATTGGACGGGCTGGCGCGATATGACGAAAACCCAGTACAGCGGGCAATGGTTTCAGGTAGATATGAAGCGTGCGCAATGCTTCGACAAGATTGTGCTTGATACAACCTGGGCGCTGTGGGATTCACCGGACAAGTACGCCGTTTCAGTTTCAAATGATGGCGCACATTGGGGGCAGCCAATCGCAACCGGTTCCGGTCAATTGGGCATAACGACAATTACATTTCCGCCACAGACCGCTCGCTACATCAGGATCGAACAAACCGGCATGAATCCGACTTACCATTGGTCAATCTATGAGCTGGACGTATGCAAAAAGAAATAGACCTAATGATTGAAGGTGAGAAAGTGAGTCGCAAACATCCAATCCAAAAACTGACACGCCGTGACCTTCTTCTCGCTGCTGGCGGTGCCTCACTGACGGGGCTGAATTGGTCATACTCGGATTCAGCGCCTTTGTTTGAAACGCAGGAAGTGTTTGCGGCCAATTCAAATGATTATGCTTCGTACAGGATTCCGGGATTGATCGTCACTCGACGCGGAACCCTTCTGGCGTATTGCGAAGCGCGGCGCACCGGCAAAGGCGATTGGGACGCGATTGACATTATGCTCAAGCGTTCAGCCGACGGAGGGCGAACGTGGACACAGCAACGCAAGGTTGCCGAGATTGCGGGCGCCAGCCGAAATCCGGCGGCAGCAAAAGAATCTTCCGTCAATCAGGCTGGCCTGACTTACAACAACCCCGTCGCCATTTCCGACCGCAATGGTGCGGTGCATTTTCTATTCTGCTTGGAATACGCGCGCTGCTTTTACCTGTGCAGCACGGACGACGGCGCGACTTTTTCGCCGCCGGTTGAAATTACCAACGCCTTTGAGCAATTTCGAAAGAAGTATGATTGGAAGGTGATAGCTACTGGCCCGACACACGGGATTCAGTTGCGGAGTGGGCGGCTGGTGGTTCCGGTCTGGCTTTCGACTTCGACAGGGAAAAACGCGCATCACCCCTCGGACAACGCGGTCATATACAGCGACGATCACGGCAAGACCTGGAAGGCAGGCGAATTCGTCGGCCATAACTCGGCGGAACTGGTTGATCCCAGCGAAGCAGTGTTAGTCGAACTCTCCGATGGACGTGTGCTGTTCAATTCGCGCAGCGAATCCAAAGCGAATCGCCGCGCAATCAGTTACAGCCCAAACGGCGCAACCGGCTGGACGATGCCTGTCTTTCACGATCAATTGCTGGAGCCGATCTGCGCAGCAAGCATGGTGCGACTTGGAGCAAACCGTATTCTGTTTGCCAATCCGCACAACCTGGCCCGTGTTGACGGCGACACCACGCCGGGCAAATCGCGCGAACGCAAAAACCTGTCGGTCAAATTGAGTTATGACGAAGGTGCAAGCTGGCCGATCAACAAAGTCATAGAGCCGGGGACGAGCGCATACAGCGATTTGGCCGTAGGTAATGACAGCACGATTTACTGTCTGTTTGAAACTGTCGCGCCGACCACTAACCCAGGGCGCAACAACACTCTCACGCTGGCCCGCTTTAATCTGGAATGGTTGACGGACGGGAAAGATTCAATGACCAAAACCAAGAGCAAGGGAAAAACCAAATGAAGCAATTGTGCAGCGTCCTGCCCGCCTTGCTGGTAAGGCGCGTCTTCTTCTTTCTTCTCGTCACGTTATCGCTGCTTCCGCTGCCTGTAGGAAAGGCTGCGGAAACTTATGACGTAATCCTGCGAAATGGGACCATCATTGATGGCACAGGAGCCAAAGCCTACCGCGCAGATATTGCGTTGAAGAACGGCTTCATTTACCGAATTGGCAATCTGCGTGATGCCGACGCAAAGGTGGAATTGAATCTCAGTGGGCTTGTGGTCGCGCCGGGATTCATCAATCTGCACAGCCACGCGACCTTTGCCGGAGTGAAGACGGCGGTGAATATGCTGACGCAAGGCGTCACAACTGAAATCATCAATGCCGATGGCGCAGGCAGTTTGAACATCGGCAAACAGCTCAGCGATTTCAGCGCAGCGGGCTTGGCGGTGAATTTGGGGGCTTACGTTGGCTTCAATTCAGTTTGGGCTTCAGTGGTTGGGCAGAGCGATCGACGCCCAGACACAGCAGAAATTCAAAAGATGCGCGACTTGTTGACTGACAACTTGAAGCAAGGCGCGTGGGGAGTTTCCGCCGGGCTGGATTACAAGCCTGGCTATTTCGCTCGCACCGAAGAAGTCATTGCCGTAATGCAGGCCGCCAAATTCTGGCGCACAAACTTTCCGAATCACGACCGATTGGTGCCCGAACACAACTTCAGCAGCCTGAAAGCCATCAGCGAAACCATCGAGATCGGCGAAAAGACCAACGTGATGCCGGTCATCACGCATATGAAAGTGCAAGGCCACGAACAAGGCAACGCAGCAAAAGCTGTGGCGATGATGCGAGCGGCTTCGGCGCGCGGGCATGAGACCGTCGCTGACATTTATCCGTATTTGGCAGGTCAAACCGGTTTAGGCTCCTTGTTCGTTCCGGCTTGGGCTGTGGAAGGCGGACGCGCGGAGATGTTGAAACGCTTTGCCGATCCTGCGTTGCGCCCGCGCATTGCTCAGGAAATCGAAACGGCGCTCAAAGCGCGTGTGCTCAAACCGGAAAACATTTATGTGTCTTCGGCTCGGCGCCCTTTTATTGAATATATGCGCGAATACAACGCGGGGGCTGGCGAGACGATCATGCGTATGTTGGAAGCGGGCAGCCCAACGGCAATCATGACTTTTGGCTTGGAAGCGGATTTGGTCGAACTGCTGAAATTTCCCGGCAGTGCAGTTTCTTGCGATTGCGGCGCAACCGAACCGAACCCCGGTTTGCATCCGCGTTATTACGGAACCTTCCCGCGCGTGTTGGGGCATTACGTGCGCGAAACCAAAGCCATGACGCTGGAAGCCGCTGTTCGTCAGATGACCGGTTTGCCCGCCAGCATTGTTGGCATTGCTGATCGCGGTTTTCTGGCTGTGGGAATGGTTGCTGACATTGCGGTCTTCGATCCCAAAACAATCCTTGACCACGCGACTTATGAACAACCTACGCTGGTTTCGGATGGCGTACGGCACGTGCTGGTCAATGGGAAATTCGCGCTGCGCGATGGCAAAGCGACCGGAGAAAAAGCCGGGCGTGTGTTGGTTCGCGCGACCGATTTGCCCAGTCGCCCGATGAAGCAGGGGCAAGCTTTGTCGTTGTCGGTGAATGCCAAAGGGGTTAAGGCCCAACTGAGCCAACCGGCCAACGGCAAGGCGCGTGGCATGTTGCAATTCAGCGATCCAAACACCAACTCAGAATATCGCTTGATCGAAATCGGATTGCTTCAGGCATTTGGCAAATGGGCCAGTTTCACGGCTCGTGTGCGTTCGGCGGCTGATGAGCACGCGGCGCTGGTGATTGTGGATGGCGAGAATCCGCTGACTTCACAGGCTACGATGCGCGTCGAAATCGAAGGCGGCCGCCGGTGGGAATTCAAACTCAACTCCGGCGAATACAAGATCAACATCTCCAAACCCAAGAACTGATTTTTTTATGAAACGAGTTTTCTTGTCGTCATTCCTGCCATTATTTCTGTTCGCTGTTGGCGGAGGCTTTGCGCTGACCCAGCACCCAGACCCCGCGGTCAACGAGGGCGCAAAGCTGTTTGCGCAAAACTGCTCGGCTTGCCACGGCGACACGGCCAAAGGCGGACGCGCGCCGGATTTGACCAGTGGTCAATGGAAACACGGCGGCACTGACGAGGATTTGGCGCGCAACATCGTCAAAGGAATCCCAGGCACGCAAATGCCCGCCATCGCTTTGTCTGAAGCCGAAGTCAAAAAAGTTATCGCGTTTTTGCGCTCGCTCTCCGGTAAGGCCACCGCTGCCGGAAACCTTGAAGCTGGACGGCAATTGTTTTTTGGCTTAGCCAAATGTAGTTCGTGTCATATGTTCGGCGGACGCGGAGACATTCTGGCTTCTGACTTGACCGACGCCCGCAATCGTCATCAGACGTCGCAACTCGCCAAACGAATGCAATCGCCAATCAAAATGGTCGAAGCGCGGCTGGCTTCCGGCGCGACGGTTCGTGGCATTCAAAAAGGCGAAGACACGTTCACGCTGCGATTGATGGACGAATCTCGCAAATGGCATTTCCTGAACAAACGCGAAGTCAGCGTCAAAACTTCTGAACAACCGCATCCGGTTTTAACTGCCAAACAGAACGAAGACGTGTTGGCGTTTCTGGTCAACGCGCCGCAGCTTTACTCGCCTGACCCGAATTGGAAACCGGCTGCTGATTTCAATGTCACCTTTGCTCGACTGAACAACTCCGCCGCCGAACCTCAAAACTGGTTGAGTTATTGGGGCGATTTGCGCGGCACGCATTATTCCGGTTTGAAGCAAATCACACCTGCAAATGCAGCCTCGATCAAAGCGGCGTGGACGGCTCAGCTTGGCGGAACGACTGTCGAAACGACGCCGATTGTGGTGAACGGAATGATGTTCGTCACTGGCCCGCTCAGTAATGTAACTGCGTTGGATGCCAGAACCGGTCAGACGATTTGGAAATACACGCGCCGATTGCCAGCCGTTGCCAGTCATTGCACGGTGATGACCAATCGAGGCTTGGCGGTGTTGGGCGACCGAATTTATCTGGCGACATTGGACATGCACCTGGTCGCGCTGGACGCCAAATCCGGCAACGTGATTTGGGACGTCGAACAGGACGATTACCGAAAAGGCATTTCCAACACGCACGCTCCGTTGGCGATTGACGGCAAAATCATTGTCGGTGTGACAGCAGGCGAATGCGCGTTGACTGGATTCGTTGACGCTTTTGACGCAGCGACTGGCAAGAAACTTTGGCGAACTTACACCACGCCGCAAGCTGGCGATCCGAATCGCAAAACCTGGGTTCCTGAAACGGCTGCGGATTTTGGCGGCGCTCCGACGTGGATGACCGGAACTTACGACAGCGAAACCAAAACCGTCTTTTGGACGACTGGCAATCCCGGGCCGGATTACGACGGCTCCGTTCGTGGCGGAGACAATTTGTATTCGTGTTCGGTCATCGCGTTGGATCAGGAAACGGGGCGAATGAAGTGGTGGTTTCAATTCACGCCGCATGACGTTCACGATTGGGACGCCAACGAAACGCCTGTGTTGATTGACGGAATTGTGAAAGGGAAGAAACGAAAATTGTTGGTGACGGCTCAGCGCAATGCGTTTTATTACGTGCTGGATCGGGAAACCGGCGAGTTTCTGACCGGACAAGCCTTTGCCAAGCAAACCTGGGCGAAGGGCTTGGACGCCAAAGGTCGTCCGATTGTTTTGCCGAACACGACGCCTACGCCGGAAGGGAACCACGTTTGCCCGGACGCGGCGGGCGCGGCGAATTGGGGATCGCCTTCGTATGATCCGGCGACCGGATACTTTCTGGTTTCTGTCCGCGAAGCCTGCGCGATTTATACCAGCGTCACGAAAAGCCCAGTTCCTGGACAGGGCTACACCGGCGGTGGAGTCGAAGTTGACGCGAACGGTTCGCCCGGTTCGGTGCGTGCATTGGACGCTTTGACTGGCGCGCTGAAATGGAACTTCCCGCTGCAAACCGGGGCGTCTTCCACCGGAGTTGTGGCGACAGCAGG
>DAOMFR010000021.1:49781-55239 GCA_035429885.1 Blastocatellia bacterium
CCGCCAGCAATTGATACGCATACGCATTTTTACGACCCCACTCGCAAAGAAGGCGTGCCGTGGCCTCCGCCCAGCGAAACCATCTTGTACAAACCGCACTATCCGCGCGAATTCCAGGCGCTGACCAAACCGCATCGTGTTGTCGGCACCGTCGTCGTCGAAGCCAGTCCGTGGGTTGAAGACAATCAATGGATTTTGAATTTGGCCAAAGACAATCCCTTCATTGTCGGATTCATCGGCAATTTGAAATTAGGGCAGCCAGAGTTCGCCGCGCAGTTACAGCGGTTTGCAGCCAATCCGATCTTTCGCGGGGTGCGCGTCGGCGAAAAGGCTTTGACCGAAGGAATCGGGCAAAAGGCATTTGAAAGTGATTTGGAGCGGTTGGGCGAACGCGCATTGACGTTGGATGTAGTCGGTGGGGTGGGGTTGTTGCCGAACCTTGCGCGTGTCAGAAAACTCGCGCCGAAGTTGCGCATCGTGATTGATCATCTCCCGTTTGAAGCCTGGGATAAGTCGCCCGCGACGATGCGAACTGCGCTGGCCGAAGTTGCCGCGCTGCCGCAAGTCTTTGCCAAAATTTCCAACGTCGCGCGTCGAGTGGATGGAAAACCTATCGAAGACCCGGGAGCCTATCGTCCCGCGCTGGATGTGTTGTGGGATTTGTTTGGCGAAAGCCGCGTCATCTTCGGCAGCAATTGGCCGGTCAGCAATCGCATCGCGCCGTACGCAGCCTTGCACAAAATCGTGTCGGATTATTTCGGCGCAAAGGGCCAAACAGTCGCCGAAAAATACTTCTGGAAAAACTCGCTTGCGGCTTACGGTTGGGTTGCGCGCGGCGAAGCGCGGAGGCTGAAGAAATGAAGTGGACGATTGTGGCGCTGTTAATTTGCCTGGCGATTCTATTTTGCCAGATGGATCAAGTCAGTACCGCGGCTGGTAGGGAGCGCAATCTCGTGGCGACGCTCCCTACCAGTCGCGGTACTGATCCAAAGCCGCCAGCCGGATCGGCGACTGCTGTGCGCGACACTTGCGCGAATTTCTGGACGCTGGCTCCTGCCGAAAACAACAAACGAAAGTTGATGGTCTTGCCTGCGCAGGAGCCGACCGTGTGGATCGAAGCGAAAATCGCCGGAACCGAACCCGGCGACTGGCGCACGATTCGCGCAGATGAAATTGGCTTTGTCTGGTTGCAAGGTTCGCGTTCTGTTCGCTTCGATCCGCGCAAACCGCAGGAAGGCGCGCGCGAAATGGCGTTCACGCCGACTACCGTGGCTTCCCAAAAAGACTGGCAAATCGTAGCTCGCATGCCTGCCAGCAATCACGACCTGACGGCGGCTGTGTTGGGCGACAAATTTTACGTCGCCGGAGGTTTGACCGCCGAATGGGGATTTCCAACGCGCTCGCATCCATTTGATGAGTTGTGGGAACTGGATACCAAGCGCTGGGCTTGGCGCGTTGCGGGCAAATTCGGGCGCGGGCGGATTTACTGCGCGACGGCTAGCTTCGCAGGCAAAATCTGGATTATCGGCGGCGACGTGATTGAAGCCGACGGCGTTCGCCATGCCATCACGACGGTTCAGATTTACGATCCCAAAACAGGAAAAGTGACCGAAGGCGTTCCAAACACCATTGCTCGCCCGATGCCTATGGCGTTGGTGGCGAACGGCAGGTTGTACGTGATGGGCAACGAACGTGACCGCGACGGACAAACAGGACGGTTGCCGGGACAGATGGAAAGCATTGGAGTTGGCGAAACTGCTTGGCGACAAGAACCCGCCAGCGAAATGATTCTGGGGCCGTTGGCCGGTGCGTCGCTCGATGGCAAGTTGTATGTCGCCGTCCGTGATCGCGGCCTGGCGATTTACGACACGGCGACGAAGCGTTGGGAAGTTGACGCTTCGTTTAAACCGCGTTCGTGTCAGATGGCGGCCTTTCGCGGCGAAATCTGGATGCTGGGCGGACGTGACACCGAAGGCGAAGATCAAACACTGATCTATTCGCCGCAGGCAAAAAATTGGCGCAAGGGGCCATTGCTTCCGCGACCTCTAAGTTGGGGAGCTGCCGAAGTCGTCAATGGGAAGTTAATTGTTACAGGTGGCGCGGCCAGTTACGGCAAAGATTACCTTTACAACGACCGAACGTTTGTGTGGCAAGGGCAGAAGTAGTCTGAAGATTTGGCCAGGAATAAAACTTGATGAAGAAGACAATTAACAACTTGCGTTGGTGGATTACCGGGTTGGTTTTTCTAAGCACGGTCATCAACTACGTTGACCGGCAAACGCTGTCGGTGTTGGCTCCGCGCTTGTCCAAAGAGCTTCATCTCAGCAATACCGATTACGGAAACATCTCGCAGGCGTTTTTGATTCCGTATACGGCGATGTACATCGTCGCAGGCATACTGATTGACCGATACGGCACGAAACTGGTTTACGGCGTCGCCGCTATTTGGTGGTCGCTGGCGGCCATGTTGCATTCGTTGACCAGCACGTTCTTTGGGTTCAGCGCAGTTCGGTTTTTGTTGGGCACGGCGGAATCCGCCAACTTCGTCGCGGCGCAAAAGGTTGCCGCCGAATGGTTCCCCGCAAAAGACCGTGGGACGCTCAATGGATGGGTTCAGGCTGGTACTGTGACCGGCGCAATCATCACAGCTCCGGTGGTAGTCTGGATGGCAGACCGTTGGGGGTGGCGTTCGGCGTTTCTGTTTACTGGAGCTTTGGGGTTGATCTGGGCGATTGCCTGGCTGTGGTTTTATCAGTTACCTGAAAACCATCCGAACATTACGGGCGAAGAACTGGCGCTGATTACTGCCGACGAAGCAACTGAAGCATCGGTTGCCGCTCCGGTCGGTTCATCGTTCCGATGGGTGGATTTCTTCCGCTTGCCGCAAACATGGGGATTATTGTTAGCGCGCGTCATTTCCGATCCGGTCTGGTGGTTTTATCTGTTCTGGTTGCCGAAATATCTCACTGAGCTTCAAGGGCTGACTGAAAAACAAATGAGTTATGTGGTTTGGATTCCTTATTTGATTTCGGACGTCGGTTCGATTTTCGGTGGTTGGTATTCCGGTAAATTGATTGCGCGCAAGCTAGGCGTCGTTGCTTCGCGCAAAGTGGTCATGATCATTTCGGCGTTGATGATGCCGGTTGGAATTATTTTGGTGCTCAAACCCCCAGTGCCGCTGGCGTTGGTGCTGATTAGTTTCGTGCTCGGCGTGCATTCTGCCTGGAAAACGAATTTGGTGACGCTGACGGTGGATATTTTCCCGCGACACATTGTGGCTTCGGTCCATGGCATTGTCGCGACAGGCGGAGGCATCGGTGGCGCGCTGTTTCAATCCTTCGCGGGCAGAGTGATTGATAAATATTCGTATACGCCGTTGTTGATCATGATGGGATTGTTGCATCCGCTGGCCTATTTGATTGTTCGCTGGTTGGTCAAAAGCGATTCGCAAGCCACCGTTGCTAACAGCATGAAGGAGCAGCCGCAATGAAAATTACTCGCGTTTCCGCGTTTGCCATCAAAATTCCGCGCGACATGGCCAACGCGCGTGGCACGGCTGGCTCGCCCGCGCCGTTGGAATCCGGCGAAAGCGATTATCGGTTCGCCGCGACTTATCAAACACTGTATTCGACAAAGATCGAAACTGCGCTGATCAAAATCGAAACCGATGCGGGCGTCGTCGGATGGGGAGAATCGCAATCACCAGTTGCGCCGGAAGTGGTTCGCACGATCGTCGAAGTTATTCTGGCTCCGATGCTGGTTGGCGAAGACCCGATGGCGCACGAACGGTTGTGGGCGCGAATGTACAACTGCATGCGCGTGCGCGGCCATACGACCTCTTTCATGCTGGATGCGATTGCCGGAATTGACACTGCGTTGTGGGATATCAAAGGCAAGGCGCTGCAAACACGCGTATGCGATTTGCTGGGCGGGCCGTTTGCGGATCAATTGCCTGCTTATGTTTCCGGTTTGTCCGGCGAAAATCAGGCCGCCAGGGTTGACCAAGCGGCAAGCTATCACCAGCGGGGATTCAAGGCGTTCAAGCTGTTTATGGATGGCGAGCCGGAAGGGACCTTGCGGCTGGTTGACAGCGTGCGCGAACGCTTGCCCGATGCGCAAGTGTTCGTGGATGCGCTTTGGCGGTTTGATATGACGCGTGCCGTTCGCTTCGGCAAACAACTGGATTCACGATGCGTCGGCTGGTTCGAAGCGCCGCTGAAACCGGAAGACATTGCTGGTCACGCACGACTGGCGGAAAGCATCGAAACGCCAATTGCCGTTGGCGAAAGTTATCGCACCTGCCGAGAGATGCTGCCGTTTTTTTCAGCGGGCGCGGTCGAAATCTTTCAACCCGACATCGGACGTTCGGGCATTACCGAAGGCATGAAGCTTTGCGCGTTGGCCGAATTGCACCACATCCCAGTTGCGTTCCATGTCAGCATTGGGCTGGGCGTACAAATCGCGGCGGCGTTGCACATCGCGGCTTCGATTCCCAACCTGATGGTTGTCGAATGCAATCCACAGGTGTGGAATGTTGCTGAAACCTTGCTGCGTGCTTCGTTGCCGGTGGGCAATGGCGTCGTTGGCATTCCTGACGGCGCGGGGCTAGGCGTCGAAATTGACGAAGAAAAATTACAACCTTACATCGTGAAATAATCTAGGAGCTTGCTGGAATGAATGATTATCAAGGGATTTTTCCCATCGCACTTACTCCGTTTGATGCTCATGGCGAAGTGGATGAAACAAGCCAGCTTTCGCTGATCAACTATTTGATTGATTGTGGCGTGCAAGGCATGGCGATTTTTGGCAACGCCAGCGAAGGTTACGCGCTCAGCGAATCCGAAAAGACTCGTTTGATGTCGCTGATTATCAAGGAAGTTCGCGGGCGTGTGCCGGTGTTTGTTTCCACGGGCCACACCGGAACTCATGTAGCTGTGCAATTGTCCAAGGCTGCGGAAGCGGCGGGCGCTGACGGACTGATGATTTTGCCGCCGTATTTCCTGAAGCCTTCGGCGGAAGATTTGTTTGGCTATTACAAAGCGATTTCCGACGCGGTCAGCATTCCCATCATGATTCAGGACGCGCCGTTGCTGACGGGGGTCAACATCGGTGCAGCCCAAATGGCGCGCATGGCTAAAGAATGCGCCAACGTTCGATACACCAAAGTCGAAGCTCCGCCAACGGCGTCTAAAGTCACCGAAGTCAAACAAGCTTGCGGCGACAGTCTGGTGATTTTCGGCGGATTGAATGGCCATTTCTTTTTGGAAGAATTGCAGCGCGGCGCGCGCGGCACCATGCCGGGCAGCGATATGATGCCGATGTTCGTGCAGGTCTGGAACGATTACGAAGCCGGACGAATCAAAGAAGCTCGTGCGCGATTTAATCAGCATTTGCCGTTAATCCGATTTGAACTGCAACCGGGCTTGGGCGTGTCGGCAATGAAGCACAACCTGAAAGC
>DAOMFR010000021.1:55339-60065 GCA_035429885.1 Blastocatellia bacterium
AGTCCTTCGGCAACTTGGTGATCTCGCATTACTGAGCATTCGTCCCCTTTTGAGCTTTGGAGAACTGAAATCGGGCCATCTTCAGAAAAGGACTACTAAAGCGGAGCCAAAGGCTCCGCACTCCAAAAAGTGTCCTGAAAAGAGGTTTGGTTTTTCCCCGTGTGCCCGGTGCTCCCCGTGGTTGAATTTCTCATACAGGCAATCGAATCCGACCTAGGTTCAGGCTGGTTTGACTTGCACCAGCACGTCACCGGGCGACACAACCTGGCCGGGTTGCACCTTGATGGATTCGACTGTGCCATCCGCGGCCGCGCGAATGGTTTGTTCCATCTTCATCGCTTCCAGAATCAGTAACCCATCGCCTGCGGCTACCTGCTGGCCTTCGCGAACCAGAATCTTCAGCACCACGCCGGGCATGGGCGAGCTTGCCGAACCTTGTTCGCTGGCGGATTTCGGAATCGGATGACGCGGCAATCGCGTGACGACACAATCGCCCAACGACGAATGCACATACAACGTGTCATTCACTTCGGTAATGTGAAACGCGCGTTGCAGGCCATCCATTGCCATTCGAATCAGGCCGCGATCACATGCCAAAACATCCACTACAACCGTTGTGCCCAGTGTTGTGACTTCAAATTTGCCGCCGGCCAAGACCCAGGAAACTTCGATCTCCTGTTCGCGAACGTTGAACCGGATCGAAGGCGAACGGTACGGATTATTGCGATAGTTCGGCGGAATCAGGCTGAGCACGTCATCCACCGATTGCCAGCGTTGTTGCAGGTAAATCGCCGCCGCAATCGCCGAATTCCAATTCAGCCCTTCCTCCACGCCAATCAATTCGTCCAGATGTTCGGTGATGAATGACGTGTGGGCTTGACCACTGCTGAAATCCGGATGCTCGATCAAGCGAATCAGAAAATCGCGATTGGTCGTGACACCCTGAGCCGATAACTGTCGCAACGCGTAACTGAGTTTGCGAATCGCGGTTGGCCGGTCTGGGGCATAAGCAATCAACTTGGCCAGCATCGGGTCGTAGTAAATTCCGATTTCGTCACCGGTTTCGACGCCTGCATCAATTCGTACGCCTTCAACGTGTTCAGGCAACCGCCAATCGTGCAAAGTACCGGTGGCAGGCAAAAAGCTGTTTTCGGGGTCTTCGGCATAAAGCCGAGCTTCAATAGCGTGGCCGCGCGGTTTCAGATCAGTTTGCGAAAACGGAAGCGGTTGGCCTTCGGCAATTTCGATTTGCAGTTTGACCAGATCCAGGCCCGTGATGGCTTCGGTCACGGGATGTTCCACCTGTAACCGCGTATTGACTTCGATGAAGTAAAACTCGTTTTCAGGCGTCAGGATGAATTCAACCGTTCCGGCATTGCTGTACTTGATCGCGCGTCCAACTTTGACGGCGGCTTCGCCCATTTGCTGACGAAGTTCGTCGTTGACGGCGGGCGATGGACTTTCTTCGATGACTTTTTGGTGGCGGCGCTGCAATGAGCAATCGCGTTCGAACAGATGAACCAGGTTACCGTGCGTGTCTCCCAAAACTTGAACTTCGACGTGGCGCGCACTTTCGATGAATTTTTCCAGCAACAATGCACCGTTGCCGAATGCCTTTTCCGCTTCGCGTCGGGCGGCTTCGATGGCGTCGCCGATTTCGTGTTCGCTGCGGATAACGCGCATGCCTTTGCCGCCGCCGCCGGCTGACGCTTTGATCAATACAGGAAAGCCGATCTTCAGAATCTCTGACCGCAAAATTTCGTCGTCTTGCGCTTCGCCGTCATAGCCTGGAACGATCGGACAGCCTGCTGCCGCCGCCAGTTTGCGCGCAGGGCTTTTCAATCCCATCTTGCGAATGGCGTCGGGGCGCGGGCCGATGAACACGATTCCCGCCACTGCACAAGCGTCGGCGAACTCGGCGTTTTCCGACAAAAAACCGTAGCCAGGATGAATTGCGTCGGCGCCTGCCCGTTTGGCGGCATCCAGAATCTTGTCAGCGTTTAGGTATGAATCTTTGACCGGAGCCGCTCCAAGCCATACGGCTTCATCGGCGAAGCGAACGTGTGGGGCATTGGCGTCGGCATCGGAATACACTCCGACGGTGGCGATACCCATTGCGCGGCAAGTCCGCATCACGCGCAAAGCAATTTCGCCGCGATTGGCAACCAGAATTTTGCGAAAGACAGTCATTGTGGAATCAAGCCTTTTTACAACGATCCTTGTCGAAGCGAATTCCTTCGGGATCGAGGTATTCAATCAATTCGATCAATGCGTGTTGCAGCGCTATCAAACGGCCATTATCGCTTTTCAAATCTGCGGCCAACACTTCCACGCTTTGGCGCAAAGGTTCAAACCAGGAACGAAAGGCTTCGTCTTGTTTGGCGACAAATGCCGCGTAACCGATGCAATCGTCCACGCCGTCTTGCGCGACGATCATCAATTCGCCGATGGCGCGTTGTTCACCGCGAAAGACTCTGAACACGTTGCCGTAACGAGTGGACAGCAGAGTGACGCGAATGCGTTCCTGCAATTTTGCTAGTTTGCGAGTGGTTTCGATTTCGCCCAAGTCTAGAAACTGAATTTCATGCCGGATGATTTCGGTCCAGGCCAGATATTGCGCTAACACATACAGCGTGTTTTCCACGGTGTATACGCGATCTCGTTCGTTGCCATGGATGTAGAAATTTTTCAGCAAACCCTGGCGGGCGATGTTGTACAGGCGGCTTTGCAATTCAAACGCAGCTTGCACCAATGGTTCGCGGTATTTGGCCAACACTTCTTCGGCCTTTTCCACCTTCAACCGCTCGTCCTTCTTTTCCTGCAACTCGGCCTGGAATTTTGCCAGAAAGGTCTGGGTTTCGGTTTGCAGCCGAGCCACACGGAATTGCGACACCAGCGCGATGACGGCGCTGGCAATCGAAGCGATGGCGGCGATCAATGCTGCAGTATAAGCCGTCATTTCATCCTCACGAGTTGGCCGGGGCGCGCATCGGTGATGTCGCCCGCGCGCGTGACTTCGACACCGGACACAAATGTCGCCAGGTAGCCGGTCGCTTTTTGGACGAATCGTTTGCCACCCGCGGGCAAATCGCGCACAAGTTCCGGCTTGGTCAATTTCAAATTCGCGTAATCAATCACGTTCAGATCGGCTTTCAGGCCAACTTGCACCAAGCCGCGATCTTGCAGGCCAATGTGACGAGCATTTCGCGAAGTCATCATTTCGACGACTTGCGCCAAGGAAAGCTTGTCGCCTCGCTGGCGGTCGCGCGTCCAAAACGCCAGCATCGAAGTCGGAAAGCTGGCATCGCACACCGTGCCAACGTGCGCTCCGGCATCGCTCAGCGCTGACAGACAGGCCGGGTGTTTCATCATCTCCGCCACCACATCCAGCGAGCCGGGGCCGTAATTAAAAATCGGAAAGTAAATCAGGTTGGTGCCGTCGCCTTCGGCCAGGTAATCGTACAGAACTTCAATCGGACGAATGCCGCGCTGTTTGGCTTGCGCCAAAAACGATTCTGTCAGTTGCGGTTCGTAATTCAAATCGTCGCCGAGCGGAAACAATCGGGCCGCCAGCAACTCAATTTGTGCCAGCAAAATATCCACCAGCGGAGGAACCGAGCTGCCATCGCCCGCCAGCTTTTCGGATGTTTCTGACAGGATGCGCGCTTTGATTTCCGGGTCGCGCATGCGCGCGGCGCGTTCAGCCAGCGGCAAATGCGCCAGCGTTTTGTACGTCGGAAAGCCGATGAACGGATGAAAACTGGCGTTCAGGCTGTTGATGACGCCGATGCCGCGCGCGGCAGTTTGCAATTTCATTGTCAGTCCAGACTGATTGGCGGTTTCCACACGAGCCTGAATTTGCCGCCATTGGTGCGCGCCGGGTTCGCGTTGCAACCA
The DNA here is from genome assembly GCA_035429885.1 of Blastocatellia bacterium. Lineage (GTDB taxonomy): Bacteria > Acidobacteriota > Blastocatellia > RBC074 > RBC074 > RBC074. Next base: position 59,237 of record DAOMFR010000021.1, read on the forward strand.
CGTCATGGAAAGCGGTTTGCCCGAAGCGACGGCCATTGCTTCCACCAAATCAAATTCCGCGTCAAACCGCTCCGGCGCGCGCAGCAAATCAAAATCCGAAACGACCTGGATGACGCCGTGGCGGAGTCCTTTCAGCGCTTCGGCCAGGCCGGTTAATTCCTGCACGGTCGCTTCGGACGAAGGCGTCCATTTGCCTTCGGCGGTGCGGTGGTTGTCGGTGCGCCCGATGGAAAACCCGGCTGCGCCGGCTTCCAGTGCTTCGCGCACCAACGCGCGCATCGCGGCAATGTCGGCTTCCGTCGCAATCTGGTTGGCTTCGGCGCGTTCACCCATCACAAACATGCGAATCGGGTCGTGCGGAACCTGCGCCAGAAAATCTATCGAATGCGGCTGGCGGTCGAGCGCGTCCAGATATTCCGGGAAGCTTTGCCAGCCCCAACGAATGCCTTCGCTCAAGGCGGAACCGGGAATGTCTTCGACGCCTTCCATCAAATTGATCAGGCGCTGCTCTTCGCCTTTGCGAACGGGCGCGAAACCCACGCCGCAATTGCCCATCACACATGTCGTCACGCCGTGAAAGATGCTGGGCGTGAAACTTTCATCCCACGTAACTTGCCCGTCGAAATGCGTGTGAATATCAACGAAGCCGGGTGTCACGATAGCTCCAGCGGCGTCGAACGTTTGCTGGGCCGCTTCGGTGATTACGCCAACTTCGAAGATCTGGCCGTCGCGCACTCCAATGTCCGCAGTGAATGGCTGGCCGCCGCTGCCGTCAATGATGGTTCCGCCAGTGATTTTCAGGTCGAGCATTGATGTTCCGCTCCTGAGA
>DAOMFR010000021.1:60165-63013 GCA_035429885.1 Blastocatellia bacterium
GGGTCAATGCCGAAAGACGCCCCATTCCATCGTGCCTTCAAATGGACGTTGGTATGCAGTCATCAGAGAAATTCCCAGCACGGTGCGCGTGTCGCGCGGATCAATAATGCCGTCGTCCCACAACCGAGCCGTCGCAAAATAGGGTTCAGATTCTTTTTCGATTTGCGCTTCCAGCATTTGTTTGGCGAGGGCGGCTTTGGCTTCGTCAAATTCGACTTTGGCGCGCGCGGCGGCTTCGCGTTTGATGATGTCCATCACGCCAGCCAGTTGCGGGCCTCCCATGACGGCGATGCGATGATTCGGCCACGTGAACACAAATCGTGGATCGTAGGCTCTGCCGCACATGGCGTAATTGCCTGCACCGTAACTGCTGCCGATCATCACGGTGATGGCGGGCACGGTGGAATTCGAAACGGCGTTGATCAGCTTGGCTCCGTTGCGAATGATGCCTTGCTCTTCGTAATTGCGCCCGACCATAAAGCCCGTGATGTTTTGCAGGAAAATCAGCGGAATGTTCTGTTGATTGCAAAGCTGAATGAACTGCGCGCCTTTGCCTGCGGATTCCGACAACAGCACGCCGTTGTTGGCCAGAATGCCGACCAGAAATCCGTGAATGCGCGCCCAACCGGTGATGAGCGTTGACCCATACAGCGGTTTGAATTCTTCGAAGCGTGATCCATCCACGATGCGCGCAATGACTTCTTTGGCGTCAAACGGAACGCGCACGTCGGCGGAAGCAATGCCCAGCAATTCGTCGGCAGGATACAGCGGGTCTTCGCTGCGTTCGCGGTTGGGGGTAACACTCGGTTGCAGGTGCGCGACGATTTGCCGGGCGAGGCGCAATCCGTCGAGTTCGTCTTCGGCCAGGTAATCCGACAAGCCGGAAAGTTTGGAATGCATCTCGGCCCCGCCCAGCGATTCTTCATCCACGATTTCGCCCGTCGCCATTTTGACCAGCGGCGGTCCGCCCAAAAACACCTGGGCTTGTTTCTTGACCATCACGACGTAATCGGACATGCCGGGCAGATAGGCCCCGCCTGCGGTGGAATTGCCGAAGACCACGGAAATACTGGGAATGCGGTTTTTGGATCGGCGTGTGATTTCCTTGAAACCTGCCCCGCCCGGCACAAAGATTTTGTGTTGCACAGGCAAATCCGCTCCGGCGGATTCGACCAGCGAGATTGACGGCAGATGATTCGTGGCCACGACTTCGGCTAGCCGGGCATTTTTGCGCGAACCGATTTCGCTGACCGCGCCGCCTTTTACCGTCGCTTCGTTGGCAATGATGAAACATTGGCGACCGGAAACCAGTCCTACGCCACCGACCACGCCTGCGCCGACGAATTCCGCGTCCATATTAATGCCAGCCAGCGGAGCGATTTCCAGAAAGTACGATCCTTCGTCCAGCAACATTTCGATGCGTTCCCGCGGCAGCAACTTTCCGCGAGCGACATGGCGTTTGACGTATTGCTCGCCTCCGCCCAGCGTGGATTTTTTCAACTCTTCTTTCAGACGCGCGACGCTCGACGCATTGGCGGCGTAATTCGACTGGTAGCTTTCGGACTTCGTGTCAACGAATGATTTGATCGGTTGCATGTTGTGTTGCCCAGCTAATGAGTTTGAATTGATGGACTGCCTGACGACTGGGGCGGACAGTACGCACGACAGTTAGCTCTGTCAAGATAGGGGGACTCGAAACAAATTGGACGGCAGTTTCAAATCTGGGCTGCCGTCCAAGGTTAATGTTCAGATGCTCAGCAGAACTGAATGCGTGTCAGGGCGCGAGTCGCAAATGCTCTAAAAGCGACCTGCATTCACATCCAGGATGAATTTGATCAGCCCTTCGACATAAATTTTCTGGTCGTCATACATGGCCATGTGGCTTCCGTTCGGGCAAAACAGGTAACGGCCTTTCTGCACGCTTTTCGCCATCTGTTCCATGTGCGCTGGATCCATCGTGTCGTACTTCGCGCCGATGATCAGCGTCGGCGGCGTAATGTTGCGCAAATCGTTGGTGCGATCCCAGGTCAGCAGCTTGCCGCTCAATCCCAATTCGCTCGGTCCTTGCATTGGAATGTAAATGTCCTGGTTGATGCGTTTGAACGCGCGATTGACCGGATCAGGCCATTGATCCGGCGGCATGCGCAGAATGTGTTGCGCGTAATGATTCGGAATCAGCAATTCCATATAGCGCGGATTGGCATAATCCTTTTTGGCTTCGAGCTGTTGGATTTCGGCCAGCACTTTCTGATCCATCGCCGGCATCAGCACGGTGTGTGCGTATTCGTTGTAGCCTGGACCGCTGGCCATCATGTTGGAAATGATCATCCCTTTCAGATGCTGCTGATATTTCAACGCGTATTCCATCGCCAGCACTCCACCCCACGAATGCCCCAGCAGATAGAAATTGTTCTTGTCCAGTTTCAGCGCCTGACGGACTTGTTCGACTTCTTCGACAAAACGAGGCAAATCCCACAACTCTGAATCTTTGGGCTGATCGCTGTAAGCGGAACCGAGCTGGTCGTAGTAGTAATACTCAATTCCGGCGGCGGGCAGGTAACTGTCGAAAGCTTCAAAGTATTCGTGTGTTGCGCCAGGGCCGCCGTGCAACAGCAACAGTTTGATTGTCGGGTTATTGCCGACGCGTTTCGTCCAAACGTTGAACTTTCCTTTCGGCGTAGAGATGGGAATGAGTTTGACGCCGCCACTCAACGCGTCATCGCGTCCCGAAGAGTCCAGATAGGAATTCGATCCAACCGAAGCCGGAGCAGACTGGTTGGAGTTTGCGCAGGCCTGCAACACCATCGCAATAAGCACGAGCAAAAGAGTTTTTTTCATGGGTGTCTCC
>DAOMFR010000022.1:0-62887 GCA_035429885.1 Blastocatellia bacterium
ACTTAAATAAGCAATGTCAGCCGGTCTAGCAGTCAAAATCTGGCATTGAAAGTCCATCATTACTTATTCAGTTACATACTTTCGATAGTTCTCAGATTTCCGTTTGCCTGTTTTACAGGCCATCAAACGGAAATCCGAATTCAACACTTTAACTGTTAGCAGTAATGGAGGAGTGCTACCAATCGGTTTCACCTCCCAACTCATCAACCTCTGATGTAGGAGACCGAAGTTATGCATCGAAAAGTTTCTTTGCCCATATCCGTACTGGCCTTGGTCGTTTTGCTGAGCTTAACGGCCTTTGGACAGGTAACCACATCCTTATCCGGCACAGTCAGCGACCCAACTGGCGCGGTTGTGTCCGGAGCAACGGTCATTGTCAAACACGCCGAAACCGGCATTGAGTACAGAGCAACCTCTTCCGGCAGTGGATTGTTCACAGTGCCGTCGTTGTCGGCGGGAACGTACACACTCAAAGTCAACGCACAAGGGTTCAAACAAGCTGAAGTGCGCGACATCAACATCAACGCGGGCGTTCCGGCAACGGTGAACCTGTCATTGGAAATTGGCGCGGCCAGCGAATCTGTTGTGGTGCAAGGCGGCGCAGAGATCTTGCAGACTCAATCCGCAAACATCGCCACGACATTGAACATCAATCAAATTGCCAGCCTGCCGCTGATTTCCCGCAATCCGATCAATTTCGTGGCCTTGTTGCCGGGCGTGACCACACCAACAGACACTCGAAATTCCATCATCAACGGATTGCCGGAAGCGGCGATTGATATCACCCTGGACGGCATCAACATCCAGGACAACTTCAACAAAACAGGTGACGGATTATTTGCGCGCGTTGCGCCCAGCCTCGATTCCGTTCAGGAAGTAACCGTCTCCACTGCGACCCCGGAAGCCAGTGGCGGAGCACAAGGAGGCGTGCAAGTTAAATTTGTTACTCGACAGGGAACGAATGAATTTCACGGCGGGCTTTACGAATATCACCGCAATCCGGCGCTCAATTCCAATTACTGGTTCAATAACCGCGATCTGGCTCCGGATCCGCGCACGGGCAAAGCGCCGCGTCCGCGCGTATTGTTCAACCAATATGGCGGACGTTTGGGTGGCCCAATCTGGATTCCGAAGCTTTTCGATGGACGCAACAAAGCGTTCTTTTTCGTCAATTACGAAGAATTCAAACAACCGACGCAAGTCAACCGGCAACGCACGATTCTGAACCCGACCACGCAACAGGGCATCTTCCAATACAACACGTCCGCAGGCATCAGACAGGTAAATCTGTTGTCGCTGGCGGCGGCCAACAACCAGACTTCGACGATTGACCCAATCATCGGGAAATTACTGGCGGACATTCGCAATGCCACGAACGGCGTCGGCGGCATCACACAATTGACCGATCCGAACTTCCAGCGGTTCAGTTACAGCCCTGGCGGCAGCAGTTTCAACCAGCGACCGACTGTGCGTTTTGACGTCAATATGACGGATAAACACCATCTGGAACTTTCCTGGACTTATTTCCGAGGTCGCGGCGGCCCCGACTTTTTGAACAACGTCGAACCTGCGTTCCCCGGCTTCCCGAACGAAGGCAGCCAGCCTGCGGATCGGTACACCGGTTCAGTCGGCGTTCGCTCGACTCTGTCGCCTACCATCGTCAACGAAGCGCGCGCAGGTCTTTCTGGCGGCCCTTCGCGTTTCAACCCATCGGCGACAGCGGCCAGTTTCAGCGGGCCAGTAGCCAATCAAGGCGGATTTGCGCTGAACATCAACGGCGCAATCGGCAACAGTCTAACGAATCCATACGTCGTCACAGCACCCAGCCGCCGCAATCCGCTGTTCCGCACCATCAGCGACACCTTGACCTGGACGCGAGGATCGCATTCGATGAACTTCGGAACCCAGTACACCGAAGTCAAACTGACATATAACGCTCAGACGTTGGTGCCGACGATCAACTTTGGCGTCAACGTGAATGACCCGGCAAATGCAATGTTCGTAGCCGGTAATTTCCAAGGCGCATCCGCGACAGACATCACCAATGCGCGGAACATTTACGCGGTTTTGACCGGTCGAGTCATTGCCATCAACGCCAACGCTCGTTTAGTCGAAGAAAACGGCCAGTACAAATATTTGGGCAACGCCTTTGAACGTTCACGCCAACGGGAAATCGGCTTCTTTGCTCAGGATAGCTGGCGTGTTCGCCAGAATCTGACGCTCAATTACGGCTTGCGTTGGGAGCTTCAAGGATCGTTCGTTCCGAACAACAGCAGCTATTCAACAATGAGCCTGGACGATTTGTGGGGAGTGTCCGGACCGGGAAATTTGTTCAAACCCGGCACGCTGACAGGGCGCACATCCCAGTTTGTTCAGTTCAAGAAAGGCGACGAATCTTATAACCCGGATTACAAAAACTTCGCGCCGAGCTTCGGCTTTGCCTGGCGACCGAATTTCAAGACGGGTTTGTTAAAACGTCTGGTTGGGGAAGGCGGTGAAACCGTGGTGCGCGGAGGATATTCAATGTCGTACAGTCGTTTTGGCATTGGCGATTTTCGCGGCACGTTGTCGGCCAACCCCGGCATTATTGTCACCACCAACCGCGACCTGACAATTGGCAACCTGGTCGGCGGCAGCCTGGGTTCGCTGCCGTTGCTGTTCCGCGAAACCAGCCGACTTGGCCCGCCAACATTTTCAACGACGCCAAACTACCCTTTCATTTCCGGTTCCAGCGCCGCTCCAATTACGGCTTCCGGTAACATCTACGACCCCAATCTGAAAGTTCCGTACATCCAATCCTGGAGCTTCGGCATTCAGCGCGAAATCAACAAAGACACGGCGATTGAAGTTCGTTACGTCGGCACCCGCTATTTGCGCGGTTGGACGACCTACGATCTCAACGATAATGAAAATAATATCGTGGAAAATGGAATGCTTGCCGAGTTCAAACTGGCGCAAGCCAACTTGCAGGCCAACATTGCGGCAGGCCGAGGCAATACCTACCGTTATTTTGGTCCCGGCACAGGTACCTCACCATTGCCAATTACACTGGCGTACTTCAACGGAAAAGTGGATCCGAACGCCGCCGCCAATTACACCTCCAGCAACTTTGCCAGTACGACGTTCGTCAATCCGCTGGCCTTGAACAATCCAGCACCAATCACTTACGCGGCGAATTTGCATAGCGATGCAACGCGCAGAGCCAATGCTCTGGCGGCTGGCTTGCCTGCGAATTTCTTCCTGACCAACCCTGATTTGCGCGGTGGAGCAAACTTCACTGGCAATGGCGGCTACACACGCTTTGATGGATTGCAGATTGATATGCGCCGTCGCATGTCACACGGTCTGCTGGTGCAGGCGAATTACCAATTCGCCAAAGGCTTCAGTTCCTCGCGTGTCAGCTTCCGCGCTCCGCGTGTCAACGCGCTGAACACGTTCAACCTGACGCATGCCTTCAAAGTGAACTGGGTGTACGAATTGCCGGTTGGCCGCGGCAAGGCGTTGTTTGGGAAAGCCGGCGGCGTTTTGGATCGGGTCATCGGCGGCTGGGAATTTGACGGCGCGGCCCGCGTGCAAAGCGGTCAGATTCTGAATTACGGCAACGTCAACCTGGTTGGCATGACAATGAAAGACCTGCAAAAAGCCTTCAAGCTGCGCTTCGATGATGCCAACAAGATCATCTTTGCGTTGCCGCAGGACATCATTGACAACACGATACGGGCATTCAACGTCAGCGCAACTTCGGCCAACGGTTACGGCAGCCTGGGCGCACCAATCGGACGTTACATCGCTCCAGCCAATAGCACTCGGTGCATTCAGGTTTACAACGGCCAGTGCGCTCCGCAAAACATATACGTTACCGGGCCGCGCTTCACACGTTTCGACCTGAGTATGGTGAAGAAGGTCAAGATCACTGAGCGAGTGAATTTCGAGCTGCGCGGTGAATTCCTGAACGCGTTCAACAACGCCAATTTCTTCGCCAGCACCAATTTGACCAACTTCACCAGCGCAAGCTTTGGTCAAATCACGTCGGCGTACACGGATTCGTCAAACACCAACGATCCGGGCGGGCGAATCGTTCAAATCGTCGGACGAATTAACTTCTAACTCCGCTTTTCCGGGAGCGGTTCAGGCATCCGTCTGAACCGCTCCTTTTTCCATTTCAGCGATGAACACACTCGACCGTCGCACATTTCTCGCCACTGTTTCCTGTTCAATGGCTGGTTTTGCTTCAGCTCCATTGTTTCCCGTTCAATTGAACCTGTCTGAATTTGCCGGTCAGTGCCTGGAAGATTCCCACAACAATCTGCCTGTGTGCTGGTTGGACATCGCCGCGCCTTTCATTGTCGAAGACGCAGAGCTTGGCATTCATAGCGAGATTGTCTTGACCTCGAACACCTTTGCCGGTTCAGCCGGACATGTAGAGTCTGAAAACGCGACGGAATACGAAATTTATCTTTATGATGCATCAGGGCAGGCAGTCGGCACGGACGGCCTGGCGCGCCGCATTGTCGTCAAGGCGCTGAATACCACGGTCATTCCTGTGCGAGAGTTGATCGGTGAACAAACAAAATTCTGGGGAGGATTGAAAATCCGCTTGCGCCCTGCAGGCCAGCAAAAACTGCACGCGACGGATCTGTTCAGCTCTGCGTTTGTTCGTTGGTATACGGCCCAATCGTTTGACGCCATTCATGCCAACCCTGATCCGCTGCAATGGCAAACCTCTGACAGCTATTTTTACTCGATGCCGTTTCCGGCGCTCGACCAATACGAATGCGTGTTCAGCTTGTTCAACCCGAACAACATCTCCAGCGCGGGCGAACTGACTGCCACTGATTCCCTGGGCAAACGGATTGCCAGCCGACGCTATGAATTGAAACCGCATGCTTCCCTGCTTTTTGATGTGAACGCTGGCAAAGTCATCTCGAATCCCTGGTCATCCGATAAAACCGAAAAACCAGGAACCGGCGGCGGCCTGCTGTCGGTCGTCAACGATTCCGGCACGGCCAAAGGGTTTGGCTTTATGATGATTCGCCGCAATGCCCAGAAACGGTTCAGTGTGGAGCATATGATTCATCAAAGCGTCTTCAAACAAACGCCGCCAGTTGCTCCCTTTGACGACAAGAATCAGTTCAAAGCAAAAAATGTGTTGTACACGCCGCTGCTGTTCCACAACAAAAAACTGACCGCGAACAACGAACACCTGACGCTGGAATCCAGATTTCATCTTGGAGCGGGGCTGCCGCTGGAAGAATCGTTGTGGTTGTATCCGTTCGCGGTGAACGCCAAGGGAGAAGCAGTTTGGTCCGCGCTGGCTGATCCCAAAATCACCCGGGCACTGCCAGAGCAAACCGAGCGCGGCGTCATCCGGTTAAAAGCACATCAAAGCTGCATGCTGGATTTCAACCAGCTTTCGTTGCCGATTGGATTTTCTTCGGGCGGGTTGGCCGTCGCTGTTTCACCGGACACGAATCACACGTTGTTCAAAGTTGAAGTGCGAATTCCGGAATGGAATGCCCACGCCTTTACGCATTTCCGTCCGGGATTGCGTTCCGCTCGGTTGTATCAAAAACCCAAAGAGCGCGGAGGGTTGGCAACCGATTACATTACATCAGGCGCGCGCATCACCAGACGCAACCAAACCATCACGTTTGATGAGTTAATCTGTGTCATCAACATTGATGACCGAGGATTGGAAGCCCGCCCGAAGTTGGAATTATTCGGTTCCAAAGGGCTGGCGGCCCGAATCGCGCTCAACCCCATTCCGCCCTTTGCGTGTCACCAATTCCTGCTTACGGAGGTGCTGGAAGGCGACGGAAACAACGAATTGCTAAGCTTGCGATTGGTTGATGATCAGGCGACACTGCTAATGTCCGTGGTGCACATTGACCATCAGCGTCGAGACATCGCGCTTGATCATGGCTCTGATCGCTTCTCTACCTTTCAAGACTTTATTTGTCAGTGACTATTTTTGATTCGGAGGAATGCATGAAAAAAATTGCTGTTGTTCTTGCTTGTTTGTTTGCGCTGACGGTTGCCGTCGAAGCGCAGAAAAAATACAAACCCTGGATGGAATGGACGGAGAAAGATGTTCTCAAAATGCTGAACGACTCTCCGTGGGGACAAACTCAAACTGAAACGAACACTGCGGAGATGTTTTACACGCCAACATCCGACAGAGCCAGAAACGCCAGCCGCGACCAACAAGGCGCGTTAAACCAAGCCGTCAACCTGAACTTCCGCATTCGCTTTCTATCCGCCCGCCCCATTCGCGAAGCCATCGCCAAACAGGTGATGACTCAGAATCCAAAATTGACAGAATCACTCAAGGCCTTTGCCGAACAAACATCCAACGACTGGATTGTTGTTGCAGTGGATTATGATTCCACTGACCGGCGAGTGTCTGGCCCGGCAATGCAGGCATTTGCATCAGCCAGTCCCGGCCAGTTAAAAACCAACACGTACTTAGAAACCAAAGACGGCAAGCGCGTGTTTCTGAATCAATATTTACCGCCAAGCAATGACGGCATGGGAGCGAAATACGTATTTCCACGTGTCGTGGACGGCAAACCAGTTGCCACTGCGGATAGCGGCTTTATCCGGTTTTATTCGGAACTCACCTCTACGATCAAACTCAACATGCGATTCAAAATCGCCGACATGGTGTACAACGACAAATTGGAGTTTTGATCGAAACCGGTTACATCTATTTCAACCAGCGCGCCGCGCCAGCCGACAATCGGCGACCGGCGCGTTTTCTTTAAGCCGCGCCTATAACCATTCAACCTATCGAAATTCGAGGTACACAAACCAACTATGAACATTTGGTGCAATGCTTTTCTGTCAGAAGAATCAAAAGCCCGGTTGTGCGAATCCGTCGGTGAACATCGCATTATCTTTGGCGATGGGACATTGGCAGCTTGGGCCAACAGTGCGGAATCACCAACGTTGCCGGACGATGCCGAAATCGCTTTTGGTCAACCTGCCCCGGAACAGTTGATGCAAAGCAAACATTTGCAGTGGGCGCACCTGAGCAGCGCTGGTTACACGCCGTATGATCGCGCGGATTTGCGCGCGGTGTTTCAACAGGAAAAGAAAATCCTGACTAACAGCTCCAACGTGTACGCCGAACCAACCGCTGAACATGTCGTCGCCATGATTTATGCGTTGGCCAGACTGCTGCCTCAATCCCTGGACAGTCAACGACAAGATCACGGCTGGCCTTATTTTGAAACGCGAGCAGCTTCAAAACTGTTGAAAGGCCAAACGGTGCTGTTGCTAAGCTTCGGTCACATTGCTCGCCGCGTTGCGGAATTGCTGGCTCCGTTAGGAATGAACATCGTCGCTGTTCGCCGGAAAGTCGCGGGCGATGAACCCATTCGCGTGCTGCCCGATAGCGAAGTGAACAGTTTGCTGCCAACGGCGGATCACATCGTCAACATCTTGCCTGCCAGCCCGGAAACGAAAAACTTTCTGAATGCCGAGCGGCTGACATTGGCCAGACGCGGAGCGATTGTTTACAACATTGGGCGTGGCACGACCGTGGATCAGGAAGCATTACGCGAAAGCTTGGTGTCCGGCCACCTCGCGGCAGCCTATCTGGACGTGACGGAACCGGAACCGTTGCCGCCGGATCATCCGCTGTGGACAACGCCAAACTGTTTCATCACTCCGCATTCGGGCGGCGGTCATTCGGATGAACCCGACCGTTTGGTCGATCACTTTCTGGAAAATTTACAACGATTCAGCAGCGGCCTAGAACTGCTCAATCGCATCGTTTGAATCAACGTTGCGACCGATAAATAGCGTTTGCGATTGATCCGCTCGCGACTGACTCGACCTCAGACTTGAAAAGGTAAAGGTGTGAAAGAAAGCAAGACAGACGTTTTGATTGCCGGTGGCAGCATTGGCGGTTGTGCGGCAGCCTTAGCCGCGGCACGTTCTGGCCACCGGGTCATCCTGACTGAAGAATGTGACTGGATCGGCGGGCAACTCACTTCGCAAGCCGTGCCACCAGACGAACACGGTTGGATCGAACGGTTTGGTTGCACGGCAACGTACCGGCAATTTCGCGATGGCGTGCGGAATTATTACCGCAGAAATTATCCACTGACCGACGCTGCTCGCGGCAACCCGTTTTTGAACCCCGGCAACGGATGGGTTTCGCCGCTTTGCCATGAGCCTCGCGTGGCGTTGGCCATCATCAATGCGATGCTGGCTCCGTTCGTCAGCAATGGAAGTTTGACAATTTTGCTGAACCATCGCCTGGTGGCAGCGGATGTCGAAGGCGACAAAGTTCGAGCCGTGACCTTGCTGGACAAACAAACTGGCGACGAAATCACTATCGCCGCCGATTACTTTCTGGACGCGACGGAACTTGGAGATTTGCTGCCTCTGACTGGAACTGAATACGTCAGCGGTGCGGAAGCTCAATCGCAAACCGGCGAACCGAGCGCACCAGTTCAAGCTCAGCCTCAAAATGTCCAAGCCTTTTCGATGTGCTTTGCGATGGAATTTCGCGAAGGCGAAAACCACACCATCGAGCGCCCGGCCAATTACGATTTCTGGCGAGATTACGCGCCGCAGCTTTCGCCGCCTTGGCCCGGACGCTTGCTGAGTTGGGAAATCACACACCCGCGAACAATGCTGCCGCATCGGTACCATTTTGATCCGCACCGCGAACCATCCACAGCCTTTGCCGGTTTGTGGACATATCGCCGGATCATTGATCGCGCCAACTTTGCACCCGGCTTTTACGCCGGAGATGTGTCGCTAATGAATGTGCCGATGCTCGATTATTTGCTGGGTGACATTTCTGACGCCAGCGAAGCCGACCGCGCACTTCACATCCGCCAAGCCAAAGAATTGAGCCTGTCGTTTTTTTATTGGCTGCAAACCGAAGCGCCGCGACCAGACGGCGGCGCGGGCTTTCCCGGATTGCGGTTGCGAGGCGATTTGACCGGATCAACTGACGGATTGGCGAAAATGCCTTACATTCGCGAATCACGCCGCATCAAAGCCGAGTTCACCGTCGTCGAACAACATGTTGCCGAAGCTTTGCGACCTGGCCAGACTTACGCTCAACCTTACCGTGATTCCGTTGGCATTGGTTATTACCGAATTGACCTTCATCCTTCGACGGGAGGCGACAACTACATAGATGTCGGCTCGCTGCCGTTTCAGATTCCACTCAGCGCCTTGATTCCGCAACGAATGGAAAACCTGCTGCCCGCCTGCAAAAACATTGGCACGACACACATCACCAATGGCTGTTACCGTTTGCATCCTGTCGAATGGAACATTGGCGAAGCCGCCGGTTCCGTGGCGGCGCATTGCCTGGAACAGAAAACTGCGCCGCGTCAGATTTCCCGAAATGAAAGCAAGCTGGCAGATATTCAGCGGCGCCTGGTCAATCAAGGCGTGGAATTGACTTGGCCGGAAGATTTAGTTTTAGCTGAAGGTGATCCACACGCTCACGCAAAATAAGCAAGTAACCTTGGAATGCTGCGCCTTTGGCGCAGCATTCCAAGGTTACACGGCGATTGGCGCTGAGATCGAAGAATGCGATTGGTAATTCAGCAGCTCGAAATCTTCGAAGTGGTAATCGAAGATCGAATCCGGCTTTCGCTTCAGGTGCAATTGCGGCAACGGAAATGGCTCGCGCGACAATTGCAGTTTCACTTGTTCCAGATGGTTCAGGTAAATGTGGCAATCGCCTCCCGTCCAGATGAATTCGCCCACACCAAGTTCACACTGTTCGGCGATCATATGCGTTAGCAAGGCATAACTGGCGATGTTGAATGGCACTCCCAGAAAACAGTCGGCGGAGCGTTGGAACAAGAGGCAAGACAACTTTCCTTCGACGACGTAAAACTGAAATATCGCGTGGCAAGGCGTCAGCGCCATTTGGTCCAGTTCGCCTACGTTCCAGGCGGAAACGATCAAGCGACGCGAATCAGGGTTGGACTTGATCTGGCTAATCACCTGGCTGATCTGGTCAATGGTTTTGCCATCGCTTGCGCCCCAGCTTCGCCATTGCTTCCCATAAATCGGGCCAAGTTCACCATCTGCGTCAGCCCATTCATCCCAAATACTGACGCCGTTTTCTTTCAAGTATTTGATATTGGTTTCTCCGCGCAAAAACCACAACAGTTCATGAATGATTGAACGCAGGTGCAGCTTTTTGGTCGTCACGACAGGAAAGCCTTCAGCCAGATCGAATCGCATCTGATGCCCGAAAGTACTGATCGTGCCCACTCCAGTTCGATCGGTTTTTTCCACGCCGTTTTTCATGACATGAGCCAGTAGATCCAGGTATTGCTTCATAATGTTTGAATTGCCCGTCTTTCAGTTTAGAATGCGCCCGCTTTAACTTCCTTCGCGGTAACCAATTGGAAAATCAACCTTCTCGTTGACAACGTTCAACGCTTCGCCCTAAGGAGGCATTTGTTTATGTGGGAAATCATTACAACTGCTTTTGTTGGCTTGATCGTAGGTTTAATCGCGCGCATCGTATTGCCCGGCAGAGACCCCATGGGCTTGTTGATGACGATGATTATTGGAATCGCCGGTTCCTTCCTGGGGAAATTTCTGGGCATGAACATTCTCCATCTGAGCCGCAGTGCCAGTTCAGGCTGGATTATGTCCATCATCGGCGCAGTAATTTTACTTCTTCTTTATCGGCTGGTTGCCAGTCGCAGAGCTTAACCGTTGTCATCGCCGAACCATTGACTTAAAGATGAACGGGAATTCGTTCTTTTCGTCCGCCGGATGAAAAACGCTTTCCCGTTCGCTCCATTCTTTCGGGTCAAATTCAGGAAAGAACGTGTCGGCATCGGTTTCGGCATCCACAAACGTCAGATAGAGCCGGTCGGCCAACGCGATGGATTGCGAGTAAATTTCTGCGCCGCCGCAAATGAACACTTCGTCTTCGCCGTGTGAGCCAGCCAGCGCAATTGCATCTGTCAACGAATGGCAAATGGCGCAGCTTTCCGCCAGAAAATCGCGGTCTCGCGTGACAATGATCATCTGTCTGCCAGGAAGCGGTTTGCCAATGGATTCAAAGGTCTTTCGCCCGACGATGATGTGATGCCCCATCGTCAGTTCGCGGAATCTTTTCAAGTCCGCAGACAATCGCCACGGCAATTGATTTTCGCGCCCGATGCCACGCTGTTTGTCCATTGCTGCGATCAACGAAACGATCAACTTTCACCTCAAATTCAAACCAAGTTGCCAGTAACGCAACTTACCATCGCAAAAGATCATGCACAAACCATCACGCCGCAACTTTTTGCAAACCGGACTGGCTGCTGCAGGCGCACTGTCGCTCGCCGGAACCGTTGAACCAAATTCCGCTTCAGCCCAGAAAATCGTCAATCCAGCACTGGGCGGTGGTGGATTCAAACTTGGCTTGGTGACCTATAACCTGGCCAAAGACTGGGACATACCGACGATCATCAAGAATTGCGAAGCCACTGGATTTGAAGCTGTCGAACTGCGCACTACGCATAAACATGGAGTCGAACCGGCGCTCAGCAAGGACCAGCGCGCCGAAGTCAAAGCGCGGTTTGCCGGATCGAAAGTTCGTTTGCTGAGTTTGGGCAGTGTTTGCGAATTTCATTCGCCGGATCAAACCGTTGTCCGAAAAAACATTGACGAGTGCAAACGTTTCATCGAACTGGCTCATGACATCGGCGCGCTGGGCGTCAAAGTCCGCCCAAATGGAATCCCCAAAGAAGTCTCGGAAGAAAAAACCATCACTCAAATTGGGGTGGCCTTGCGCGAATGCGGTGAAGCTGCCAAAACGGCTGGCGTCGAAATTTGGGTCGAAGTCCACGGCAAAGATTCCTGTCTGCCGCCGCGAATGGCCGGAATGATGAAAGCGGCCAATCATTCCAATGTAGGCATTTGCTGGAATTCCAACCCTGAAGACTTGATCAACGGTTCGATCAAACCGGGTTTTGAAATGCTGAAACCGTATTTGCGCAACGCTCACATTAACGAATTGTGGAAGCCGGAATATCCTTGGCGCGATCTGTTCGGAATGATGAAGGTCGCCGGTTACAACCGCTATTGCCTGGCTGAAATTCCGGAAACCACCGACCCGATCCGATTGATGCGATATTATCGCGCGCTCTGGCTGGAGCAGTGCAAAGGCTAACGGAACATGTCAGCCGAACCTTTCAACATCAACTTCTTGTTGCGCCGTTTTCACCAGTTGTATGGCGAAGGCGGCGCTTCAATTTTTCGCGCTCCGGCCCGGATCAACGTTCTGGGCGAACACGTGGATTACGTGTCATATCTGCCGACGGCTTCGCTGCCGTTTGGCAGTCACGAACACGCGATGACGATGATCTTTCGCCCGTCCGGAAATGGCAAAGTTCGCGGTGTTTCGCTAAACGAACGATTTGTTCCTTTCGAGTTTTCGCTCGCTGAAATTCAGCCGCCCGGTCGCAATGAAAAAAGCTGGGAAGAGTTTGTCTTCAATCGGCCGCTTCCCGCTCCGCATTGGAGCAATTACGTCAAAGGCGCAGTCAGCTTTGCGCAATGGAAATTCGCCGCGACGATCAGCAACGGGTTCGACTTTTTGATTGATTCGACCATTCCAGCCAACAGTGGAGCGTCATCATCCTCGGCGTTGGTCGTGTTGGCAGGAGCGGCAATTCGGCAAGCGAATCAAACTCAATTCCAACTTGCGGAGCTGGCTCAGGATTCGTCGCAGGCCGAATGGTTTTTAGGCACACGCGGAGGTTCACTGGATCACACGACGATTTGCCTGGCCAAACACCATCACGGCATTCATCTCAACTACGCCGACAACCTTACCGATTCACTGCCGTTGCCATCTGAACGATTCCGCTGGGTGACGTTTTTTACTCACGCAGCCGACAAAGGCAGCGAAGTCATGCTGGAATACAATGAACGTGCCGCAGTTTCGCGGTTAATCATTCCAGCGCTGATTCGCGCTTGGGAAACTCAAAATCCTCATTGGTTCATTGATTGGCGTTATGCTGTGGCGCTGTTGCGCGATGGAGTCTTGAAAACGCCTGACACGTTAAAAGCCTTGATTGAACAGTTGCCGAAAACGATGTCGCTGGATGAGCTAAGCTCGATATCTCCAAGAACGGTGAGAGATTGCGAAGCTGCGTTCCCCGCGCTAGTCGCTGAACGGCGAGTCCATCACCTAAAAATCCGCTCGCGCGCTTTGCATCATCTGGGCGAAGCCTGGCGCGTGAAAGAAGCTGTCGGCATTTTGCGAACCTCGCAACCGGAAGAAGTTTCAATGCGACAGTTGGGCGAACTGATCAGCCAAACTCACGTTAGCTTGCGCGACCTGTACGACGTTTCCACGCCACAGGTTGAACGCTTGATCGAATTGCTGCGATCCGATTCGCAAGTGTTTGGCGCTCGATTGATGGGCGGCGGTTTCGGTGGAAATGTATTGGCGCTGACGACGTGTGAAAACGTCTCGACGCTGGTTGACCGAATTCAACAGGAATTTTACGCACCGCAAAATCGTGACTTGGCAAGCGAAGGCGCAGTGATGATTTCCACGCCGGGCGACGGCCTTTCACAAACAGCTTTTTCCCCTTCACCCAATGACTAACTCCAACACAAAACCGATTCGTAATTTGCGCTGGTGGATTGGCGGATTGCTCTTCCTTTCGACGGTCATCAATTACATTGACCGTCAGACACTGTCGAACCTGGCTCCTTATCTGAAAACTGAGTTCGGCTGGACAAATACCGATTACGCGTTGCTGGCGATTTCGTTTCGCATCGCTTATTCGATTGGACTTTCAGTAAACGGGCGCTTATTGGATCACATCGGCACCCGTCTGGGACTGACGCTTTCTGTGATTTGGTATTCCGTAGTTTCGATGCTGACAGCGCTGGCCAGAGGGTTTTACAGCTTCGCCGGGTTTCGTTTTTTGTTGGGGGCAGGCGAATCAGCCAACTGGCCTGGAGCAACCAAGGCTGTGTCAGAATGGTTTCCAAAACAAGAGCGCGCGTTGGCCGCGGCATTATTTGACAGTGGGTCTTCAATTGGCGGAGCCATCGCCCCGTTCATCATTGTGCCGATTTATTTTCAATGGGGATGGCGCCCAGCGTTTGTCATTCCGGGCATCTTGGGATTTTTCTGGTTGATCCTTTGGCGGCGGTTTTATTATCCGCCTGAAACCCATCCGCGCATCAGCGCTAAAGAGTTGCGGATGATACAGCATGACAAGCTGGACTATGCTCCCAAAGAAGGAGAACGCAAAAGCTGGTTTGATTTGCTGAGACTGCCGCAAACTTGGGGAACGATTGCATCGAAAGCGCTGACTGATCCGGTCTGGTTTTTCGTCACGGACTGGTTTCCCATTTATCTGGTGTCCAAAGGCATCCAACTAAAAAGCGGGTTGATCGCCGTATGGATTCCGTTTATCGCTGCCGATCTGGGAAATTTCTTTGGTGGTTGGTTGTCAGGCTACCTGATTAAACGTGGCTGGTCGTTGGGCGCAGCACGCAAAGCATTGGCCGTTTTTGGAGGCTTTGGCGTTACGTTGTTAATCCCAACCATTTTTACGACCAACTTAATGGTAATCGCATTGTTGTTCGGAGCGGCAACTTTTGCGTATGCTGCGTTTTCAACAATTGCGAATGTGTTGCCCGCCGACTTATTTACCAGCGATGCAGTGGCTTCGGTCAGCGGGATGAGCGGTTCGGCGGCGGGTGTTTTGACGATTATTGCGTTTATCCTGGTCGGTCATTTTTCCGATGAGCGCGCCGCGCAAGCAACCAGTTCCTTTGACCCCATTATCGTTGTCGCGGGATTGGTTCCACTGGTGGGCATGGTTTTGGTCCTGTTGTTGATTCGGAACACGGGCGCGACTGAACGAGGATTGGTACGGCGAATATGAAACCTCTGAAAATTGGAATTGCCGGTGTGCGCGGCATCGTCGGCGAAACGCTGACGCCGGAATTGGTCATCGCGTTCGCGCAAGCCTTCGGAACCTATCTGGATTCAGGGAGGATTTTGATTTGCCGCGATACGCGCGCTTCCGGACCAATGGTTCGTGCGGCTGTAGCGGCTGGGCTGTTGGCTTCTGGCTGCGAAGTTATTGATCTGGGCATTTGCCCTACGCCGACGATGCAGCTTGCAGTTGAACATTTCAACGCCGCCGGAGGCATTTCCATCACCGCCGGCCATAACCCTGCGCAATGGAACGCGTTGAAATTCGTCCGCAGTGACGGGCTGTACCTGAATACCCGGCAAGCCGAAGAATTGCTGGACATTTATCACCAAGCCGAATTTGCCAAGGCCAAATGGAACGAAATCCAGTCTCAAATACAAACGCAGGACGCCATCGCTTTTCATATCGAAGCGCTGAAACAAGTGTTCGATGTCGAATCCATTCGCGCACGCAAACTGACTGTCGCAGTGGATTGTTGCAACGGAGCCTGTGCTGTTCTCAGTCCGCGCTGGCTGGAAGAATTGGGCTGCAAAGTACTGGCAATCAACGACGAAATTGGCTCACCGTTCCCGCACAATCCTGAGCCGAAACGCGAAACAATGGCGCAGCTTCGTGCCGTGGTGAAAGCCGGTCAGGCTGATATCGGATTTGCTCACGACGCAGATGGCGAACGTCTGGCCATCGTCACTGAAACCGGCGAAGCTCTGTCCGAGGAAATGACTCTGGCCATTGCCGCTGAAATTAAACTCAGTCAAAAACCGGGCGTGGTCGTCACTCATCTTTCAACCAGCGGAGCCATCGAAGCCATCGCCGCACGCCACAATTCCAGCGTAGTACGCACTCCGGTTGGTCAGGCTTACATTTCCGAAGCAATGCTGGAACTGAGCGCGGTGCTGGGCGGCGAAGGCAACGGCGCGGTGGCGATTCCTGAAATTCACGCAACGAATGATTCGGCGGCGACAATTGGTTTGATCCTGGAATATCTGGCCAAAACCGGAAAGAAGATTTCAGAGCTTGTCGCAAGTTTGCCACGCTTCACAATGTTGAAGCATTACGTGTCGGTGGCTCCGAATAAATTATTTTCCGTGCTGAACGAAATCCGCCTTGAAGCCGAAACCGCCGGAGCCACTGACGCGGATTTCAGCGACGGCGTCAAACTGACGTGGCTGGACGGATGGCTGCACATTCGAGCATCGAATACCGAATCAATGATCCGTGTGATTGCCGAAGCAAATGAGGTTAGACGTGTGGAAGAATTGATGGCGTGGGCAATAGAAAGAGTAAGATGAGTTTCGCGGAGAAAAGTAATGGGAATTGTTGCTGACAAGATCAAGGGTTTAGTGACTCTAATTCTGGGGCAAACAAAAGCGGAGAAAAACTCTTCCGATCAACTTCGTTTGATCGAAGATGCAGTTCAGCGATCAGCCATTTATGAAATCGGATCATTCGCCTTGTCGGATGACGAGCAGATTCGGCAAACTGCTCTCATTGCCATCAATAACGCGCTTGGCGTTCTTTCACCTGTTCAATTGGCCAAGCTGGATTTACTGATACGCGAGGTCTCGCCTTATCTTGGAGAAAATCGCAAACGTTGGTTCCAACTTTCGGCGGCAGACCTTTCTACATTTGAATCTGCCGAACTTTCGTTTCCGTTCTTTGGGTTGGCGAGCTTTCATTCCAGTGGCTATGTTCGTGAATCGGCAATCAAGCGGCTTAAGGAAAATCACGATGGCCGCGAATTGCCATACTTGTTAATTCGTTTAAACGATTGGGTTGCCCCTGTGCAACAAGCAGCAGAGAAAGAGATTTTTGAACGAATACGGATTGATTACGCTCATCACTGGGTCAGCAATTTGGCATTGTTGCGACGCCTGATTTTAGCGAGCAGAAAGAATCATCAACCTTTTGGGGAAGCGGTCTTTGCGCTGTTACGCCAACCGGAATGCCAGCCAGCTTTACTGGCAGGTTTAGTTGATAAGGATGTTCAAGTCAGAAAACTTTGTTTTCAATTGGCAGCAGAATCCAATATGTGGAATTTGCGTGAATTGACAGAGCGATCTTTGAGCGACACTCATCCCGGGATTCGACTCTGGGGCGCGCGCCAAGTTAGCAAGCTGGACGCGAGTAGCATTGCCTTGCTGCTCGATGTGTTAAGAAAAGACCGGTTTATGCCGGTCAGGCGTGAATACCTGCGATTTGTTGTGGACAAGCTTCCAGATCGAGCGATTGATGACTTGAAATTTGCGCTTTTTGATTCTAGCGCCTCTTTGCGTTGGGAAGCTGCCCAATTGCTGCAACAGGCGCAACCGTTTGACCTGTTAATGTTTTATCGTCGGGCATTTGACGACATGAGGGATGAAAATTTAATCGGCGCGCTTAGTGGGCTGGGTGAAAATGGCAAAGAAGAAGACGCGCCATTGGTTTTGCGGTACATTGACCACCCAAGAAATAAAGTGCGAAAGACGGCGCTTCGCTCACTAAGTAATCTTTCCGCGCAAGAGTACCTGCCCATATTTCTTGCCAAACTTCTAGACCAATCAACCGCCGTTTCAAATCAAGCAGGAAAAGCTTTGGCAGATAAGAGCCGCTTTGTGCAAGGAAGCAGATTGTGGGAAGCCTTTTGCGAAACACCAAGGTCAAATCTCAAATTAAGAATACTGTTGTTGATTTTTCGTCTGCCTAAATGGGAAAGCATTCCCTTTCTGTTGAACGCTGTTGCTGATTCAGACCAGATGATTGCCCAAGCTTCGATCAAATTAATCAACAGATGGTGTATACAATTCAATCGGCAGTTTGCTGCAGCTTCTGCGGCGCAACTGGACGCAGCAAAGCAGGCATTCGAGGGCTGTAAGCACAGACTCCCTGAACTGTGGCAAAAGAATTTGGCTTTTTATCTCAAAGAGAATTGATACGTGCGAGCAATTCCCTCTCTCAAAATCAGTATTTCAGGTGTTCGCGGAGTTATCGGCGATTCGCTGACTCCGGGGTTATTGACGCGCTTTGCCCAGGCGTTTGGCACGTACGTCGGTTCGGGAACGATTGTCATTGGACGCGACCCGCGAACTTCAGGCGAAATGGTTCGCCAGGCGGTGATCGCCGGTTTGCTTTCCAGCGGGTGCCGAGTCATTGATCTGGACGTGTGCCCGGTTCCGACCGTGCAATTGATTGTGCGGCAGCGCAAAGCTTCAGGCGGAATCGCCATCACCGCCAGCCACAACCCTGCCGAATGGAATGCGTTGAAGTTCGTCAATTCAGAAGGCCTGTTTCTAAGTCCGGGCCAAGCCCGTGAATTGCTGGATATTTATCACCAAGGCGATTACACCAAAGTCAGCGGCGGTGAAATGCGCAGCGTGGAAGTCTTTTCAGGTGTGCTGGACGCTCACATCAAGGCGATCGTTGACGCTGTCGGAACGCTGCCGCCAAAACGAAAACTCAAAGTTGCGCTGGATTCGTGCAACGGCGCGGGTTCGATCATTGCTCCGCGTTTGCTGGAAGCTTTGGGCGCAGAAGTTGTCACGGTTAATACAACTCCCGATGGTTCATTCCCGCGCGGCGCGGAACCGATTGCGGAAAATCTTGGCAAGCTCTGTCAGTTAGTGAAAGATAGCGGTGCCGATGTCGGATTTGCGCAAGACATGGATGCTGACCGGTTGGCTGTGGTGAATGAATGCGGCCAGGCGATTGGCGAAGAATTCACACTCGTGTTGGCTTCACGGTTTATCGTCAGCAAAATGCCCGGCGCTTTGGTGACCAACCTTTCCACTACATCGGCGATGGATGATCTGGCGCAAATGTTCGGCTGCACCCTGCATCGGTCGAAAATCGGCGAAGCGAATGTCACCGAATTGATGCAGCAAGTTCATGCTGTGATTGGCGGCGAAGGCAATGGCGGGGTGATTTATCCTCGAATCAATTTCTGCCGAGACAGCCACGTGGGAATGGCACTGATACTGCATTTGTTGGCAGAAACCGGGCGTTCGATTTCTGCTCTGGTCGCTGACTTGCCGCGTTATGTAATGATCAAAGAAAAGTTGAATTGTCCTTCCGATAAAATCGCCGATGTGCTGAAAATGGTTCGCCGCGAATACGCTAACGAACAAACTGATTTGCGAGACGGTGTAAAAGTCAATTTCGCCGAAGGGTGGTTGCACGTGCGCGGGTCGAACACGGAACCAATTATTCGTTTAATTGCGGAAGCAGGAAGCGAAACGCGAGTGAAGGAAATTCTGGATCAAGTTTTTGAAAAAGCAGCACGACTGTTGAGGTAGAAAAGCTGCCCTGCGCTTCATTCTGCGTGACGCGAATAAAAATAAGGCTGCGATCTTTTCAGATCGCAGCCTTCAAGAGCACCATAGCAGAGAGATAATGAAACAAGCGTCTACGCGATAATTACGTTGGCTTGCCGCCGTCGCGACAATTTTGATGCAATCAGTTACAACACATCAGTTTGCGCAACAACCTTTTTTGCCTTGAAGGCAAGTTAGCCCGATGCCGTTTTGGCGTTGAGCGGCAAAGTTTTACATTTCAATCCAGGCCGAGCTCACAAGTGATGCAAACTCGTAAAAGAACTTAAACCCCAGCAAAGCACCTTCTGTGCATATCCATATCTATGGGATTGTTACTGTTCATTTCATTCATAAATCAGCACATCCCTCCTTCTCCTGCGGCTTTTGCATTCACCAGCGAAGACCATTTGCATAAACAACTAACACTGCAAAAGCACGAGCGGATTATTGTCCTCCGGCTGTCATCTGTCCAACTCATTGTTGTAATCCACGTAATCAATTATGCTAATGGCCTGGAATTCTGTTAGGGAGAAGAAAAACAGTTATGGAAATGACTCAGTTAAGGACTTTTCGCGCTGTCGCGGAAACACTGAACTTCACACGTGCGGCTGAGCGCTTACACTTAACTCAGTCGGCAGTCAGCCATCAAATCAAGGCACTGGAAGAAGAGTTGGGCGAGCCGCTTTTTATTCGCGCCAAACGTGGTGTCAAACTTTCACAGGCTGGGAAAATTGCGCTTGAATACGTTGGCCGAATTCTGGATGACGCTGAAGCCTTGCGCGAAAGCATCTCTGGCCGTGAGCGAACGCCTGTCGGGCGAGTTCGAGTGGCAGCAGCAACTCAAGCCTTTGTTCACTTGTTCGTCCCTTTATTTGAGTCTTTCATGGATTCTCACCCTGGAGTTGATCTTTCCTTCCGAACTACGGTTAGCACCGAACACACTGTTGCCGATATTTTGAACGGTGCGGCAGATGTTGGTTTTGCGTCGTTAGCGGTTTATTCGCCCAACCTGCAAGTGACCAA
Source organism: Blastocatellia bacterium (assembly GCA_035429885.1). Classification (GTDB taxonomy): domain Bacteria; phylum Acidobacteriota; class Blastocatellia; order RBC074; family RBC074; genus RBC074. The sequence continues at coordinate 20,267 of DAOMFR010000022.1, forward strand.
ATTATTTGAAGACGAATTGAAACTGGTCGTTAGCACGGAACATGCGCTGGCCAAAAAGCGTGCGATTACTGTGACTGAGATTCAAAAAGAGAAATTGATTTTGTTCGAACGCGGCGCTTCGATCCGACGTGCAACAGATCAGTTTTTTGATCAAATCGGTGTTCGACCTGACCTGGCCTTGGAATCGAACGACACTTTTTTTATCAAACGAATGGTCGAACGCGGATTGGGCGTATCGCTGTTACCGACCTGGTCGGTTCGGGACGAAGTGAAGGCCGGAAAGCTGGCGCAACTACAAATTACGGGCCACCGTTTACGACGCTCGGTTGCATTGGTCTCTTTGGGGCGGTTTCAGCCGTCACCCACAAGAGCCTTCATCGCGTACATATTGCGAAACAAAACAAAAATTCAAGACATGGCAGGTGGCGGCAAGACAGAATCTGATCCTGACTAGACGCTTCAGCAGTCAACGTCTATGATTTGCGCCGCTGTTCACCCATCACGCCCGCCTGTTCGCGGGCGTCTTTATTCGTGAGGAGAGTCTGTGATTCCCGAACTGCGCAAAAAATTTAACGCCAGCTTCACGCCGGAAAAGTATCAACGCCTGCTACAGTTATTGGATCAAGCAGTCGGCACTAAGATCGAGTTTCGGCCATGTGAAACTCCCGTTTTCCTCCCCAAGGATTTGCTGATTGAAATGGAGTTGGCTGGCAAAGAATTGATTGCGCAATTATGCAGGCCTGATTATCTGGCAGCTTCTTCGCGAGCCGTTCCAGCCGAGTTTAACGCGCCAAACGAAGGCGCTCACCCTCATTTCATTCAGGTGGATTTCGCCCTCACCCATGATGCTGACGGACGTTTATCACCCAAGCTGATTGAACTGCAGGGATGCGCTTCGTTGTATGCCTTTCAACACTTGCTGCCTCACGAATATCGGCGCGTTTATGATTTGGGAAAGCTGGACTATTTGCTCGGCGGATTGACTGATGAGAGTTATTTAGAGCTGCTGCGGCAAGTGCTTCTCAATGGTCATAAACCCGAACACGTTGTGTTGATGGAAATTGACCCGCTTCATCAAAAAACATTGCCGGATTTCATGGCGACAGAAAAGCTATTCGGCATTCCTTTCATAGATGTTTCTGACATTATTAAACGTGGCAACAAGCTTTTTTACCCGTCAAACGGACGCGAAGTTGAAATTCGCCGCATCTATAACCGGGTAATCATTGACGAGTTCGTGCGCAGAAAGATCAAAACTCGCTTTGATTTCAGAGACGAATTGGATGTTGAATGGACTGGCCATCCCAACTGGTATTTTCGTATGAGCAAATTTTCGTTACCGTTCTTAAACCATCCAACGGTGCCTCGCGCATGGTTTCTGAATCAGTTAGACAGCGTTCCCGATGATTTGGAAAATTTCGTGCTCAAACCTTTGTTTTCGTTTGCGGGCAGTGGAGTCAAGGTCAACATTACAACCGAAGACTTAGAAGCAGTTCCAGTTGATGAACGCGGAGATTTTCTATTGCAGGAAAAAGTCGCTTATGCGCCAGTGATTGAAACTCCCGACGAGCCCAGCAAGGTTGAAGTCCGAGTCATGTTTATCTGGCCAGATGCTGCGGCAGAACCAATTGCGGCAACGACGCTCACGCGGTTAAGCAAAGGCGTGATGATGGGCGTTGACTTCAATAAAAACAAAAGCTGGGTAGGCTCTTCCTGTTCCTTTTTCGAAGCGTAAGACCATGCGAGTGATGGCGATTGATTACGGAGCCAAGTCTATAGGCTTGGCAATTAGCGACGAATTGCAACTCAGCGTTCGCCCGCTGAGCACGCTTCGTCCACCGGAAATAATCCGAGCGCCGGAACGCATCGGCCAACTGGTCGAAGATTATGAAATCGGAACGCTGGTTGTCGGATTGCCACTAAACATGGATGGCTCTCGCGGCGCAGCAGTAGAACACGTAGAAAAATTCGTTGCTCAATTGCAGTCACAGGTTTCAATTCCAATTGAGATGATTGACGAACGGCTGACTTCCTACGAAGCAGATCAAATTCTGCGCGAGATGGGCGTTAGCCTGAAAGAGCGAAAAGCCAAATCGGACGAGTATGCAGCAGTTCTGATCTTGCAAGACTATCTGGACGGATTGGCGAGTCGCAAAAACCTTCAAACGACTTAACGTCTGTTTTCAATAAATCGTACATGCAAAGAAAGAAACTTTATCTGGTTATTGTCGCAATAGTCATTTTGGCGATTGCAGCTGTCGGCGGCGGATGGGTTTGGTTAAAAAGCGAGATGGGGCGGGCAATCAATCACACCGCAGCGCAAAAAACGATCACGATCGAATCCGGAACGAGCACTTCAACCATCGTCGCACGGCTGCATACCGAAGGGATCTTGCCAGACACATTTCCGGTCAAACTATGGCTGCGGCTGTTCGAGCGTGGAGTGAATTTGAAATCCGGCGACTATCGTTTCAAATCCCCAATTTCTCCGCTTCAAGTCCTCAATCAATTGATCAAGGGCGAAATCGCCATGCGGCAGGTCACAATTCCCGAAGGCTTTAATCAGTATGATATTGCTCGTGTTTTGTCCGGGCTGCAGGGATTGAAGCAATCTGCGATGAGCCAGGAAAGCATTTTGGAATTGCTCAAAGATGTTGCGCTGATTTCTGACCTTGATCCTGATGCCACAACGCTTGAAGGTTATCTTTTCCCTGATACCTACGAATATTCTGCCAGCACTACGCGAGAACAATTAGTCGAAGCAATGGTCAAACGCTTCCGCCGGGTTTACACCCCAGAAATGCAACAGCGCGCAGCGGAATTGGGAATGACCACTCGACAAGTGGTCGCGATGGCATCCCTGATTGAAAAAGAAGCGAAAGTCGACAGCGAGCGCGAAATGATTTCGTCGGTTTTTCATCGCCGATGGAAAACCGGAGTTCCTTTGGCCTGTGACCCGACGGTGATTTACGCGGCGCTGGTCGAAGGAAAATATCGCGGCAAGATTTATCAAAGCGATTTGGATCGGGATTCGGCCTACAACACATACAAGCACGCGGGATTACCGCCAGGGCCGATTGCCTCGCCGGGCCAACGCTCATTGCAGGCAGCGCTGAATCCTGCGCAAACCGATTACTTATTCTTTGTTGTGGATGCGATCAAAAAGGACGGTTCTCATCATTTCTCTGCAAGTTCCGCGGAGCATGAAAATGCTGTCAGACTGTTGCGCCAGGCTGAACGCAACAGCAGCAGGTAACATCTGAAAATCGCTCAGGATTTTCCAGACAATGATTCGAGTATCAAGTTTTGCCAGCCATCAACCTCTCCGCGCCAACCGGTCGGAATCAAAGTCGTTGAACCGTATTCAATGACAATCGCCGGAGCAGAAATGGTTGCACCGGGCAGCAGTTCTGTCCGATCAAACACACTGACTTTTCGCCGTTTGTCACCAAGCCAAACCAATGTGTCGCGGCTCGGCTTGGCTTTGTGGCGGCGAAACGTTTTTTCGCGTTGAAGCTGTGGTTTGTCGGTCAGGCCAGCGGCTCGCAAGCGGACGCTGACAATTTCGATGGCTTTATGTTCGTTGGCGTGGCCGTATCGTTCGCGATGGGCTTGGTGAAACCTCGCCACGGCATCAGTGTCGTCGTTTTCACTGATTCCAATTTCAAGTTCAAAGGATTGGCCGCGATACCGCATAGCCAGCAGACGCGTCAGTTTGGTTTGCTCTGGCGCGAAACCTTCAGCGCGCAGATCGTTTCGAGCTTGCTTTTCCATCGAGGCGAATTCGCGTTCTATACGGCGCGGTAATTCGGATTTGCTACTTGATTCGATGGTCAGCATCACTGTCCGTGAATAATCTTTGACCACGTCAGCCAACAGAACTCCCAGAGCAGAAAAGGCTCCGGGAAAAGTCGGGATCAGCACTCGCGGGATTCTGAGCGCGCTGGCCAGCGACGCCGCGTGCAATCCGCCAGCACCGCCGAAACTAACCAGCGAAAACATCCTGGGATCGTGGCCGCGTTCGACCGAAACTAAGCGCAACGCTTGCTCCATGTTGGCATTGGCGATGCGAATGACGCCGAGCGCCGCTTGTTCGCGCGTAACCAGATGGGACGAAGCGCGCGACATCTCATCCGCCAGACGATCCAGCACGACCGCTGCTCGAAATTCATCCAAAGCCATTTCACCTGCCAGCAATCCTGCTCCGGCAAATCTGCCTAAAACCAAGTTGGCGTCGGTGACGGTGGGCTGAGTTCCGAACCCATAACACGCGGGACCGGGATCGGCGCCTGCGGATTCAGGGCCGACTCGCAATGCGCCGCCTTCATCCACATAAGCAATCGAGCCTCCGCCAGCGCCCACAGTGTGAATATCCAAAACTGGAACGGCGACGGGCAAGCCAGTGATTTGAGCTTCATTGGTTGTGCGAGCTTCAGTCCGACACAGGGCCACGTCGGTTGAGGTGCCTCCCATATCAAAGGTGATGACATCACTGAAACCAGCCAAATCAGCCATTCGCATGGCCGCGACAACTCCACCAGCCGGCCCAGAAAGAATCGTGCGAACCGGTTCGTGCGCAGCGACTTCGGCGGAAATTGAACCGCCGGAAGATTGCATAATTCGCAAACGAGTTTCACTCTGATGCTTCAGTTTGCGAAAAAGTCCTTCGGTCAGTTCGCCAAGGTAGTGGCTGACACGCGGCGCAAGATAGGCATTGATGACAACTGTCGAAGTGCGTTCGAACTCTCTATATTCCGGCAGAATTTTGTGAGAAACCGATACAGGCATCCCAAGTGGTTTCAGTACGTCGGCAATTCGTTTTTCGTGGTCAGGGTTGGAAAAGGAAAACAGCAGCGAAATCGCGACGGATTCGATTTCGGCGCGCTTCAACTTTTTGACCAGAGCGGTAAGTTCGCGCACGGTCAACGGCTCGATGACGCTGGCATCCGCACCGATCCGCTCTTTGACTCCGAACCGTAATTCGCTGGGAACTAACGGCGCAGGTCGTTTCACTGCCAAATTGTACAGATCCGGCCGAGCCTGGCGCCCAATTTCGATGACATCTTCAAATCCTGCAGTGGTGATAAGCGCTGTTCGCGCACCTTTGCGTTCAAGCAGCGCGTTGGTGGCGACGGTTGTGCCGTGAACAATTTCCACCTCGGCTTCGGTTAAATCTGCAAACTCTTCATTCAGAAGCGATAATGCCTCGTCGAGCCCTGTCAAAATGGCTTGTGCAGGAGCTTGCGGAGTTGAGGGCACTTTGAATGAAAGCTGGCGATTTTTGAAAACGACGATGAAGTCTGTGAAGGTCCCCCCAGTATCCACTCCAATGCGAAGCTGACTGCCCAATAACTTTCTCTTTTTGGTCATTTCTCGATATTTTTAGGGCAATTGGGCGTGAGCATTCCCAATTGTGGTCAAATCTGTCTGGGGCATTACCAAGATCAATTGGAAAAATAATGAAACCCCAGCCAGATGTTGGCGTTAAGCAGGCTTGAGTTTGCAACGATGCGCCCGGTGCGAAAGTTAAACTCACTGGGAAATTTTCGACGGGCGCATCAAATTTTGAAATTTCATTTCCCGGCAAGGCTAATAAATTTCCGCAAAAGCTAACTCAGGTTCTGGTTGAATGCGATCCGACCTCACTTCACAGTTTCGACGCAATCAACTTTCAATACATCACCTAAGCGTTCCGAGACGCGTTCCACATTGCGAGATGAACGGTAAATTTGCAAGCAAGTTGCTGCTGTTAGCCTGTCTGACTGGATCATCAGAGTTGGGCGCAGGAATTCGTCCGCAAGTCGTTGAGCAAGCCAAGTCCCCAGTTGTATTCATGACTGCTCCAAAGCTGATTGGGGCGAACCTGAAATTTGCAGACGGCTCCAGTTCCATTGTGCGCGGGCGAGCGACATTGACCGCAGTTAAAGCTAATGAAGATGATTCTTTAACTGGAACTTTGGTTTATCTTTTGCCTGATGAGGCGAGACAAAAACTGGCGCAAGCATCCAAGCGTAATTTGGCCGAGATTCCCCAAAACATCACGCAAAAAGATTTGACGGTGAATTTCGAGCGCGGTACTGCTTGTCCTTTAGTCAGATTGCAGGTCCCTGTAAAGGAAACTACGATTGGCAATGTCACGCTGCATTTTGATCATGTGATGTTGGATATTCACGAAACGCCGGACCAGATCAATCAGCTTTTTTGCAATTGGACGCGACAGATAAACGCCAAGCGGCAACGGTTAGGCATTATTGCCGCTATCAATCGGTTGATTACGCCTGAAGAAGATGTTGAAAATAAAACAGCGAAACCGTAAGCTGTCGGCTCTTGTAGCCCAAAGTTGCCCTTTACTCACAATCATTCCGAACCCAAATCCTCTGATCACATTTTGCTTTTGATCTTACTGGATTGGGTACCCCCCTTGAATCTCAAACACGTTTTGGAGGTAGAAACATAAATTTATGAACACCAATTTTTCGAAAGCTATCTTTGCCTTTGTCTGCTTGCTTGGATTGAGCGCCATTGCCAATGCGCAAACGGCTCCACAATTCACGCCCAAAAAAGTCGTTTTCACGACCGCGCCCAAGCTGGTGATTGCCAAACTGAAAAGCGGCGAGGCGGATGTTTATGACGTTCGCGGCAAAGTTTCTTTCACTGTAGTGGCGGCCAACTCCGATGACACTGTTGCCGGCACTCTCGTTTATGCGATTCCGGATGATGCTCGCCAAAAAATCGCTTCCATGTCTGGCAAAGCAGTCAGCGCCATCCCGGCCAATATCACTCGAAACGATATTATTGCGTCCTTCCAGAAAGCCACTGCGCCTCCGATTTTGCATTTGGAAATTAACGCCATGGATATAGATGTCGCTGGCGTCAAGATGCGATTTAGCCGCATCGTGCTGGACATCAATGCCAGAGAAAGCAATCCGCCGGATTACTCGGTTCAAGAGATGGAAGCGTTGTTCACTGTTTGGGCCAAACAAATCATCAATGGCCGTTCACGTCGGGGCATCATTGCCAGATTCAACAAAGTCGTTAACGGCGAGCCGGAATAATTTCCGCGTTTTCCAAACTCATCTGTTGCTGCACATAACCGAATCATGACCATCTTGATTGAGTTTGCGGCTAAAGCTGAGTAATCTGGTCGTGGGATCGGGCAGTTGGCAGCGTTCTGTTAGCTTGTAATAAAAAGCTGATTGATAGGTCCGCGAAAGCGGGCTGAACGTTATGCCAACTGCCGAACTGTTTTTTATGCTGACTCGGATTCGCAATTTACTCCTGCTTGCCAGTGCCTTCGCGGTGATGGGGCATTTCGTGTTCGGCCAGTGTCAGCGGGCTTCTGCACAGGTTCACCAAAGCCAGCAGCGGTTCTCGATTAATGGATCGATTGAAAACAATGACGGGAAGTTACGGTTGGTGTTGACCAACAATTCGCCTGAAGATTTTTACGGAGTCGCCAGAATCAGCCTAGGCAACAACGACGAGCAAAAAGAAGTTGGAGAAGTTTCAATCAGGCTTCCGAAGAAAGACTTAAGCTTGCTCCAAATCAATGGAGTCACTCCTACGGGCGACCATTACACATTGGCAATTTACGATCAATCCGGAGGGCGGCTGTTTTTTAGAATTGCCCCGCTTCGCCAAATATCTGATTCGACTCCGGCTGTTGCGGTCACCATCACGCCCGTGCTGCAAGAACATCACAAAGCCGGCTCATCCACTTCGCTGGCAGCTAACATTTCTAAGCCAAATCCTGCAGATGAATTTGCCGTCGCAGCTACCCAGGTGCAAGTAAAGACTCGGCTACTGGCCAGCGAAGATGGCGGAGATTCGTTCACACTTTTTTTTGAGCTTCGTTCGCAGAAACCCATTAACACCGCGATACTGGAAATTGCCGCTGCCAAATTGAAAGACCAGAAAAAGATCAGCATCAATTTGCAATCGAACGTGAATTTTAGGTTGCCGGATTCTCTGGAAACCGACAAAGTTAATTACACGCTGACTGACAAAGAAGGCCGAATTCTGGCGAAAGGCGAATTGAACCTGCAAAAACTGATGGATGATGATTCCGTTACAGTAAGCGACATTCGAACAGATCGGCCTTTGTACCAGTCTGGCGAGACTGTTCGAATGACAGCGTTACTAGATGGAAAATCTCAGAGCGGTTATCGGGTTGAGGTTTCCGTCAGAGATGGACAAAGCCAAATTATCTTTCGCGATCAAAAAGTGATTGGCAAAGATGAAAGTTTCAATTCAATAGATTTTTCCTTTAACCTCCCCAATAGCGTTCCAACACCTGTAGTATTTGAGTTTCGAATTTTTGATGCTGAGACCGGATTGCTCTTCGATTCAGGTGAGCGTGAAATTCCGATGGCTCCCGCAAAGCCCTAAATTCAACATTGTAAAAACTTTCGTTGAATTGGCCGGGAGATTGCGTGGAAGTAGCCCCCTGAGTACAATGCCGACCGAGTCGTCCCCGCGCCAACTATCAACCTGTTTCAGATACCTGCTAACAAGACAGTGATTGGTTTAGCAATTCTGAAGCGCAGTCTTTTTCTAAATCTAGTCCACTTCCCGCATTCTGTGGGAATTTCGAAGGGGGTTACGATGTCCAGGAACTCTTATTTGCGCCCGGCAGTTCTTGCGCTCTCCTTCATGCTGATGTTTCTCGCGCTGGCTTCGGCCCAGCAGCAAATTACACAGCAGCAAGGCAGTGAAAATAAACAAGGCCAGGAAGCTAAATCTTCGTCTCAACAATCACAAACTCAACAGCCTCCGCAGCGTCCCACCCTTCAACCGGCTGATGGGACTCAAAAGCCAACAACTGACGTTGTCAACACTGAGCTTGTGTCGCTGACCATTACGGTGACTGATCCATATAATCGTCTAGTCACCGGTCTGGATAAGCAACACTTTGAAATTTTCGAAGACAAGGTCAAACAGGAAATCACGCACTTTAGCGACGACGACGTGCCGGTTAGTTTGGGGATCGTTTTTGACGTTTCCGGCAGCATGAAAGGAAAACTTGAGCGAGCCCGCGACGCCCTGAAGGCTTTCATTCAGACCAGCCATAACGACGACGATTTCTTTTTGGTTGGCTTCAATCAACGGGCAAATTTACTGGCGGAGTTTACGGATGGCGACACGCTGTCAAACAAACTTCATCTGGTGGACCCCAAAGGGCAAACTGCCGTTTATGATGCGGTGTATCTCGGCATCGAAAAGGTCAAACAGGGTCACCATGACAAGCGTGCGTTGTTATTGATCTCCGATGGCCAAGACAATTCCTCGCGTTATACTTATGGCGAGCTTCGCAAACTGCTGAAGGAAGCAGGCGTTCAAATCTATTGCATCGGAATCGTGGAAATGGGTGGAGGATCCGGAGGCGCTCTCGATATGCAAGGACAAGGGATTTTGGAAGAGATCGCTCAAGTCACGGGCGGCAAAGCTTTCTTCCCACGGACTGCGGCTGAACTAGAAGACCAAACGACTCGTATTGCATTGGAGCTTCGCCATCAATACAGCATCGGATATATGCCGACGAACATCAAAAAAGATGGTCAGTGGCACAAAATCAAAGTTAATGTGAAACAGCCCAGAGGTTTACCGACTTTGAAGGTGCAGCACAAGGAAGGCTATTACGCGGTTGCATCTCAAAAGTAGCAGTGGCTGCCAAGGATGGTTTGAAAAAGACGAGGATGTGAAATTTCGACTTTCACTCCTCGTCTTTTTCGTCAGAGTTGGCCTCACCTGACTCGTCACTCTCCGAATCATCGTCTTTCTTCTTCTTGCCTTTAGCCTTTTTCTCTTTTCCAAAACTGGCGATTGCTTCATCTTCGGTTTTGTAGCTTTCGATCAAATCCAGCAATTGCGTGATTTTCAAGGCGCCGTAAACGCGATCAGTAACCCCAACCAATTTCAGCACTCCACCTAACTCAGTTGTTCTTTTAAAAGCCCGAACAATTTCGCCGATGCCCATACTGTCAATGATCGGTACTTCGGTCAGGTTGAGCAGGATTTTGGTTGTTCCAGCCGTTAAGACTTTGTCCACAAGCATCTGCAGTTGAAAACCGCCTTGCCCTTTGATGAACTTGCCGCGCATATCAAGCGACGCGATTGTCCCAGCGTAATGAATTCCAATAGTCAGCATAATAGGGATTATTTATCAGTTTCTGGTTGTGGATTGCGAAGTGCAAAAAAACCTGAGCCTGAAGTAATACCGTGATTGTTCAGTTCTTCAAGTCTGCTGCGAACTCTCTGTCGAAAAGCGGAGATGACAGCAACTTTCTATTCGCAATTCAGGAAAAGCCGAGGCATTTTACCTGACAACCCGTTAAGTTGCCATCAAGTTTGGAGAGTCCGAAAAACTGTTGGCTTGCACAATTGATCCTTTGAAGACAATTCTGGGCGACAATGAATCCACTTGCCATAGTGATAGTTGGCTGATTAACATGCGCCGCGTTTGAAAAACAGCGCAGCACCTCTAAAGAATTTACGGTCTTACAACCAAACGAGCTGACAACCAGACAGGCTGAGTGGGACTAAAGTCCAAGCCTGAACTTTATCCCGACAATTTTTCAAATATGAAGCTGCCCTCAATTCTGAACTTGATGACCGATGATTTAGCGATTGATCTCGGCACTTCGCGAACGCGGGTTTTTGCGCGCGGACGCGGAATTGTGGTCAATGAGCCTTCGCTTTTGGCTTATGACACTCCATCGCATGAGGTCGTCGCCGTCGGCTTGGAGGCGCTTGAATTGGAAGGACGTGCTTCTGGCGACATTCAAATCATCAGCCCTCTCAAAGATGGCGTGGTTGCTGATCCTACTTTTGCGGGCAAGCTCCTTGAACATTACCTTCGCAAGGCGCGCGATGGACGCTCTTCGATTTCGCGACGTGTGCTGGTTTCAATTCCGGCGGACGCCAGCACGGTTGAACATCGAGCGCTTTACTACGCTGCCAAAGAAGCCGGCGTCGGCAATGTCCATTTCGTCAATAAAGGAATCGTGGCCATACTCGGCTCAGGGGTTGACCCCGATGATCAGCGAGCAACTTTGGTTGTGGATGCAGGCGCCGGAACAACCACCATCGCAGCAATGGTTCATAATCATTTGATCTTCACCCGCACGATTCGCGTTGGGGGAAACGATATGGACTTGGCTCTGGCGGATATGATCAAGTCCAATCACAGTCTATTGGTTGGCCCGCGCACAGCCGAACGGGTCAAGATCGAGTTGGGTTGTGCCGTTCCGCTGGATCAAGAAAACACGACGATGGTAAAAGGCCGCAGCACAATTGGCGGAAATCCTGAAATGGCGGTCGTCAACAGCATTGAAATTCACGAAGCAATCGAGCCAATCGTCAGCCGTATTGTCAACGCAGTCCAAGACGCGTTGGAAGCGCTGCCGCCGGAAGCATCCGGCGACATTTATGATCGCGGCATGATTTTGGCAGGTGGCGCTTCGTTGCTGGCCGGATTGGACGAACGATTGTCGAAAGAAACCGAATTGGCTGTCCAGCTAACTGAAAGCCCTCAGCGCGCCGTAATTCGCGGACTTGGATTACTGTTTGAGAACCCTCTGGCGCTACGACGGGCAATCATTAAGTCAGAGTCATAGGTTGAAAATTTTCTTTCAAGGTTCTCCCCAACGGCTTAAAGCTTCCTGCTTTTTGGGGCTATGCTATATACTTTGCCGCGTCGCTCCAGCTCTCTGATCGTATGTTTGTGTAGAGTCAGGATATGCTGGCTAGGTGATTGGTTATCTGAATAAATTGACCCGAATGAATTGACAAAGGTGTTTTGAAAGAGAGTTTGATCGGCACAGATTCCAGCAGTTTGATGAGGTGCGATCTTCAGGCGTTTAACACCCTCTTCTCAATCTAACGTCCGAATCCTTTTTACGGCTTGCGACAACGGCGAGACGTATTTTTGCGCTCCTCAATCATCAGCTAATTTCATCATCTCAAGAGTAAAAACCTCTGGCGCGTTTGCTCACGTTCACGCGACAGCAACCATCGGTATTTCGCACTGGCGTTTTTGCCGGTGCGTTTCTTTTTTGCGGGAGGTGTTTGTTTGATGAATGGCAGAGTCCTGGTGTTGAATTCGACCTATGAACCGATCAATGTTTGTACAACTCGACGAGCAATCGTGTTGATACTGAAGGGGCTGGCGCGAACTGAAGAGCGGCATGACAAGCTGTACAGCTCTGCTCGCAGCTCACTTCACGTGCCGTCAGTCATTCGTTTGACTGATTACAAACACATCCCTTTCGAACGAAAAAGCCTGTCACGAAAGAATATCCTGCTTCGCGACCATTACACATGCCAATACTGTGGAAAGGTTTTTAATCCAGCCGATCTGACACTCGACCATGTCCTGCCTCGTTCGCGTGGAGGCAGTTCCAACTGGGACAACCTGGTAGCTTGCTGCAAACGCTGCAATAATCGCAAAGGCAATAAATTGCCCGATGAAGTCGGAATGAAACTTCTGAAACGACCGCAATCGTTCAGCTTACATGTCAATCGGCAAATCATGCGTTATCTGGGACGCTCGGACGAAAATTGGCGAAAGTACCTATTTTACTGAAAATCGAAAAAACATCCCCTCTTCAGCTGGTTGTCTTTTCCTGCCGCCGTGACCGCAAAAATTCGATGACTGCGGGCAATAAAGAGACAGCAATAACTCCGACAATAACCAATGAAAAGTTGCGCTTGACGATTGGGATTTCGCCAAAGAAATATCCCGCGTATGTCAGCAAAGAAATCCAGAGGATCCCACCCGACAAACTGTAGCTGAGAAATTTGATGTAAGTCATTTTGCCTATGCCAGCCACGAATGGCGCGAATGTACGAATGATAGGCATAAAACGGGCAAAGATCAGAGTTTTGCCGCCATACTTTTCATAAAAAGCATGTGTGCGTTCCAGATGCTTGCGATTAAACCAACGCGAACTTTCGCTGGAGAAAACTCGCGGGCCGAGGGTTCTACCAATCCAGTAATTCACGGAGTCCCCAATCACCGCAGCCGAAATTAACAACACCACAACCAGAAAGACATTGAGTTCTCCTTTGGAAGCCAGTGCCCCCACGGCAAACAACAGCGAATCTCCAGGTAAAAATGGCGTCACAACCAATCCGGTTTCACAGAAAATTATCAAGAAAAGGATGCCGTACGTCCACGATTGGTACTGATTGACGAGTTCGACTAGGTGTTTATCCAGGTGGAGGATGAGGTCAACAAACTGTTTTAGAAGTTCCATTCAGTCATTTATTCTTCAAGAAGCGTTGCGAAAAAGAGCGACAGGATAAGCCAGTTTGTATGATTGCACAAAAGCGACAAAAACATTCTTGAAGCGGTTACAATAGAAAGCTGTCGGTTGCGGCACGAGCCAGCGTCAACACGTTCACAGATTGAGCGCCGCCCTTCAGTAACGTCCTGGCAATTTCGTTCGCCGTGCTGCCGGTCGTCATCACATCGTCAACCAGCAAAATAACCTTGTTTTCAATCAGACGACGCGCACGGACTTTGAAAGCTTTTTCCAGCGAACGCGCTCGCTCCCGCGCGGCCATTCCAGCACGGTGCTTTTCCGTATGATGCGCCCGGAGTAGGCTGGCGGTATCTACAGACAAGCCAAGGATCTTGCCTAATTCATACGCAATGACTTCAGCTTGATTGAATTTGCGCTCGACCAATCGGTCTGAGTGCAGCGGGACAGGAATAATGGATTCGCTTGGGAGTTTTTTTTGAAGGTTAATGCCGGTTGTTTGAAGTAGTTTGTGTAAGCGAATGGAAATATGAGGCTGGCTTTTCAAACGCAATACGCTTTCACGCAAGGCGCCTTCGTAAATGCCACAAGCGCTGGCAAAGCTGAACGCCATTTCGTCGCATTTCCCGCAACGCCGATCTTCCAGTTGAGCGGCTTGTGAAGAAGGAAGAGGTAGGCCGCATTTTGCGCAAAAACCTTTTTCGGCTTGGAGATGTTTGAGTTTTTGTTCAACTTGATGCCAGCAAGCGGCGCAAGCCACTCCGTCACGCCATGATTCGATGATTGCTCCGCACACACGACATTCCAGCGGAAAGAGAATCGCCAACGTGGCATCGCGCAATAATGCTGATGCTCCTTTCAGATTTGGACCCCAAGTTAAACCGCTGCTTGCAATCATTGTTGAAGTTTACCGGCTTGCGCTGATGACATAAAGCAAAAGGGCGATGGATAAACCCATCGCCCTTGCGAGAATCGTTTTTTGACTCGAAGCTTAGTAACGATATCTATCGTTTTTGACCTTTTCGCGGTGGTAAATGTAACCTCCAGCAGCTCCAATGCCAGCGCCAATCAAAGCACCTTTCTTGCCACCGATTACCGCACCACTGACTGCGCCGATGCCAGCGCCAATTCCGGTGCGTTTAAGAGCTTTGCCGGTAGTATCTTCACGATCGCGGTAGCCGTAATCGTTGTAGCTGTAATCGTAATTTTGGTTATCGCGATAACTGGTGTTCCGATAGTTTCGGTCACGATAATTTGCGTCCCGATAATCGCGATCGCGGTAATCGCGGCTGTCATACACTGATCGCGAGTCATTGCCACGTGTGCGGCAACGAGTTTGAGCCATCGTTTCCGGAGACGCCAAAATAAACATCACTCCCAGAGCCAACATTGCCAGAAACAGATTTTTGTTAATCTTCAACATCTTTTCCTCCTTGAGGGCTGCCTCGGATCAGAAGCTGCCAGCCAATTGTTTGTTTTCAGTTTCAATCTCAAAATCTTTTTGAAGAATCAATAAGTGCGCCTACTTCATTACAATCTGCGTGCCGTTGGGTGCTTGGCTAAAGATTTTCCTTGAAACCGCTGAAAAGAAGCGACTTAACAAGCTAAGAAACTGCTGCCCGCATACATTAGAAACAGGCTTTGCCATCGGACAAAACCTTTCGGTATGAATCAACAGTCCAAAGTGCGGCAAATGGTGTAACGACGTTTTTCAAACACGCTCAGTGGATCGGCGGACTTCCGGTTCCATCTGCCCGATCAGCATCAGTGCCCACATTTTCCAATCGGCCCGAAACGACCAAAGAGGATATTCGAAGGTCGCCGGTTTGTTATGTTCGATGAAAAAGTGGCCGAACCAGGCAAAGCCATATCCGACGACCAGACTCAATGGAGCAAACCACCAGTTCTCTGTGATGAAAACCCAGGCAAGGAAAACAAGTCCCAGCGTGCTGCCGATGAAATGTAAAACGCGGTTTATGGGGCGCGAATGTTCGCGGACGTAATACGGCCAGAACTCTTGAAAGTTTTCCAGGCGAGCCGGGGAATTTGATGGATTCATAACTTGCGCTCCTGTGATTGTTTATTGTTGGCTAAACACGCGAAGCAATTGTACACACCGGGATGCCGGAGCCAAGATTGGTTATGGCATATTCGTTAGTTCGTGCTACACGTTTAAGCCAACGTGGAATATGATGCTCGCGCTTTTGCTTATTGTAACTTTCCGCCCACGAAAACAATCTCGAATACTTATGATTGCAAAGTTGCCCATCAATTTGCGATTCACATTTGCTGCCTTCGTCGCTGTGTTGGTCGTTTGGGGAGGCGAGGCGGAGATGGGGTTATGGCGATGGCAAAATCCCCAGCCACAGGGAAATCCTCTTTATTCTGTTCGGTTCACTGGCGCACGCCATGGAATTGCGGTCGGGCGCGATGGAACCATCCTGCGAACCAGTGACGGTGGCAAACAATGGGAACTATCGCGCAGCCCAATCAATACGCCACTTTATGGACTTGCCGTTGCGGGCAAAAAAGCTTGGGCCGTAGGCGCGCGCGGCGAAATCCTTTCCTCCGAAGATCGTGGTGACAACTGGCGAACACAAAAAAGCGGGACAAAAAAACACCTTTATGCCGTTTGGTTTCATGACGAACGACACGGTTGGGCAGTTGGCGTCGAAGGCCTGGTTCTGACGACCAGTGATGGCGGTGACCACTGGGCTGAGCAAAAAAGTGGTTCGGTAAAACAATTGCTCGGTGTGGCATTCAGTAATGACAAGGTCGGCGTAGCGGTTGGAACCGAAGGCACTTTATTGGTGACGGACAATGGCGGAACGTCCTGGCAAGCAAAGAATCAAAGCGCTGAGATAAACCTGCTTCGAGCATTTGCCCTTGCGCCAAACAAGTTTTGGGCGGTCGGCACAAATGGAACGATTTTGCACAGTGAAGATGGCGGAGCGAATTGGAAGCTTCAGCCAAGCAATTCGTCCAGCCAGTTGCACTCCATAACCTTCATCAATGAAAAACAGGGATGGGCCAGCGGTGCTGACGGCACGATTCTTCGCACCCGGGACGGCGGTTTGACGTGGAGTGCGCAATTGTCGAACAGCGCTCAGTTGCTCAGTTCGATTTATTTCGTGGACGACAAAAATGGCTGGGTCGTGGGCGAAGGCGGTGTGATTTATACGACTACTGATGGAGGCGAAACCTGGTCGCCGCAAACTGGCGGATTGAAAGAAATGCTCAACGCGGTCTATTTCGCCGATGAAGATCACGGCTGGGTCGCTGGAATGAACGGCAATGTGCTGGCAACGGTGGACGGTGGGAAAACCTGGAAAGCGCAAATTTCAAACTCAACGGCCAATTTGCGATCTGTGAGCTTTGCTGACATTGCCCGCGGCTGGATTGTCGGGGAACGCGGATCTGTACTACGAACGTCAGATGGCGGAACCTCCTGGCAAGCCAAGCCTCTGCCCTCGCAACTTGATCTTCATGGTGTTGCATTTGTTTCAGCGACCGAAGGTTGGGTGACAGGGGAAGAGGGGTTGATCTTGCGAACAACCGATGCGGGCGAGGCTTGGACTGCACAAACATCGAATTGCCGTTATTGGCTGGAATCCATTACGTTCATTGACGCTCAAACTGGCTGGGCAGTCGGCGAATCCGGTAGCGTTGTTCATACAGTAGATGGTGGAAAAACTTGGAAGTCGCAGGAAAGTGGCACTCGCCGATGGCTGTACTCGGTTTCGTTCGCTGACGCTAAAAATGGTTGGGTTGTCGGCGAAGAAGGATTGATTTTACGGACGACCGATGGCGGCGAAAACTGGTCGGTACAGATCAGCAACGTGCCAAGCAATTTACTGGGCGTCAAAGCCACAACCGCCAAACGTGTCTGGGCAATCGGGTTGAACGGCGTCATCTTACAGACCCCAGACGGTGGCAGGCGGTGGCAACGGGATGTGAGCAATACAACGACGCCGCTCAGAGCAATTACGTTTCGCGGCGATAACGGTTGGGTGGTGGGACGCGATGGCGTGATTTTGCGATACGCGGGCAAAAACGCTGGTGAGTTACGCACGATTCTTGGGAAGTAGTCGTAAAACCATTTTCAGCAGAGGAAAAGACAATGAAGCATTCAATGCACAACTGGATGAGACCTGAACCGATTGAAACGACGCTCGAACGATTGCATCGCTTCGGCTATGACAGTATCGAAATCAGCGGTGAGCCGGATCGGTACAACTGGGAAGAAGTTCGCAGATTGATGGACAAATACGAAATCGAATGCTGGGGCGGCGTAACACTCATGTTCGAAGGCCGCGACCTGATTCATCCAGACAGGTACGTTCGCGTCGGCACAATTGCTTACATCAAAGATTGCATTCGCATGGTGAAGGCGTTGCGCGGCCAGATGTTTTGCATTGTCCCTTCAGTCGTTGGCAAGGTTAAGCCGCTGGCTTCGGCAGCCGAAGAGTGGAAATGGGCGGTGGAAAGCTTGAAAGAAGTCGCCGCGTTTGCTCAGGACAACGGAATTATGACCGGCATCGAACCGCTCAATCGGTTTGAAACCTACTTCATCAAACGCCACGACCAAGCTCTGCGACTGGTGGAAGAGGTCGGTTACGATATGCGCGTGGTGCTGGACGCCTTTCATATCAACATTGAAGAGGAAGATTGGCGGCAGGCAATTCGCAATGTTGGCAGTCGCTTGCTGGATTTTCATGTCGCGGACAACAACCGCAAACCTTGCGGGCAGGGGCGGTATGATTGGGCAGAAGTCGTCAGCATTTTGAAGGAGATCAACTATCAAGGGCCGATGACGGCGGAATTCGTTCTGCAAATGGATCGCACACCGCTAGCCAACGAAGGGAAAGCAGTCAGCGAAATTGAAGCTTCTGCCGCTGATCTGAAATTCATTCAGGAACATGGTTCTGGCCTAATCAGCGCTGCCGAATATGACGCCTGTGTCGAAGCGAACATCAAACATCTGAAAGCTGCTGGAGCATGAGCAAATTTATTGAAGCTGCGGCCGAAATCGCTCATCGTGGCTGGGTGGTGATCAGCGATTTTCTGCCGGCGAAAACAGTCGCCGCCCTTCGTGGCGAAGCCGAGCAGCTTTGGCTGCAAAGCAATTTTCGCCAGGCAGGCACGGGGCGATTGGGCGGTTATGCCATTCGCCCGGGCGTTCGCAGCGATCATATTCATTGGTTGGATGAACAATCGCCGACCGAGGCGCAATCTCTTTATTGCGCGACGATCGAAGAGTTGCGGCAGGATTTGAATCGGGAATTGTTTCTCAGCTTGTCCACATACGAAGCTCACTTCGCGGTTTATCCGGCGGGCGCGTTTTATCAAAAACATCTGGACCGGTTCAACAACGCCGACGAACGAACCATCTCTTGCACGTGTTACCTGAACGAAACCTGGAAGGAAGAATATGGCGGGCAACTGCGGCTGTATTTACCCAATAGCTATGTGGATGTTTTGCCGACCGCCGGAACCTGCGCACTGTTCCGCAGCGACACGTTCTTTCACGAAGTGCTGCCCGCAACTGAGACTCGATTCAGCTTAACCGGTTGGTTCAGACGGCGTTCGCTGAGGTTGGTTCAGCCTCCAGAGCAATAGCAACAGGATATTTGTTCTGCCACTGCTCCCCGTCTCTATTCCGTACCTTACCGGAACAGGTCTCGTTCTTTGGGGCGGATCAATTCTTTCGCACTGCCTTCATTGTGGTCGAAGTAGTACCCGCGAACCACTACCACCGGAATGCGAGCCGTTTTCCGCATCAACAAACCGGTCGAAGCCGCCACCTCATCCGCCACGGCCAACACGGTTGCCGACAAATCTTTGCCGTGATCGTCCTGCTGGCCGCGAAAATCTTTCAGCGGCTTCATCCCGGAAACTCCAATGGCGACATTGGTCAGGCCTTCACGCCAGGGGCGTCCAAAAGTGTCTGTAATAATCACGGCGACATCAACTTTTAGCCGTTCAGCCAGCCGGGTTTTCAACATCAACGCTGAATCATCCGGCGCAATGGGTAACAAAGCCACCCAATCTTTTCCAGCGACGTTTGACCGATCCACGCCAGCGTTTGCACAAATAAAGCCATGTTTGGTTTCTGTCACCAGCACATGAGCATCCATGCGCACGATGTTAGCCGATTCGCTTAAGATTACTTCGACCAGACGCGGGTCGCGATTTTGCTTGGAGGCAATTTCTAGCGCCAGCGCAGATGGCGTGACGGCTTCCAGGTTAACCAGTCGGCCTTCAGCTTTGGAAATAATCTTCTGCGCGACAACAACTATGTCGCCATCGGCCAGTTTGAAATCCTGGATTTCCAGCGACCGTGCAATCAACCAGGCCAGCTCATCGCCCGGTCGAACTTCTGGGATTCCGCGAACGGCGGTCAGTTGAATGTCTGAATACGAATTGGAGTTCAAGGGTGTCGGTTTTCTCCTGCAATAAGTAACGAAGTGGGGCGTATGCTAATGGCTGGCTCGACGCCTGACAAGCAGCACGGTTCGCCGCAACTGCGGAAGAACGCTGACCGGAGAAATTTTTACTTCATCAATTTTCCCAACAGAGAAAGCACAATTAGGGAACGCGCAGTCCAGGCGGCAGTGCGAATCCAGTTGGTCATGACCAATGTTCGATGCGCGGCAAGGTCAAATCCCAACGACAATTTGCTGTGTTGTGGAACGGACAGGAAAAACGTCGTCGCCCAAACCAGCGCGACCAGCGCCAGTCCGGTGACCAACCAGGAAAAAGAAAGATGAGGCGGACGTTGCCACACCAGCAGCATCGCTGTTGCCAGCTCCGTCAACATTAGCGGCACGACGACAATCCCGGTCAGGTTCGAGTGCGCGATTTCATAGCGCGCAAATTCCGCCAGACCAACGCGGCTGAATAACGGGTAATGCACGATCTGCACAAACCAGATGACGCCTGTCATCATCAAGGTTGAAGCCACATTCAGCAGAAAGACAAGTTTCATGATTTAACGGTGGAACCGCGCTGTTTGCGGCAAGCGTCGCTGCAATATTTGACCTCGTCCCAGACCTTTTCCCATTTCTTGCGCCAGGCGAACGGACGGTTACAAACAGCGCAAAGTTTGGTCGGCAGATTTTGTTTTTTGGGTTTGCCCATCCGTTCGGCTTTTTCAAAACTATTTCGGTTGAGTGGTGGGAGTGGCGGGCGCAGGAGCGCTGGTTGCCCACGCTGTCCACCACAAATCGCGCAGCATTTGCGCTCCGACGGCCAGGCGTTCGCTGACGAACTTTTTGTGTTCGGGCGAATTGTTCGTCGCGCTGAATTGTTCTTTCTTGTCCAGAATGTAGAGCGGTTCGACCAGTTTGTTTGACGCCTTCAGGTACTCCCACAACTCTTCACGAGGTTTTTCGATGACTAGGGGCGTGGCGTTGATCAGCGGCAAAATGTCATTCAGGCTGATCTTGGCACTGACAAATTCTTCTTCGAAGCGGAAGTGGATGCCGCGTTCGCGCGAAAAAACTGTGTATCCGTTCGGGTTTGCGCCTGTCCACCCGTTGTAATGAACCGTCGTGTGATGCGGGTTGGCGCTGTCGCTGACGTAATGTCCCAAAATGCCCGCGTCATTGATGATGCGCTGTTCGATCCATTTGCGTTTGTTGGCATCTTTTTCGGCGCGCCACAGGCGAAATTCCACACGCAAGGTTTGAAACAATTCCAGCATGCGATACGGCACGAACCCCGGAGTCGTTGGCTTTTGTCCTGCCTTGATTAACTCCGCCGTAAATTCATATCGGTTAACGGCTTTCATCGCCGCTTCGGGCACCAGTTCCATATCCAGAAAGTGATCCGGCGCGTAGGCGGAATCCATCGCGCGATCCAGATTGGATTCGTCGCGGCTGCGCCATCGGTCGGGTTCCGGATTCAAATAGCTGAGCTGGTTCGCAGCCTTGCGGAAAAAGCTAGGCATGTCCTTCGGAAGTTTTTGGGCGGCAGCCAATCCGGAAAGTTCGTGGCCTTTTTGTCCCCAACCGCGAACCGCTAGCGGATGGATGATGAAAACGGCGAAGGCCAACAAGAATACAAATAACAATGCGCGAGTGAGTTTTGATTTGAACATAGCTTTATCTCTGTGGAGTCAGGTCAATGCTGTACAGCTTTTTGCCTGTGATGTCGTGCAATCCGACGGTCATTACGGATGATTTGCCGTCAATTTTGACTGCGCCAAAAAATTGAAAGCCGTCTTTGGGAGAACGATTGCCTTTCATGCCTTTGGGAATTCCGGTGAATTTCACTTCCGGGCCGAACGTGTCGTCCATCTGGCCAGGGCCGAACGTTCCGGCATTCAGCGGTCCGGCAACAAATTCCCAAAACGGGTTGAAATCCGTGAACTGCGCCTTTGCCGGGTTGTAATAATGCGCGGCGCAATAATGCACATCGGCGGTCACCCAAATGACATTTTTGATTCGGTTGCGTTTGATGAAACTCAGCAATCCGGCCAGTTCCAGTTCACGACCAAGCGCCGGGCCATTGCCATTGGCAAATGCTTCGTACTTGCCGCCGGTGTCTCCGACGATGATGCCGATGGGCATGTCGCTGGCGATGACTTTCCAGGTCGCTTTTGAGGAAAGCAGCCGCTGTTTGATCCAATTGACCTGCGCGTTCCCCAAAAACACCGATTCGTCATTGATGGTAGTTTGGCGATTGGCAGTGTTCGGTCCGCGATAGCTGCGTTCATCCAGCATCAGCACATCCAGCAACGGGCCGTAATTGAATCCGCGATAAATCTGTTCGGGATCATTGCCGTTGAACCGCAGCGGCAGGTAATCCAGAAACGCTCGTTTGGCGCGCGCCGCCAACAGGTCAATGCTTTTCACCTTGTATTTTGGATCGTCCAGAATCTGCCCTGGATACCAATTGTTGCGGACTTCATGGTCATCCCATTGCGCCAGCGTCGGAACTTCGGCATTGAACCGTCGGAAGTTCGCATCCAGCAGGTTGTAGCGGTAATTGCCGCGAAATTCGTCCAGCGTTTCAGCGACTTTGGATTTTTCCGGCGTTGTCAGGTTTTTCCAGATGGAACCGTCATCCAGTTTTACTTCGGACTGAATGATTCCGTCGGCGTAAATCGTGTCACCGGAATGAATGAAAAAATCCGGCTGCGTTTTGCGCATTTCCTCATAGATTAGCATTCCGCCCAATCCAGGGCCTCCAAAATCCGGGTTGATGCCCCAACCTTGTCCGCAAACATCGCCGCCAAATACGAAACCGACATCTCGCTGCGCAACCGGCGGAGTGTTGAAACTGCCCGTGACGGGTTCACTGGTCACTTTTGAGTTTTCCAGATCCTGAAAACTGACGCGGTAGAAAATCTTTTGCCCGGCGGGCAAACTGCTCAAATCAACTCGCGCGGTGAAATCGGAAGATTCAAGCGCCGCCGGGCCGATAATACGCTGCGCATTTTGGAACGATTCGGTGGTTGCGTATTCGACAATCATGCGCGCCGACCGATCGCTGCGGCTCCAGACGATGGCTCGACCTGGCGTGATGTCGCCGGTTTGAACGCCGAAGGGAATTTGCGGGCGACTTTGGGCGGAAACCAGAATTGCCGGAGCGCCGAGCAGCAAACCGCTTCCGGCGGCGGCGCGAGAGAGAAAAGTTCGTCGGTTCATAGCAGGTTCAGGATTGGAGTTTGCGGAATTGTTCGTAAAGCGATTCGATTTGTCGCCGCGTGTCTTCATAGCCTTGCGATGTGTTAATGGCGTAATCTGCGAATTTCAGTTTTTCAGCGGAAGGCATTTGCGCTGAAATTCGCGCCATCGCTTCTTCCTGCGTCAGATTGTTGCGTGCCATCAATCGTTGAAGCTGTATTTCCGGCTCGCAATGCACAACAACGACTTTGTCGAATCGGCGATACGAACCAGTTTCGATCATCAGCGCGGCGTCAATGATGACAATTGCCTGCGGATTGCGGCGTTCGACTTCTGCCATCCAGCGCGCCTGAGCTTCAAACACTTTTGGATGAATGATGGAATTCAGTTTTTCACGCTGATCGGCATCGTTGAACACGATCGCGCCAAGTTTCACGCGATTGAGCTTTCCGTTTTCACCGACGATTTCGTGCCCAAAGTGAGCCACGATTTCTTCAAAAGCGGGCTGACCTGGTTCGACAACTTCGCGAGCAGTCTGGTCAGCGTCCATCACTTCGCAATCCATCTCTCGCAACACACCGAGGACGAATGATTTGCCTGTCGCAATTCCGCCTGTCAGCCCGATTTTCAGCATTTAGAGACCTCGCCGCATTTCAGCCGCGCGAAGCGTGTTTTGCATCAGCATGGCAATGGTCAGCGGGCCGACTCCACCTGGAACGGGCGTCAACCACGCGGCCTTTTCGGCGACGGTTCGTGGTTCGACGTCGCCGACCAAAGTGCGACCGCGCTTGGCCAGCGTTTCCAGTCGTTTCGACCGTTCGGGTTCGGCGAAGATGCGACTGACCTCTTCCTCAGTAGTTGCGTCGTTTGTGCCAACATCAATCACGACAGCACCTTCGCGGACATGTTCGCCTGTGATCATAGCCGTGCGACCAATGGCCGCAATCAGAATGTCCGCCTGACGCGTGATTGCAGCCAGGTCGCGGGTTTTGGAATGACAGATCGTCACTGTCGCGTGGCGATGCAATAGCAACAGCGCCATCGGCTTACCGACAATATCGCTGCGGCCTACAACAACGGCGTTAGCTCCGGCAATCGGGAGCTTGTAGTAATCCAGCAATTCGATGACTCCTGCCGGTGTACAGGCGACCAGCGCGTCTCGCCCTTGAACCAATCGCCCAACGTTGCTGGCGTGAAATCCGTCCACGTCTTTGGCAGGATCAATGGCTTCCATAATACGGCGTGAATCAATTTGAGCAGGCAGCGGCGTTTGAACCAGAATTCCATCAATGGCATCGTCCCGGTTAAGACGATCAACCAACTCTAACAACTCATCAGTCGTTGTTTCTGTTGGCAATTCGTGTTTTTCGGAATGAAGTCCCAACGCCTGACAGGTTTTTACCTTGTTACGGACATAAACTTGCGAAGCCGGGTCGTCTCCGACTAACACAACTGCCAACCCTGGTTTGATTCCCTGTTCTGCCAGTTTGCTGACGCGAACCGCGACACGTTGTTTGATATGCTCGGCGACTTCAGCGCCGTTTAATACTTGGGCAGCCATCGTTTTTGAGTTTTCCTCCGAAAAAAGTATGAAAGGATGATTGGGAACCCGATTTTAGCACATCTGCTCTTTGCTTCTCGGTGTATACCGCTTTTGAAAGCTGAATCCAGGAAGAAATTTCCTGGCCTTTTTGAATCTGACAATGAGAAAAGACGAACGAGTTAGCAAAAAATTGACTCTTTGACAAAATTCGCTTCGTGGGCAAAAAGTGCTGTGATATATTCCGGCGCGTCTGACAGCCGCCCCGCGATCAGACATCCCCAGAAACGCTTTCAACATGCATTGATAAAGCCCTATTGATATCGTCTCCCCAAGCAGAACGGCTGAGGTTTTGGCCTGGATGCTGATGAAATCAGAAAAACGTCGAAACATCCTCTGCCCGACCCATTGTTCGACGCACTGATTCCAATCGCCCCTCTGGTTTTCTTCTGTTGTTTCATCTCTCGTTATTTCCAATAGCTGTTTTCAGTTTTTTTATTTTTGTTCTTTGTATAACTAAAAGCTTTTATTCCTAGCTTAAACATTACCGGTCAGTGGAGGGAGTTATTCGACGAAACTTGCCGGAACAATCTGGACATTTGGCGGTTCGTTCCCAGCACTGGTTGGCTGTGGCCGACTTGTATTGCAAGGCAAATAGTTTTTACCCGTTCAATTTTTCGGGCAACGGCAAAAACACAGCAGAACAATTACTCCTGCGGCGGAACGAATATGACGAGAAACAACAAACAATAAATAGCAAACAGGAGAGCCAAAATGAGCGCAGCGATTCAACTTGTTAATCAACCCATGATCGAGGCCGAAGTTTACGAACATCGGCTTGAAAAACCATTTACCAACAACGTTTCGATTTTTGAACTTGCACCGGAACAGCGTTTACGACGCGCGATGAGCCAGATCGCCGAGCTTCAGGCTGAGGTTAGGGCTCTGCGTGAAGAATTGGCTCGCTCTGAGCGGACTTTTACCCATCAGGAGCAGTTGCTCAGAAACGCCATGGTGCGTGAGCAAGAATTGCGCTCCCAGCTTGGAAAAGAGTTGTTCTGAGTTTGAGAGGTTGCGTAGTGGTCGGGTAGCCCGCACCACTCCCCCTGTTTGCCCCCTCCGACCGTCGCCCAACCTGAAAGGTTGCTGCCACGGAGCCACCGATGACCAAAGGCGTCATGTCTCGTTGCCCCAAACATCACGCCTTGAAGTACCCAACCATCTTCTGACCCCTGCCAATTCATCAGTAACTTTACAATGTTGCCGAATGCAGCATTTTTACTTGCGATTCTGTCTTCGTTGTCCCTAAATGATGGTGACAGGATAAAAGAGCGCCAAGTCATAAGCCTTTGTGCAGGCCTTGAATAGCAAGTTCGACTACACTCACACATGGATTCAAAAATGATTACGAGCGTAAAAAACTTTCTCAAAGATGAAAGCGGCCAGGACGTGGTCGAATATTCATTATTGGTTGTATTGATCGGGACGGTGGTTTTGATTTACCTGACAGGCTTGGGGTTGAACTTAACTACTCTATTGCAGAACATCGGCGCCAAACTGGAATTGGTTTCAAAAACGACAGACTAGCATTTGGCATCCCTTTTTCCCGTGCCGTTCTTCCATCCTCTCTCACTCAAATCCGACCTCAGCAAATCTTGGCGTTGAAAGTTTCCAGGTTCGCTATTAAAGTTGCGCTGCTTTAATCATCATTCAAACTAAGCTCTACAAAACAATTTTTTATGTCACATAAAGTCACACTCATCCCCGGAGACGGTATTGGTTCGGAAATTACAGGTGCGGTCGTTCGCATCATCGAAGCTGCAGGCGTTGACATCGAATGGGAAAGTTACATCGCTGGCGCTGAGGCGCTGTCTCGGTTCGGCGATCCGTTGCCCACAGACGTGTTGGAATCCATCAAGCGCAACAAAGTCGCATTGAAAGGTCCGCTGACAACACCGATCGGAACCGGGTTTGCCAGCGTCAATGTGCGATTGCGAAAAACCTTAGACCTTTATGCCAACCTGCGCCCGGTCATAAATCTGCCTGGGTTGATCACGCCATTTGCTAATGTTGATCTGGTTGTCGTGCGCGAAAACACCGAAGATCTTTATTCCGGCCTTGAACATATTGTCGTGCCTGGCGTGGTTGAAAGCTTGAAGATCATTACCGAAAAAGCTTCAACGCGGATTGCCCGGTTCGCATTTGAATACGCTCGCCGCGAAGGCCGTAAAAAAGTCACGGCTATTCATAAAGCCAACATCATGAAACTTTCCGACGGACTGTTTTTGGATTGTTTCCGCAAAGTTGCCACTGAGTACCCAGACATTCAGGCGGACGATAAAATTGTAGACAACGCCTGCATGCAGCTTGTCATGAAACCGCAGCAGTTTGACATTTTGTTGCTGGAAAACTTGTACGGCGACATCATTTCAGACTTGGCCGCCGGATTGGTCGGTGGACTTGGTGTCGTGCCGGGAGCAAACATCGGCGAACTTGGCTCCGTCTTTGAAGCCGTTCATGGCAGCGCGCCGGACATCGCTGGAAAGAATCTGGCAAACCCGACAGCCATGTTGCAATCGGCAGTGATGATGCTTCGCCATCTGGGCGAACGCTCAGCCGCCGACTTGATTGCGAAAGCGATCATTTACACACTGGATGAAAAGAAGATCCGGACTCGCGACCTTGGCGGCACGGCTCACACCACCGAATACACAGAAGCAATTGTCCATTCGATGGAAGAGCTGTCAGCCTGAAGTTTGCTAATGAAACAAGTGTGACGGATCCGCAATTCGACAATTATCCAAGCGGCGGATATTTCTTATGCCAATCGGTCGCTTGTTGATAGGCCATAGCCACGCGCAATGGAGCGCCTTCGTCATACAAATTGCCGGTAAACATGATTGCTTGTGGAAGTTTGTTGATGAATCCACATGGAGTGACGACTGCCGGGTGGCCGGTCAAATTCGTCAACGTCAAGCTGGCGCTGCCCGGCGCAGGCGTAATAAAGCAATCCCAGTTTGCCATCAGTTTATCCATCTCCCGCATCAGCAAAGTCCGAGCGCGCTGCGCGCGAATGTATTCCACCGCTGGAATAAACCGCGAAGTGCGAAAGCTGTTCGGCCAGTCGTTGGGACTTTGACCTGACAACTGATTGACTCGGCCATCACGTGTGATGTCGTCAAAAGCGGCGGCGGCTTCGGCACTCAAAATTGTACGCAAGCTTTGGAAATTGAATTGCGGCAATTCAAATGGTTCCAACTTCGCACCGGCTTTTTGCAGAACGTCCAAGGCAACGCTGTACATTTTTCGGCGATCTTCAGCGTTTTGCCCGCCTTGAGCACCGCCGCCAGCAGTGGGCTCGAACTCAGCTTTGATATAACCGATTTTCATTTGCGACAAAGGCCGATCAGGATTCCAGTGGAACGGAATGTCTTCGACTGTCAGATCGTGACCGTCAGGACCGTAAATCGCAGCCAACACCAGAGCGCAATCTTCGACCGAGCGGCAAATCGGCCCGATCTTGTCCATAGTCCAACTCAAGCCCATTGCACCATAACGACTGACTCGGCCATATGTCGGCCGCAATCCAGTGACTCCGCAACGCGACGAAGGCGAAACAATTGAACCCAGCGTTTCAGTCCCTATCGCAAATCCGACCAACCCCGCCGAAGTCGCCGATGCCGATCCAGCCGACGACCCTGACGAACCTTGCGCGGTTTCTTCGGGTTGCCACGGATTGCGAGTCATGCCTTTGAACCAGCGTCCACCTTGCGCCAGTGCGCCCATTGAAAGTTTGGCGACTAACACGGCTCCGGCTTCGCGCAATCGTTCGACGACGGTTGAATCGTAATCAATGACCTGATCTTTGTATGGCTCGGCTCCCCAGGTGGTCTTGATGCCTTTGGTCGCGAACAGGTCTTTGACTCCGCACGGAATGCCGTGCAGCGGGCCTCGATATTTACCAGCTTTGATTTCGCGGTCGGCAGCGTCAGCCTGTTGCAACGCCAGTTCTTCGGTCAGCGTGACGACGTTCAGCAATTTGTCGCCGTACTTTTTCAACCGCCCCAAATACATCTTGGTTAATTCAACCGAAGAGACTTTGCGCGTGCGAACCAGTTCAGCCAATTCCGCAACGGTAGCGAATGCGAGGTCCTCGACAGAAGCGAATTTCGGAGCGACGACCTTGGCTGCGGCTGCTTTTGATGATTTGCCCAAAGTCCTTGCAGACTTGGCCGCACGTTGGCGATAGGTTTTCAGCTTGCCGGGCAGCGCCGGATGAAAGGCCGTCGCCGGTTCTGTGTCGAGTGGAACGTCAATCTTTCGCACGGCTTCGTAACTGGCCAAATTGCGATTGACGCCGGGCAGAGCCATGTTTTCCTGAGCTTCGGTCAATTCAATCCCGATCAGTTTTTCAGTTGCCTGCAACATTTCGCGTGTCACGCGCTGAGCGGTTTGCTGCTGGCCAGCAGTTTGAGCCGAAACTGATTCCGCAGCCATCATCGTCAAACTGGCGGCTCCCGCGGCTGGCATTAGTTTGACGAACGAGCGGCGGTTGAGGTTTGCATCCGAAATCGAGTCTTCGGTTGAATTCCGAGTGCGGGGGTTCTTCATAGCGCTGCCTCTCCTTTTGAATGCACAAGGCAAGCAGGTAAGCTTGCCGGGTTTTCCGTCTATCCTGTATTGTCGCGGTGATTTTTGGTGGAACTACTCAACCGAAATAACACACATCAATCTTTCGTGCCAAACGAAAACCAAAAGGAGTCGAAGCTCTTGAAGCATATTTTTCTGATTATAGTGGCCTTGCTGCTGATAGTTTCCGCTGCGTTCGGTCAAACCAAACCTGCACGCACTGGACAAGCCAAAACGGTTTCAGCTCCCGCGACTGGTGCCGAAGCTCAATTAAAAAAGCTGGAACGTGATTGGTTCACGGCCATCGTCAAAAAAGACGCCGCCGTGCTCAACCGAATCTTCGGCGACGATTTCACGGCCATCAACTCGGACGGCAGTCTTGTCACCAAAGCCGGGATGCTGGAAATGGTGAAGTCTGGCAAAGTCCAGCTTGATGACATTCGCAGCGAAGAATTCAAACTACGGCTGTATGGCTTGACTGCAGTTGTGACTGGCCGTTCAACATACATTCGCACCGATAAACCGCTTGGAACCTCCACCCACACGGAAGTCTGGGTGAAACGCGCGGGAATGTGGAAAGCCGTTAGCTGGGTTTCCATCCCGCTGAAAGCATCTGTCTTAGGAGCAAAAGCAGTGACTACTGATTCCGGTTTAAGATACGAAGACATCGTGGTAGGCACGGGCGCAAGCCCGCAATCCGGTCATCAAGTGACGGTTCATTACACAGGCACGCTGGACGACGGAACAAAGTTTGACAGTTCCCTGGATCGCGGTCAGCCCTTCACTTTCCAGATTGGCCTGGGACGCGTGATCAAAGGTTGGGATGAAGGTGTGATGACGATGAAGGTCGGCGGCAAACGCAAATTGGTGATCCCTCCGCAACTCGGTTACGGAGCGCGCGGCGCTGGCGGCGTGATTCCGCCAAACGCCACGCTGGTCTTTGAAGTGGAGTTGCTAGATACGAAAGAACAAAAGTGATAAAGCTCATAGTCCCGGCTTCAGTGGAAATGCTCACCTTTGATCGTTTCTGTCTGAAGACGGGACTACACCTGTCATTGCCATTCAACCAACTGACGCCGAACCGTTTCTGCGGATGGATGTTTGGCAATCTCAAACAGTTCCAATGCTTTTTGAGCGTGCTCGCTGGCCTGAACGCGGTCGCCGAGTTTTTCCAAAGCCAGCGCCAAGTTGAAAAAGACTGTTGCCTCTCCCGCCACATCGTCCATCTGAGTAATGATGCTAAACGCCTGCTTTAGCAATTCGACGGCCCGCATCAATTCGCCGGTTGAAGTGTAAGCTTCACCCAAATTGGTCAACGCCGAGGCTTCACTGCGGCGGTCGCCGGTTTCGGCTGCCAGAACGCGCTGGCGTTCCAGAAACTCCACGGCTTGCGATTGATGGCCGATCAAGTAATAAGCCACTCCCAATCCGCCCAAGGCTTTGGCTTCATTGCGACGATCACCAATTTCTCGAGCGACTGTTAGTGACTGTTGCAGATAGCCGATTGCTTGTTCGTAATCTTGCAAGTTTGACCAGGCATAACCCAAATTGGCCAGCGCTCCGGCTTCGCCACGCCGGTCGCCAATCTCTCGCGTGATGCGAAACTGTTCGCTGAGCAAGTCAATAGCCATTTGCGCATCGCCGAGCGCGTAATGCGTCAACCCAAGCCCTCCCAGCGCATTGCTTTCGTTGCGCCTGTCGCCAAGCTCGCGCGCCAAATGCAATTGTCGCTCAAGCAAATCTGTCGCCTGGCGTGATTCCCCCGCTGTATAAAGCGTCAGGCCAAGCGCCCCCAGCGCGCTCGCTTCAGCGCGGTGATCATCCAATTCATGTGCAATGACCAGCGCGAATTCGTGATATTCGCGCGCTTTCGCCAGTTCGCCGCCCAGGTAATACGCCGTCCCCAACCCAACCAACGCATCGGCTTCGCTGCGGCGATTTTTGGTTTCCCGCGCAATTTCCAGCGCCTGCTGGTAACAATCAATCGAGTGATGAATCTCGCTCAGATCGGCGTACGAATCGCCAAGTGCAATCAAATGCTTGCCAATCGATTTGCGACGTTGCATTTGTTTGGAAGCTGCCAACGCCGCTTCGCTCCAACGAATTCGCTCGCGCGGATGCTGGCGTAAACTTAAAACATACTTGCCCGCGTCCGGGAACGAATTGCATAAATCGCAAGCCATTCGGTTGCTTTCAAATTTTGTCGCGGCCCAGGTTTGCGCTGCCTGAATGTTTTGCCATTCCAAATCAACCAGGTCCAACCCTTGTTTCAGAAATTCGCTGCCTTGTTCGTAAAGCGCGTCGGCTTCGTGCAGAAGGCTTTGGTAATGTGCCGCGTGATGATGCCGGGCGATGGCGCGCTCCTGTCCGTTAAGCGAAGATTCGGCAAACAGAATCATCAGGTCGTGCAGCCTGTAACGTCCCGTTGAGTGGTTGCGTTCAATCAGGCTGTAGGCCATCAATCGTTCCAGCGCATTGGCTGCTCGTTCCGGGTGAATCTTCCAAACAGCGGCGGCGGCATTGACATCAAAGGTGCCGGGAAAAACCGCCAAAGTCCGCCACAGTTTCCGCAAGCCCGGGACCAGCATTTCGTAACTGGCGCGCAAGACTGCGTCCACTGCGCGACGCGCTCCTTCCTGAGTCTGCCAGCGAATCAGTCGCTTGGAATATTCCTCCATGCCCAGGTCGGGATTTTGCGTCAGCGCGCTGGCAGCCAACCGCATGGTCAACGGCAAGTAACCGCACAATTCGGCCAGCCGTCCGGCTTTGTCACCGATTCGCGGCAACAAGCGGCGCAATAATTCCTGAGCTTCCGCCGCTGGCAAAGTGTCCAATCGGCTGGCAAACATGCCGGTCAGCGATAAATGCTGGCGAGAAGTGACAATCAGCAAACTTCCCGCAGGCGGAATCAATGAGGCAATTTGCTGGGTATTCGCGGCGTTGTCGAACAGCAATAACGCCCGTTTGCCCTTGAGCACAGAATTGTACAAGGCACCAAGCTCGGCCTCGTTTTCCGGCAACCGCGCGGCGGGCATGTAAGCGCGAATCACATGCGCACGAATGTCTGCAACAGATAGCGGTTGCGGGCTGGCGCCTTTCAAATCCAGAAAAAGTTGCGCATCGGGATAATGCGGCGTCATTTGGTGAGCCAGCTTCAGCGCCAGCGTGGTTTTGCCTACTCCGCCCAAACCTTGAATGCTTAACACGCGGTTGTCTGGATTGGCGCGCGCGGCCATCAACTCCGCCAGCTCGAACGAACGTCCAGCAAATTCCACTAACGACGGCGGCAATTGATTGAGCAGAGCTGATAACGTCTCAGTCGAGCTATTCAGGCCCGGCAGTGTTTCTGTCACGGCAAGATTCGTGAGGTTCATATTGTGCGTTGAGTTAAGAACGGTTTCGGCTTCGTGCGATTCGTCACTCATTGCCAAATCGCACACGCTGTCAGCCGTTGCTTGAGGTAACCGGGGCAAATTGATTTTCACATTCTCAGCCGAGCGAACTGTCACGACTGAACCACCCAAAAATGGATCCACCTCCGAAACTTGAAACTCAGTCGAATCGGCAGCAGATGTTTTACCAACAAACGAATCGCTGACGCTGAACAAGCGATTGCTAATGAACGAGTCTGGTTGGCGTTCCAATTCTTCGCCAATCACAAACTCGTCACTCCATTGTTCGGCTTCTTCAACCAATCGTTTTGCCTCCGGATACGAAGGCGCTGGCTTCCATCGAAAAGTCAAAATCAGAAACACAATTGAAGTCGTTCCGGCCATTGCGGCCAAAGGCATTAATCGCGACATGGCTTGCAGCCATTCGTTTTCAATGCCTCCCAATCCCATTACCGGCGCCAACCCGCGCACAGCCATAAACAACAAGGCAGACAAAGCGACTACCACAAACACAATCGTTGACCATCTTTTCATAACTGGCACCACTACTTGCTCAGCACCGCTGGTCGGGGCGGTCGAGCGGTCACTAAATTGAATGAAGGAACACCCGCTGAACTCCTATGGCTACAGGTTCAGCAGCAATTTTCTCGGCGGGGCAATTCGGGGTAGCAAACGGGCGGGGCGAGAACAATTTTTCGATCAAGGGGTCAAGAACAAAATTGGGCTTGCCAGCAGTCGTTCCAGTCCTGACTGCTGGTCACAAAATTAAAACACGCCTTCCAGCGTTTCTTTCATCAGCGAATCAACCACGGAACGCAAGTCGCCGGTTTCCTGGAAAACCCGCAACTGCCGGTCGGCGCTGGTTCCATTTTCCAGAATTGTATTCACGTAATTGATCTCTTCACGGCAACCCAATTCATCCACAACGTCGTCCACGAACTCCAACAGCTCCTGAATCAGACCGCGAAGCGGAACTTCTTCGCGTTTGCCGAAGTCAATCAGCTTGCCATCTAAACCATACCGCGCCGCGCGCCATTTGTTTTCTTCGATCAAGGCTCGGCGATACAGACGAAATCCCATGTTCTGACGGTACAATTTGTAGAGTTTTGCCGTAACCGCTTGAAAGAGCGCCGCAATGGTGATGGTTTCTTCGACTTTGGTCGGGATGTCGCAGATGCGAAATTCCAGCGTTGGGTACACGTGGTGAGGGCGGACATCCCACCAAATCTTTTTGCCGTTATCAATGCAGCCAGTTTTGACCAGCAGGTTCACGAAGTTATCGAATTCGCTTACCGAACTGAAATACTCGGGGATGCCCGTGCGCGGAAACTGTTTGAAAACTTCGTAGCGGTAACTTTTCATTCCCGTGTTGCGACCGATCCAGAACGGCGAACTGGTCGAAAGCGCATAAATGTGCGGCAAGAAGTATCGCGCTGCATTCATCACGGCAATGGCGGCTTCGCGATCAGCCACTCCAACGTGAACGTGCATGCCAAAGATCAGCAATGCACGGGCGGAATGTTGCAGCTCTTCGATCATTTGGTAATAACGCTCGTTTTCGGTGATCTGCTGATCGGCCCAATGAGAAATCGGATGCGTGGAGGCCGCGACAATCGCCAAACCTTTACGATGCGCCAGCTCGCTGATTGCTCGACGCAACTTCATGACGTCTTTGCGAGCTTCTTTAACGTCACGGCAAATGCCGGTGCCGACTTCGATCATTGATTGATGCATTTCCGGCTTGACCTGCTCGCCAAGCAGCATCCGGCCTTCTTCCAAAATTTCGTTGACGCGGGATCGTAACTCGCGCGTTTGCGGGTCAATGATTTGAAACTCTTCCTCGATTCCGATGGTAAAGTCGTTGTCGAACGGCATGGGCCTCCGTACTCTGGCGTTATTCTGCTTTCTAAGATTGTTGTTCAAAGTGGAAGTGTCAGCAACTTTGAACCGGGTCGGGGTTCGGAACCGTTTCCGAACAAAAAGTCGGGCGGATGGTAAGGCTTTTGCCAAAACGTGGCAAGAAGAAATTCAAGTTCATTCTGGGAGTCCGTCGTAACTATTGCTGCGGATCAAGCCTTGGAAGATTGTCAGCCGCAACGCTTTCCGGCAGTGACAGCGACAACAGAGTCACGCCATAAGCCGCCGCGCCAGCCAACAAAACCGCCGTGTAGCTGACATTCATCGCCAGCAACATCCCGAGCGTAGAAGCCACCACGCCACAGATTCCGTTGATTCCCCACATCCAAGGCACCAATTCCTGCTGTTTCGTCAGCGCCAACCGCCGCACTCCCAATGGATAAATCATCCCCATAAACAGCGCCAGCGGAGCAATCAGCGCCACCGACATAACCATGCGAGCCAGCCAACTCCAACTCGTCGCCTGCTCCAACCAACCCGGAGTGGCAAATGTCGTTAATAAAATGCCCAGCAGAATCAAGAATAGCGCCCATCTGGTTACCTGAGTCAGCCAGGCGTCGCGAACTTTCTCCGTCAGGAAGCTGCCGATTCCGCCAAACAATAGTAACGCAAACAGAACAACCGAGATCGCGTACGATGGATGTCCTAGAAACAAAATGTACCGTTGGATCAGCGCCAGTTCGATGAGCATAAACCCCAACCCGATGCCGCCGAAGTAAAGCCACAGCGGCAACACTGACTTTCCGGCGACTTCTTTCGCCCGGTTCCGCGCCCAATCGGTTCTTAGTGGCCGGATCGTGAAATAGAAGCAGGCGTAACACATCAGCAGCAGCGTTGCGCCCAGCAAGAGCGTTGAACGGCTGCCACGGCTGAAATCGCCGGAACGAATGGCGTCGAGCCAGCTTTGAACCGGACGGTCAATGTTAAAGAAAAACGGACGGTCATCGGTCGGCGGGCTAAGGTCATAGCGGCTGCGAGCCAGCGCCTGTGAATCAAGTTGCAGCAAGCCGGCAAGATCGAAAGGGGCCGCCATTTGCACGCCGTCAGATTGCGGCCACAACAATGTATATCCCCGTTCCCGGCAAAGCTGCCGTAACGCTGCCTTGTCCGCGTCCGTAAATGCGGATCGTTTCAGCAACAGCGTCGCCACGGCAGTATTGAGAAAGCCCGGGCTGGTCAAAATGGCAACGTGTTGTCCTGCTTGTTCCAGGCCTGCGCGGCGCAACGCGTTGGCCATCAGCACGGCGACGCGAGCAGTTTCGCCATGTTTTTCCGGGTCATACCAGCGGGAAACACTCAACACGCCATCCGGTTTCAATCGCGACAAATACAGATCAAACGCTTCCTGGGTGTACAAGCTGTTTTCGGTCATGACCA
The DNA here is from genome assembly GCA_035429885.1 of Blastocatellia bacterium. Classification (GTDB taxonomy): domain Bacteria; phylum Acidobacteriota; class Blastocatellia; order RBC074; family RBC074; genus RBC074. The sequence goes on from DAOMFR010000022.1 coordinate 56,016, forward strand.
TCGAACCGGCCATGGACGAAGCCCAGGTATCAATCATGGACATCTGAATCAGATCGTAATTTGTCTGGCGACGACTTAACTCGTTGCGAGCTTCGCCAATCGTCAGATGTACTCGCGGATGAGAGTACGTTCGCCCGCTGTAATCGCCAAACTGACGCTGAACGGCTTCGACCACGGCGGGATTCAGTTCCACGACTTCAACTTTTCCCACGTCAAAAGCGAGTGCGGTCAATACATCACGTCCGCCTCCGCCGCCAATGATGAATGCTTGTTCCGGCGGCAAGCCCATTGCTGCGCGCCAGACATACGCCGCCGCCGTGACATCCCAGGAAAGAAATTCCAGCTTGCGTTTGTCCTGCAAAGCCCCAACGCCGTCCTGCAAAATCGGAGTGCCCGCGTCCGAATCCAGTTGCAGCCACAACGCAGGCAGCGCGACACCTTTGAATTCACGGCTAATGCCCCAGCCGGATTGCCACAAGCGGCGCAGTTTTTCAGTGTCTTCTGTCGTCAACTGACTGCCGCTTTTCGCTTGCAGCATCTGAACCGCTTCGCTGGTTCCGGGAATTTCGTTGGATACCGACACGCGAGCCAGCGCGTTCCAGCGTTCCCACAACACCTGGCGTTGATCCTGACCTTTGGCAAATTTCAACCGAACAAGTTCCGGTCGCATGACGCTGACGCTCCAGACCATAAGTAAAACTGCGCACAATCCCCAGCCGATGCTCTGCGCGCGCCGATTGCCGTGAGACACAGATAACAGCAAACCGGACAATCCCAGGCCCACCGCGCTAAGCAGCAAAACACTCAGCGCGCTAAAGCGATTCAGCAGCGGCGTCACCAGCAAACAGCCTGCGGCTGCGCCCATCAGATCGAACCAGTACAGCCGGGCGACATCATCGGCGTAATGACTAAGCACAACCACCACGACGTATCCGCTATAAAAGAACCAACTGAAAAACAGCACTGCGGCGAACAGCAGTTGAAATGGCTGGACACCCGCTCCCCAATCTCGCGCAACAATCACAATGAAACAGATCAAGGTCAGCACTGTCGCCATGGCAGATTTATACGCGGCGTTGACGCTATCCGCGACGGTAACTGGGCGCTCCGTTCGCTTCATCCCCAGAAAAACCGCGATTGCAGAAGACGCCATGCCCAGCATAACGACGGAAAGAATCATGAACGCCGAATGGTAATTGGCGATCACGGACATCACGCGAGTCAGCGCGATTTGCGAAACCAGAATGGTCAGCGCCGTCAGCATCAGCCCAAACTTCACAGGCCACGGAGCAGAACGACGATTTGCGAAAACGATTATTCCTGAGGTCACAAGGTGTCCCTTTTATTTGTTGCTGATGGGGGGTGGTTAATATGGGCGGGGCTGAACAAAGCTGGCAACGCCGATGTCGATGATGTCGCACAATTGGGAGAATCAACTTCATTCTCAAAAAGAAAGGGCAGCAAGCAGCTTACAATGATTGCCACCTGCTGCCCAATCCAATTCTTGGCAATGTGCTAATCAGCCTTTGGCCCGGCAGATTTCACTTCATCAGAAACTCCGGCGGCGAACTGCTCAAAGTTTTCACGGAAGAGCTTGGCCAGATACCGAGCCTTTTCGTCGTATGCTTTCGGGTTCTTCCAGGTGTTACGCGGTTTCAAGACTTCGCTGGGAACGTCTGGGCAAGCAATCGGCACGTGAACGCCAAAGATCGGATCAGGTTCCGTTGCCACGTTGGCAAGATGACCCGAAAGCGCTGCGCGCACCATCGCCCGTGTGTGAGCAATTTTCATTCGTTGCCCTTCGCCGTAAGGGCCGCCGCTCCAACCTGTGTTGACCAACCAGCAAGTGGCGTTGTGTTTGGCAATCCGTTTGCGCAGCAATTCGGCATACACGCCCGGATGGTGAACCATAAACGGCGCTCCGAAACAGGCGGAAAAAGTTGCTTGCGGTTCTTTGCCCAAGCCTTTTTCCGTGCCTGCGACCTTGGCCGTGTACCCGGAAATGAAATGATACATCGCTTGTTCAGGCGTCAACTTCGCGACGGGCGGCAGAATTCCGTATGCGTCCGCCGTCAACATAATGATGTTTTGGGGATGACCGCCGGTTCCGGACGGTTCGAAGTTGGAAATATGTGACAGCGGATACGCCGCACGCGTATTTTCGGTCAAACTGCCATCATTCAAATCCAGGCGTCTCGTCACAGGGTCCATCACCACGTTTTCCAACACGGTTCCAAACCGCCGTGTGCAGGCGTAAATGTCCGGCTCGGCTTCGGCGGACAGGTTGATGACCTTGGCGTAACAGCCGCCTTCGAAGTTGAACACGCCGCGATCTGACCACCCATGTTCATCGTCGCCGATTAATTGCCGTTCGGGATCCGCCGACAGCGTGGTTTTACCCGTGCCCGACAAACCAAAGAAGATTGCGGCATCTCCGTCCTGGCCGATGTTGGCCGAACAATGCATCGAAAGCACTCCGCGTAACGGCAACAGGTAATTCAACAGCGTGAAGATAGATTTTTTGGTTTCGCCCGCATAGCTGGTTCCGCCGATCAAAATTAACCGCTGAGCAAAATCCATCAGAATAAAAGTGCCTGAAGTGGTTCCGTCGGTTTCGGGATTGGCCTGGCAGGTGGGAGCGTTAATGACCGTGAATTCGGGGATGTGGCTGGCGGCTTGAGTATTCCAATCCGGCCTGACGAACATGTTTCGTGCAAACAAACTGTGCCAGGCGTATTCTGTAACGACGCGAATCGGGATTCGATATTCCGGGTCAGCTCCGGCAAAACAATCCTGCACGTAAACGTCTTTGCCTTCCAGATGCTTCAGCATTTTGTCGCGCAGATGATTGAAGTGGGCTTGCTCAAACGGGCGATTGACCTTTCCCCACCAGACATTTTTTTCCGACGAAGCTTCGCGAACAATGAATTTGTCGTTCGGTGATCGCCCGGTGTGTTGTCCTGTGTTGACCACCAGCGGGCCAAGATGCGCGACCGTCGCTTCGTTGCGTCTGACCGAATGTTCGTACAGCTCCGCAGTCGTCAGATTCCAGAACGCTTGATTGATATTTTTCAGGCCATGATTGTCCAACCCAAAAGAGCTTGGGTTCCAGCCAATGTTCTTGCTCATAAATCTCCTTAATGGTGCTTGGTCAAACAAAATGAAAATGTTTGACCCATAAATGGACGAAAGCGCGGACGAAGCCGCGCTGTCTTTTTCATTTCAATTTTTTATAGCGCGATAACGATAGCCAAAAAGGAGGGGCTTGTCGAGAAAAAGCTCGTGAGTCGTAACCCAATGTCCAAAGTATAAAGGTGACAGAGCCAGAAAGCCCTGCCACCTTTTTTAGTCTGCTGTTCGCAGGGCAAGCGAAACAGCCCGGAGTTTATTTGCATTTACCACGACGGCCGGCGTGAAAGATGCTTTCAATTTCAGCCGAGCTCAACATGCGACTGTACAAGCTCAGCTCATCTAGGCTGCCAATGAAATAGCCCGTATTGCTGATTGAATGACGGCCAATGTAAAGCGGGCTGTTGTTGGCCAGGGAACCATTGCGTCCCTTGGAGCTATGCACCTGACCGGAAGGTTTGCCGTCCAAATACCATCTGATTCCATACTTGTCATTGCGTCTAACTGTGACGGCCAAATGATGCCAGCGGTCATCTGCTAGACACAACCCGGAAGAGTAATTGCTGTATTCCGATCCGATCCCATCCGCCAGTTGTAACACTGGCGAGCCATTGGCCAGCGCAATGTGATATCCACGATACGGCCCGCTTTCGCGTTTATCCACCAGCGACATCAAACTATACGGCCAAAGCGGCACTGTTTGTGACGGAACCAGACCGTGCCTGACCACCGCCCCGCTGTCGCCAGCACCGGTTGTCAGAAAGACTGGATAGTCGTTCGAAGGTGGCGGAACCGGAGTTTTCACCCAGAATTCGATTGAAAAATCTCCTGTGCCGAAATCCAATTTGTTTTGATCCGGAACGACGATGTGATCGTCCTGCCCGTCAAATTGAATTGCATTGCCGACCCAGCCAGGAACAACCGAAGAAGGAGGGCTGTTCAAAGGCATCTTTTGCCCCAAAGCTCCTCCCGTATAATCCACCAGCATTGGGGAACCTGTCTGGTCAAAAGCAAACCACGCCGCCATTTGTCCCTGTGAAATAGCGCATTGATCAACCGCCTTGATCTGAAGTTCGGATGCTGTCAGCGCGCGATTGTAAATCTTCAACTCGTCAATTGAGCCGTCAAAATTTCCAAAATGGAATCCGTTTCCGATCCACACGTCCTTCACGGCATCAATATTCCCGGTGTAGTTGCTGTTTGAGGTAGCGACAAATTCCTGGCCATTAACATAAAACCGAACCGGTTCGTTCTGATTACGGTTGACCGTTACAGCGATATGAGTCCATTCGCCGGCTTTCACTTGGTGATTGAAATCGAACACGGTGCAAACCAGAAATCCGCAGTAACCCTGTCCCCAGAAAAACGCCAGTTGCCCACCATAAAGCCCCAGCTCAAATCCGGTTGGCGCGTTCGATCCGCCTGCCAGGTTGGTGATGATTGTTCCGTTGTTGTAATTCGGATACACCCAGGCTTCAATCGTGAAATCGCCGGATAGGTCGAGTTTCGGGTCGGGTGTTTCGACATAAGAATTTCCATCGAGATGCAATGCGTTGCCAAATTTCCCAGGAGTAAAAGCAGCGTCGTTTTTCAATGTGCCGTGGTCCACGCCGTTCTGGTTATGAGCGGTTGCGCCGCCGGATTCATCAAAATCGTAATGGAAAATCACGTCGGAAGCGGTTGGCGTGCAAGATTGCGCACCCGCGCCTTGGCTCTCCGGTTGGAAGGTCAAAAAACCCAACGCGGCAACAACGACCAATCCAATGAAAATCCACCGATGCTGCAACTTGGCTGATTTGCGGCTGATTAAATTGAAGATTCTTGATTTCATCGCTTTCGTCCTTTTCCGTCTGATTTATTCCTTCAAGGTCATCGTCGTTATGACGACTGACCTCTACTTTCACTCAGCTAAGCGAGGAAATAGGCGCTGAGGTATCAACACCTCAAACTTTCTTGAAATTGATGGCAGTTGTCGCCAATGGCAACAAGGAAGGTTTCAGTTCCGCAGGTCGAGCGCGATTGTCGAATCGGCTGAAGAGGGAGAAATGGTCCAGGCAGTTTGCATCTCTGGCGCGACGCTCAACCACTTTGTTTGCCAGATAAAAATCATGGAAGCGATGACGATAACAGTCGCCGTTGCACCGCCTTCGGGGCCATAACTTCCACCTGTCAACCACAGCGGGGCTTCGGTGGTGGAAGTCAGAATCGGATGCTGAGGGATGAACAATCCGCTGACGGGCAAACCAAATACCGCGCCCATCGCAAAATTCCAACCGACGTGCAAAGCTGTCGGGAACCATAAACTGCGGGTTTTCAGATAAGCCGCCGCCAGCCAAATGCCCGCCAGAATGGTATTCACAGTTGAAAACAGCGTGCGGCTGGGATTGTTCCAATGCCCTCCCGCAAAAAGCACCGACAACATCAGAATTGGCAGAACCGGCGAAATATCACGCAGCAAGGTTTGAAATGCATAGCCCCGATAGACCAGTTCTTCAAAGGCTGCGGCCAGAATCAACAGCGTCAGCGCCATCACGACATCTTTGGTAACAACGCTCAGCGCGGCCCAATTCACGCCCTCGGCTGTACGCCAAAACACGTTCATCCGAACGCGCGTTCCTCCGCCAATGATTTGAATCGCGACAATAGCGACAATCATCGCAACGCTGATTGCCAGACCGAACAACACTTCGCGCCGCCAGTTTGAGTGCAGCGAAAACCCAAGCGCGCCAAGTTTCAGCCGATCCAGAAATCCCAAACAGCCCCACGAGACCAATACCACCCAGCCGACCAAAATGGCATAAACCAGAATCATCCCCAGGGTGACTTCAAAAACGGAGCCGTTTTCACGCGCAGGCGATTTGAACATCAGCGACATCAACCATTGCGGCAACGTCAGGACGAATAAAAACGCCATTGCGCGCCAACCGGAGCGCAATAATCGGGTTCGTGGATTGATAAAAAAGTCTGTGGTGTTCATAAGCAACGCTGCAATTCAGTGGATTGGATGATAAGCCGCGTCGCGCAAACGTCGCAAACCAGCCTTGAGTGATTTAGAATCCGCCCGTATCAACAGACACTTTCCAAACCTGTATGAACCCACAAGAAAGCCAATCTGAGATCATCCGAAAGCGAAATCGCCGCCGATGGCGAATCGCCGTGCTGGCTGTGTTGACGTTGTTGATGTTCGGATTGTTGTTTGTGCAATCGGCATTCGACACGCTGAAGTGGCTCAGACCAACTTCGGCTAGCGAAACGCTAATCCTGTACGCGCTTTCAACCATCAACCTGCTGGCGTTCATCGTGCTGTTGATGGTGCTGGTTCGCAACATCATCAAATTGCGGCGCGAACAGGTTCGAGCAAAACTCGGCGCGAAGTTCAAAACGCGGCTGATCAAATTTTCAATTGCGCTTTCTCTGTTGCCGGTCATCTTCCTGTTTTTTGCCACCAGCGGTTTGATCAATCGCAGCGTAGACAAATGGTTCAGCGAACCCGCACGCGAAATGGTCGTCAACGCACGGCAGATTCAGCGCGTTTATGTCGAAGGCGAACTGGATGGTTTGCAGCAATCGGCCCTGACCATCACACGGCTGGTTGCCCGAACTGATCAGGAAAACCTGTCGCAAACTTTGTTGATCGAACTTGGAACATACAGACTTTCGCTGATCCAGGTGTTTGATGCGAACGATGCGCTATTGGCGGAACAAGGCGGGTTTAACCTGGAATCGCTCGGCGAACAGTTTGT
>DAOMFR010000023.1:0-58703 GCA_035429885.1 Blastocatellia bacterium
TTGGGCGATGAAGAAAGCTTGAAATAGATAACGGAACAAACGGAAATAACGGAATGAACGGAAAGGGCAATCCGGTTCCGTCTATTCAGTTATTTCCGTTTGTTCCGTTATTTCTCTTCCTGGTTTGCAGTTGAGTGAATCCCTGCCCGACATAGATTTTTCATCCCTCTGAAGCTATGATGCCGCGCGTTTGCAGTTCGCAAGTCTTTCAATTCGTTCCACACAACTCGTCCAATCAATTCAAGCGGAGGCAGTGATGAAGAAGTTTTCGACCTCTCTTCTGGCAATGCTATTTGTTTTCGCGCTGGCAATTCCGGCATCAGCACAAAAACGAATGACTATCGAAGACGCTCTGGCCGTAAAAAACGTCGGCGCGCCGCAATTTTCGCCCGATGGCAAACGCATCGCGTACACCATCAGCGAATGGGATAAAAAAGAAAATCGCCGCGTCAGTCACATCTACCTGGTTTCAACTGAAGGCGGCCAACCGACCAAACTCACCAACGGTGAAAAAGGCGAAACCGCGCCGCAATGGTCGCCCGACAGTGCGCGTATCGCGTTCTTAGCCGACCGGGATAAGGGCAATCAAGTCTGGATCATTCCCGCCAACGGCGGCGAAGCCATGAAGCTGACCGATGAAGAAAACGGCGTTTCGGCATTCCGCTGGTCGCCGGATGGAAAAGCAATGGCGTTCATCACGCGCGACACTGCCAAAGACAAAGCCGAGCGCGAGAAAAAGAAAAAAGACAAATTCGACACCATCACCGTGGATGCCGATTTGCTCTATTCGCACCTGTGGACGATCAACGCCGAATCCAAAGAAAAGAAACGCCTGACCGAAGGCGACTTTTCCGCCGCTGCGCCGCAATGGTCGCCCGACGGAAAATACATCGCTTACACGTGGTCAAAGACTTCTTCGCAGGAAAGCGCGTGGACGGACATTTCCGAGTTCACCAACAGCGAAGTTTATGTCATTCCAGCGGCAGGCGGAGCCGCTCGCAAGCTGACGACGAATCCTGGCCCGGACGGCAATCCGCAATGGTCGCCTGATGGAAAATGGATCGCATTCACATCCAGCACGTCCAATTGGGCAGCCAAAACCAACGTGATGATTGTTTCCGCCGAAGCGGGCGACCCGAAGAATCTAACGGCGGATTTCATTGAATCCGCGCAAGGAATCACTTGGTCGGCCGATGGCAAAACGATTTATTTTGGCAGCGGCGTTGGGATGTATTCGCATGTGTACTCAGTTCCGGTCACTGGCGGCAAAGTTGCGCAAGTAACCAAAGGCAATCGTAACTTCAACCAATTTGATCTTTCCGCCGATGGCAAATGGTTGGCGTACACGGTGAATGACAGCCGCACTTCCGAAGACATTTGGATTGCCGGATCGAATGGCGACGGAGCCAAACAATTGACGACGGTCAATCCGCAAATCAAAGACTTCGCCATTGCCGATGCCGAAGTCATCAAATGGAAAGGCCCGGATAATTTCGACATCGAAGGCCTGCTGCTGAAACCGCTGGGGTACGAAGCGGGCAAAAAATATCCGCTGATTCTGCAAATCCACGGCGGCCCATACGGCAAATTCAGTGACAGTTTCAACTCCCGAAATCAGATTTGGACGGCGAATGGTTACGCCGTGCTGATGCCGAACCCGCGTGGGTCCACGGGCTACGGCGAGAAATTCACGCAAACCAACATCGGCGATTGGGGCGGCAAAGACTTTCAGGACATTATGGCTGGCGTGGATGCCGTCATCGCCAAAGGCATTGCCGACGCCGACAAGTGTGTGGTGATGGGTGGCAGTTACGGCGGGTTCATGACGTTCTGGACGGTGTCACAAACCGACCGGTTCAAAGCCGCCATCGGTCACGCCGCTATCAGCGACTGGTACAGTTTCCACGGCCAGAGCGATATTCCGGGATTAATGGAATACGGTTTCAAAGGCAAACCGTGGGATGTGCCGGAAAATTATCGCCGTTGGTCGCCGATGACTTACGTGGCGAAAGTCAAAACTCCGCTGATGATCACCCACGGCGAACGCGATTTCCGCGTCAACATTCAACAGGGCGAACAGTATTACCGCTCGCTGAAAAAACGCGGCGTCGAAACCGTCTTTTACCGCTACCCGCGCGAAGGCCACGGCATTCAGGAACCGAATCACATCATTGATCTGACCGCCCGGCAATTGGACTGGTTCGATTCGCACCTGGGCATCAAACGCGACAAACCCGTCGAAACCAAAGCCGCCAGCAGCGGCAGCAAATAAATCCTTTTCGACAGGATTTACAGGATGTTCAGGATTAAAAAGCAGTCAATCACGACTTTCTGGCCAATCCTGTAAATCCTGTAAATCCTGTCTCTTTCCCCAATTTCTATGAACTCAAATACTTTGAAACGTGAATTGTTGGCTGAATTTTTAGGCACTTTGGTTTTGATTGCATTCGGTGCGGCTGTCGTAGCTCAGGTCGTGCTCGGCAAAAATCAAAATGGCGAATATCTTTCAATCAATCTTGCGTGGGGCTTTGCCGTGACGATGGGAATTTACGTCGCGGGCGGAGTTTCCGGCGCGCACCTGAATCCGGCGGTGACGATGGCTGCCGTAGTTCGCGGCCAAATGCCCTGGTCGAAATTCCTGCCCTATTTTGTGGCGCAAACCGCTGGGGCTTTTAGCGGCGCCGCCATCGCCTTCATCGTGTACCGCGAAGCCTTTCACAACTTCGACGGCGGCGTGCGGCAAATGAACACAGCGGGAATCTTTGCGACGTATCCGCAACCGTACCTTTCCACCTCCGGCGCGCTGATTGATCAAATTGTCGGCACGGCGTTATTGATGCTGGTCATTTCCGCCATTGGCGATGCGCGAAACAGTGTGCCGGGCAATGTTGCTCCGTTGGCCGTAGGCTTTTTGGTGATGGTGATTGGCATGGCGTTCGGGTTGAATGCCGGGTACGCCATCAACCCGGCGCGTGATTTAGGACCGAGATTATTCACCCTGGTCGCTGGCTGGGGAAGCCAGGTCTTCACTGCGAATCATTATTATTTCTGGGTTCCCATCGTCGGGCCACTGATTGGCGGCCCTCTGGGCGCGCTGGTGTACGACTGGTTCATCGGCAAACACTTCCCGCCTGAAAAACCATAATCCAGGTTCAGTACCGCGACCGGTAAGGAGCAAGTCTCGCTTGATGTGACGATTGCCAATACGGCGCTCCCTACCGGTCGCGGTACTGACTCACGGCTTGCATAAACGCTTCCACTCGCAGCCCGTCCACTTCGTTCTGCCACTTCCCTTCCCGTTTGAAATACGACCCGATGATGAAGCCATCGGCTTTGGGCCAAAACTCCGCGATATTTTTGTCGTCCACGCCTGAACCCAGAATTACCGGCAATCGGCAATGAGTTTTGGCTTCTGAAACATCGGCCAGCTTCGGAGGATCGCCCGTCGCGCTGCCCGTAATGATGACGGCATCGCCGCGCATGAACTCCACGGTTTCGGCCATCACCCCCAAACTGATGTCGGCAGTAATGGCGTGCGAAGAATGCTTTTTCTTCACGTCCGCCCACACCTGCACGCGATCAGCTCCGATCATTTTCCGATAGCGCAACAGTTTTGCCGCCGAAGATTCAATCAAGCCTTCATCGGCGATGTGCGCAAACACAAAGCTTTCGGCGCGAACAAAATCCAGATTGGCGGCGTGGGCAACGGCCATCGCTTCGATGTTGGCCCCGGCCAGAATTTGAATGCCGACGGGCAATCGGCTTTCGGATTTGACGGCCTGGCCAGCCAGGGTCATGGCCGCGACAATTTCGGGACCGACTTCGCCGCGCAAATAAGGCACGTCGTGCATGTTTTCGATGGCAATGCCGTCAATCCCAGTGTCACGGTAAACAGCGGCTTCGCGCACGGCTTGCGCAAGGATTTCGGCTACGCTTTGGCAATTGGCGGGAGTTCCCGGCAAAGCGCCCACATGAATCATCCCGATAATCGGTTTTGGAGTTAAAAAGAGTTCAGTCAGCATTGTGGGTTCCCTAAATCTGCAAGTTTTTCCGCACCTCGCAAAGGACTATAATCGTAACGTTCTTTGTGAGGGAAAGAATGATTACGTTAATTCGCCATCCAAAACGGAAAAAGGGCTTCATGATCGCAGTGGCGGCATCGGTCGTCGTTCACGTCGCGTTGTGTATCGCCGTTTATTACGCTCCCATTTTCGGGTTGGCAATGAAGTTGCGCGGCGTGGAATTCGTCGATGAAGATTACAACCATGCCATCCTGATTGATTTCTCGAAAAAGCTGGAATACCCCAGCGGTTATTTGGGATTCCGCCCGCCGGACAAGGTCAAATCGCTGGAAGAAATCGAAAAAGACGAAAAGGAAAAAGCTCGCCGCGCCAAACTTGAAGCCGCGCGCCGACGTGAGCAAGAACGGTTGGCAGAACAACGCCGCCAACAGGAAGAAGCCGCTCAACGCGAAGCCGACGAAAAAGCCAAAGCCGATGCGTTGGCGCAGGCTTCGACCGAATCGGAAAAGCCCGTAGAGAAACCTGCCGACAAGCCGGAAACGTACGGAGCCTTTGGACGAATCAACACGGCTCCGATTAAAGATCAGGTCAAACGACTGTACGACGCGAAACAAGACGGCAGGCTGGTGTTACCCGAAGGCCGGTTAAAAATCGGCGTCACCGGCACTGTCAAAGCGGATGGCACGTTGGTGGATTACAAAATCACGCATTCGTCCGGCATCAAGGAAATTGACGATGCCGCGCTGGCCATTCTGGCCGCCGTCAGCGAAAGCAAAGCGATGGGGCCGCTGCACCAACTGACTTCGTTAAGCATGGTGTTGGACATTGACCAGCAGGCGCAGCTGATTGTCACAGGCTTCACGGAAAATGAAGAAGACGCCCGCAACATCACCAATCTGGCGCAAGCCGCTTTGTTAGTCGCACGCTTCAAAAAATCCAACGACGAAGGCGCGATGTTGATGCTCAACAATTTGAAAGTCCGCCGCGACGGTCAACGCATTCAAGCCATCATCAGCATGCCGCGTGAAAAAGCTACCGAATCGCTCACCAAAACAATGGCCAAAGGCCAGGGCTAATCGTCTCAGCTTGCGGCCAGCTCTTCTTCCAACAACTGCCGTTCATACAAATCGGCGTATTCGCCATCCAATCGCATCAATTCTTCGTGCGTGCCGCGTTCGACAATGCGCCCGTGATCCAGCACGCAAATCAAATCGGCGTCTTTCACCGTGGAAATGCGATGCGCGACGATCAAGGCAGTTCTGCCGCGCATCACTTCACGCAGCCGAGACAGGATTCTTTCTTCAGTGTATGTGTCCACTGCCGACAAGGAATCATCCAGAATCAAAATCTTCGGACGGCGAATCACCGCGCGAGCAATCGCGGTGCGCTGTTTCTGTCCGCCCGAAAGCGTGATGCCGCGTTCGCCCAACACGGTGTCGAACTTGTTCGGGAATTCGCGCACATCTTCGGCCAGCCCCGCGGCATCCGCAGCCCATTCCACATCCTGATCGCTGGCCCCATTCACACCAAATTTGATGTTTTCAGTCAGCGTTTCGCTAAACAGAAAGGTTTCCTGCGGCACGTAGCCGATGTTTTCGCGCAAGGTTTTCAGCGGAATTTCGCGAATCGGCTTTCCGTCAATCAGCACCATGCCCGGTTCGGCGTCCAACAATCGCGGCACCAGATTCATCAGCGTGGATTTGCCGGAACCTGTCCGCCCGATGAACGCGACGGTCTGTCCGGCGGCGATGGTCAAATTGATTCCTTGCAACACTTCCGGCCCATCCGGCGAATAACGAAACGATAAATTCCGAAACTCAATCTGTCCTTGAATCCCCTGATCCTTCCATCCTTCTGTCCCTTGATCACGAATGGCGGGTTCAATAGCCAAAACTTCGTGCATCCGTTTCAAGCTGGCTGTTCCACGTTGCACCAGATTCGTGACGTATCCCATCGCAATCAACGGCCAGATCAATTGTTCCAGATACAGATTGAACGCGGCAAATTCACCCAGCGTCATTCGTCCCTGAGCGGTTTCGCGCCCGCCCACCAGAATGATCGCCGCAAACCCTAAACCAATGAAAAATTGCATCAACGGACGAAAGACGGCTGAAAGCTTTACGAGGCCGATATTGCGTTCGACATATTCCTGGTTCAGTTTCGCAAACTGGCGCTTTTCGGATTCTTCCTGCGCATAAGCGCGAATGACGCGCACGCCGGTCAGGTTTTCCTGGGCGCGAGCCGTCAGGTCCGAAAAAAATTGCTGAATCTGTTCAAATCGAACGTGAATTTGATGGCCGAAGTATTTCACTGTCACCGAAACCAGCGGCATGGTCAGCAGCAAAATGAGCGTCAGTTTCACGCTGATGCTGAACATCAGCGGCAAAATAATCAGTACACGAAACAGAGTTTGTTCGCTGTACATAATCGCCGGGCCGACAATCTGGCGAACCGCGCCCAGATCGTTCGTCGCGCGCGCCATCAAATCACCGGTTCGCTGTTGCTGAAAAAATGACAGCGGAAGTTTTTGCAGATGGCTGTAAAAATCCTGCCGCAAATCGTATTCAATGAATCGCGACATGTTGATCAGCGTTCGTCGCTGAAAATAGAGAAAGACACCGCTGATCACACTGCTGCCGACAATGATGGCGACCGATTGCCACAGCTTTTCGTAACTCAGATCCCCGGCTCTCAACCCGTCAATTGCCTTCCCGACAAACCGGGGCACAAAGACTCCGAAAGTCACCGAACCGAACACGAACACCGTTCCGACAATCAATTGCCAGCGATATTTTTTCAGATAAAACACCAGCCAGGCGCGGCCAGTGGGAAAAGGTATTTGATCGTTCAATTGTCACTTCCCGAATGTGGGCTTGCGGAATGTGACCGCAAAGCCCGCGCAACCAACCCGATCCCTCCGGCCAGCAACACCAGCATCACAATGGTGTTGAACAAACTGGTTTCCCGAAAATAAATGTCCAGGTTCACAATGATGCCCGCAAAAATAATCACCGTTCCGGCCAGCGTCAGCAGCCAACCAACGAGGGATCGTCCATTGAAAAACAGCACGCCGATGCCAACGATTAGCGGAATCAGCGACAATCCGAAGGCGTTGTACCCGCCCAAGCGCCAAAAGCCGCTGGTCACGGAAACCTGATTGGTCAGCAGGTAGCCTCCGGCGACAGCCATCGCCAATCCGGCCAGGAACTCTCCTAAGCCGCCCGGAGTACCGCCTGCATTACGAAGCTTCTGTTCATCCATATCGCATCCTTCGGTTAATAAGTTGATGATCGAAAAAGGAATCGGCATTCTACTTTTGACGCCAACGCGTCACAACCGTGCTTATCTGGCAGCGGCCCGAACTTTTCAGTTGCAACAGCGTGATTACCGAACGGGACTTCGAGCAGAACTCAACCGATTGAGCGTTCATAACTGGGATCGTTAAAGACAAACCACGTCGTCAACAACTTTCGAAGCGATGATTAATCCGAATCTTGTTTCTCGCCTGTCATCGCCTGAGGAGGTTGTTGCGACCGGAAACCTGGCAACAATTATTGAAAATGTTCTCAACGCTTCATCTGCCTTTGCGGTAGAGGGTTACGAAGCAAGCAAGAAGCAAACCGGAATCGGGCGAGATTATGGAATGGAACAATGTTGCGCTAATGGCTGATGAACTGCGATTTAATGATCGAACGGTGACGCACGCCACCGAAGCGCGGCCTTTTGATTCCCCGATGGGAGCATTGATCGCGCGCGCCCGGCAAGGAGATTTAGCGGCGTTTGATCAAATTATCACCGCTCACCAACAACGCGTGGTCGGCATCGCCTGGCGCATGCTGGGCAATCAGGACGACGCGCTGGACGCGGCGCAGGATACGTTTCTGCGGGTTTACAAATTCATCGGCAAATTCGACCCGTCCCAGGATTTTGCAGGCTGGCTTTACCGAATTGCCGTCAACGTCTGTCACGATCTGGCTCGCAAGCGCGGGCGCGGCAATCCGGTATCGCTGGACGCCGAGATCGAAGCCGGCCGCTTCGTCGAACCCAGCCCTCACAATACTGAGAGTTCGGCGATGTTCGCGCAGGAAGGAAGGATAATCGCCCGTGCTCTGAAAACCCTTTCGGAAAAAGAGCGCGCGGCGATTGTCCTGCGCGATATGGAAGGGTTGACGACCGAAGAAGTCGCCAAAGTTTTAGGCTCAACCCCCACAACCGTTAGATCCCAAGTCAGTTCGGCGCGCGCCAAGATCAAACTCTTCCGCGACCGCTGGCTGAAAAAATCGGCTGTTCAGCGAACTCGGTAGCGCCCCGATTCTCTGTGGCCGATGGCCGAAGTGAGGCCCCTTTATGAGATGCGAACACATTGAACCTTTGATTCCTTTGTACGTCGGCGGAGACCTGGAACCGCACGAAGCGGACGACGTGCGCCAACACCTCAACAGTTGCGCGCCTTGTCGTCAGCTCCACGAAGAATTTCAGGCCAGCCAGCAATGGCTGACCGGAGCTGTCGTACCGAAATTTGATGAAGCGTCCTTTGCCAAGCTGCGCGCTTCGGTTTTGCAGGAAATCGAGCGCCAGGAGAAGAGAGGGAGCTGGCTGGATCGGATTGAGTGGTTGCTGCCGAAATGGAATCCGCGGCTGATGTTGGCTTCGGCGACCATTGCGCTGGCGATCACAACTGGCTTGGTTGCAACGATTTATCATCAGCAACAGATTCCAGCGAAAGGTGGCAATGAAGCGGTTGCCAAGATGGAACGACGGAACGGCGCAGACTTGGTCAATGCCGTAACCGGCAGAACAAGCTCGGGAAACACCCAGATCGCAACCGCTCTTCATACGGGATCGCAGCGCAAACGGCAGGCAGCCTCAAAATTGCTTCCGCCTGAAGCGTTTACGAATCAGGGCTTTTCCAACGCGCTGGAACCGCCGGTCATTCCGGAAGAAACCATCGTTGCGGAATCGCCTGCCGCGACACAGCCGGGAGAAAAAGAGAAAGAACAGGAAATGCTGCGGATCGAAATCCAAACCGCAGACCCCAATATACGAATCATTTGGCTAACTCCGAAAGCGGACGGCCATCTGAATCCCAACGAGAAGTGAACACCTGACTGGAGAAGATTATGTTGACGAAAACCATCAAGCTTTTATCTATCCTGATTTTGATTTGCCTGAGTGGCCAGCTTGCCCTGGCCCAACAGCAAAGCAATCAACAAACTGCGAACAACACCAATCCCCAACCCCAACCGCAATACGTGGATTTCACAGGGTTCAAAGGCAAGGTGCTGGAAGTCAAAAACCGTGATCCGCGTTCCCTGGCTTCACTGCTGGCTCCCTTGGGCAGCGGGTTTAAAGGTGCCAAGCTGGAACCGAACAGTGAATTCAAAACCATCACCGTCCGTGATTTTCCGGAAAACATCGCCACCATCGAAGACGCGCTCAAACGGCTGGACGTGCCCATGCCCGCAAAGGCTGCAGAAGCGCCGAAACCTGATGTAGAAATTTATGGCTATGTGTTGATTGCATCTCAAGGGGACGGAGCCACAAGCGATTACCCGAAGGCGATTGACGATGTGGTAAAACAACTTCAATCCAACCTGGCATTCAAAAATTACCGGTTACTGACGTCCATCGTTCAACGAAGCCGGTTGGGTGGCAACCTGAACACGTCAGGAACGGCTGTCATGCCAGACAAGTCCATCGCGGCGAATTACGAGTTTGTGATTAACCGGATCAGCCCGGAAAACGAAAGCAACGATGCTTCACCGCTGTTGCTGAGCAATATGCTCTTTTCCTTCATCGGACAGAATTCAGAAGGGCAAAACCCCGGCAGCGCACGGCTCAACACCAGCGTGCGATTGCGCGATGGGGAAAAAGTTGTCGTCGGCACTGCCAGCTTGAAAGACAAAGCCTTGGTATTAGTGCTGACCACCAAAATTTTGAAATAACGATTTACCTCCACAACCAAACACACCACCGGGGCGGCTTCACACACCGCCCTTTTTCTTTTTGGCACGTGTTCGTTCCCAGCCTATAAAAATCCCAGATTGATGCGGTTGAATCGGTTGATGTTCGGCAGCACGGCGGGCAATTCGCTGGCGCCGACGCCAAACCATAACGCCATGGTCGCGGCGTACTCTTCGCTGGCGATGGTGGGAATCCAGCGCCCGTCGCTGGTGTCATTTGGGCCGCCGATTTGCTGGACGGGAACCTGGCCGTAGATGGCTCCGCCTTTGACGGCTCCGCCCATCACGAATTGGTGATTGCCCCAGCCGTGGTCAGAGCCTTTGCCGTTGGTTTTGTACGTTCGCCCAAAGTCCGATTGCGTGAAGCTCGTCACCTTGTCCGCCACGCCGAGTTCCACCGTCGCATCGTAAAACGCTTTCATCGCCTGACTGAGCTGTTGCAGCAAAGTACCTTGCGTCGTGAGTTGTTCGCCGTGAGTGTCAAAGCCCTGCAAATCGCAAAAGAAAATCTGCCGTCGCACGCCTAAATCCGCGCGCACGGAAATCAGCTTGGCCACCATTTTCAACTGCGCTGCCAGATCGTTTTGCGCCGGGAACACGGTGGTCAATTGCGGAGCGCGCTGCAAAATGCCGGTCAGTTTCTTTTCGTTCTCGATGGCTCGTTTGAAGGTTTCGCTGTAGGTCTTTTCAAACAGGTTGGAATACTGCGCGTCCAGCATGGCTTTGGTGACAACGGTTTCGGGGTTGCCCCAGGCTTCGTTGTAATACCACAGCGAAATCGCGCCCGACGGCGAAATCATGTATGGAAAGACCTGATTGCCGACTTCAAACAAATTGCTGCCGGTCAGCGAAATGGACATCGAAACCTGCGCGTTGGGGTTGAATCCGTTGACGGCATCGGCCAAACGGCCTCCCCAGCCGGTGCGCGGAACCTGATCTGCCCAGGACGTGTGCCAGTGGGCCTGCTGGTCGGCGTGCGAAAACAATTGTGGCGGCAACGGAACCGATTCGCGCAAAAACTGATCGCGCGTTGTCGGCGCCAGCAAAATTCCCGTGTTCGCGACCACGGCCAGTTTCTTTTGCGCAAACAGCGTTTGCATCCCCGGCCAACCGGGATGAAATCCCCAATCGCGTCCGTCCGTTGTCGCGGGCGTAATCGGCAGCAATTGATCGCGCGGAATCGCCAGCACTCCGCGCGTGGCGGCGTAGGCGTTGTAATGCGACTGGCTGCGCGGAATCAGCGTGTTGTCTCCATCGTTGCCGCCGTAGAGAAAAATGCACACCAGCGCCTTGTAATCCGTTTGCATCGCCGTCGGCGAAGTCGCAGCGGCAATGCGGTTCAAACTGCCAAGCACAGAAGAAGCAGTCGCGGCTCCCAGCGCGGAGCAAAGAAAATGTCTTCGGTTCATAGAATCCCTTTTCACTGGAGCGCGGACGTCCCCGTCCGCATGATTTCGCAAGAAGGCTATCGGTATTTTGACGGAAGTTTTTGGCGGACGGGGACGTCCGCGCTCCGGCTTATTTTTGAATCACATAATCGGGCGAAGTCAGCACCAAATGCAGCGCCATCGTGACTCGATTGACGGCCGGATTGGCGCTCATGGAGTTCAGCGACGTCAGCAATTGCGCTTTCAACGTTGAAGACATTGCGCCGTTGGTCATCACCAAATCCAGATAATCAATCAATTGCCGAGGCGTCGCCGCCAGCGCAGTCATTTCTGAATAATTCGGAATCAAGGGTTTCGTCGGTTCCCATTTGAATCCGTCGCGCGTGACGTAATGGAAAAAGTCCGAAATGCCGATGATCGAAGTTTCGTTCGTGATCTGAAATTCCGGCGAATGCAATCCGGCGGATGCGATGTGCCCCGGATGGCTGTACGTCGGTTCAAAAAAGTTGAACACCGTTTGCGACCGCAGCGGGTTTTGTCCCAGCGCGTCTTCGGGGCTGTCCATCCAGTAAATCGGGAAGGTTCCGCACGTGCAGGTGAAATTGCCAACGCGCAACAACTGCGCAAAGCGCACAATCGGTTCGCGCATTTTGCCGAAGCCCTGGTTGGTGAGCATGTCCAGGCTGCGGGCTTCATAATCGGTCAGGATGGCGCGAATGACGGCTTTCATATCGCCGCGCACGCCGCTGCCGTTGTCGTCGAATTTCTGCGCGACGCGATACACATACGCGGGCGAAGGGTTGCTGGTGACTAAACGCTGAATCAATTGCCGCGCGATGAACGGCCCGACGTTCGGATGGTTAAAGATGTTGTCGAGCGCATCTTTCAAATCCTTTTCCGGCGTCTGGTTCGCGGGCAACGCAACGCCGTCCAGCAAGGTTTTTCGAATCGTGGAATGATGATTCGGCCAGACTTGCATCGGCACGCGCCAGTATTGCGAACCGTTGCGATAGGCGTTCGGGTACAGCCAGTTCTGCTCCGTTTTGGAAAACCAACCGTAACTCCAGCCGGTGAACACGTGCGCGAAACCTTTGACCGTGTCGTTGTCGTAGGTCGCAATCGGCAATCCGTTGGCATCCAGTTTTAGAGTTCCGTCCGGATGCAGCTTGTACAACCCGATGGAAAACAATTGCAGAATTTCGCGCGCGTAATTTTCGTTGGGATTGCGACCTGTCGTCAGGTCTTCCTTGTCGTTTTGCAAATGATCCAGATAACGCCCCATCGCCGGGCTGAGCGTGACGTCTTCCAGCAACTGGCGAAAATTTCCGAACGCGTTTTTGCCCAGCAAGTCCAAATATCCGGCCAGCGCGAACGGTTCCGAATCCAGATTCGACCGGAATGACACGACCAGAATTTGCTGCAACGCAAACACGATACGTTGCCGCAACTGATCTTGTCCGGTGACGGCTTGTTTCCAGAACGATTCCATCATTTCCTGTTGGTAATAATCCGTTTTGGTGCCGATGGTCGCGTCCAGATACGCCAAGTGCGAAGTCTGCGGCAAGGCAAACTGTTCGTTCAGCCAGGTGTTGAATCCTTTGGTTTGCAGCGCCGTAATCTCTGAATTTTTCGGGCCAAACGTGGCTTGCGCCAGAAACCGTGACGCATCGCGCAACGTGGGCGTTCCGCTCGGCAATGGCGGAGCCGCAGGCGGCGGCGTGAAGGTTTGCGATCCGTTGATCAATCCGAAATGGCCGCGAATTTCTCCGGACGGATAGCGCGACGAATGAATGTTGATATACAGCCTGCCGGTTTTCAGCGCCGTGATGATTTGCGGAACCGTCGTCGCTCCAACGGTGGTGAATTGCCACAAATAGGATCCATCCGCCTGTTTCGGCGAAGTGTCGAGGTCAAACAAAATTCCGCCATTGGTTCCCGGATCGGCTGGCCCGTGAATGTGTGCGCTGGTTTCCGGCGTAGTCAGGTTGGCGTAGGTGAATTTCAGCAAGCCGGATTTTTCGTCGCCGCTGAGTTTGAACGTTGCATAGCCCGATGCCGGAGAAAACGCGCTGCCTTCCGCTCTGAGCGAAGCCATGTACATCGTGTCAGCCAGAGGAGGAGCTTTGAGCGCCACGCGCACCACGTTTGCCGTTTTGCCATCCACGGTGACAGCCACATCGAATTCGCCGCCGGGCAACGAACGCGGAACGCGAATGTTGAGTTGATCCAAGCCGGCATATGCGCCTTGCGCGCCTGCGAACCCGACTTCAGCGGCGACGCCTCCAATGGTGGCGGTGACTTTCGTCAGGTCCGTGCGATTGCGAAATCCTGTGCCGTACAAAATCAAAAAGACCTGATCCGTTGTCGGCCCCGGATCAATTTGCACCGGAACGAATTTGCCTTGCTGGGCATCGAACTGGCCGATGGGTTCGTAACTTTGCGCGTTGTTGGATTTGATGCGCAACGCCTGTCCCGCCGCCAATCCTTTGCCGCTGGTGTCTGCGGAAAACAGCGCAGGCGCGACAGGCGCAATCGGCCCATTGCCCGTCATAACCGTCACTCCGTTTTTGACCACGGTAAACAACGCCGCGCCGCTGGCCGTTCCCGCCGGAATCTGAAAATTGATCTGCGTTGGCGACACAAAAAACAGCGGAGCCAATCGCTCCACGTTCTGGCTATCGCGCACCTTGATGCTGACGCCGCTTAAGGTTGTTGGCAGCGGCAAGGTGTTGGCGACCGTAATCGCGTCAGCCAGATTCGAACCGAACGCCACAACGATTTCCTCCCCAGCCAACGCATCGCCTTTGTAACTGGCGGCGGAAACCACCGTCAGCGAAGCCTGCATTCGATTTGCCGCCGTCTGCCGGGAAGCCAATAGAGCAACCGCAACAACTGCAACCAGCAACACTAGCCGCGTTACGAAAAATGAAGAGTCAAAAATTCTGTTCTTGCCAGGCATGCGCCGCGCTCCTCCAGTAAAAGACCGAGTCTGCATAAGTATTCAAATAGAAGGGGGAAGCAGGAAGATCATCGAAAACAATTCTGATGATTGTTTGACGTAAGGGAACGAATAATTTTCTTGGTGAAGAATCTTTGTTTGGGCAGGCGGGATTATATTCGGCTGGAATGGCTTGGCAAATTCTTTTTTTGGAGGTTCGACCATCAGAGATAAACGGTCGAACCTCCAAAGTTGGTGGAGCTTACGGTTCGCGCATCACAGGGTTGGTGGCGATCAGCAAGTACGCTGTGCGGTAATGAGCATAGGCGTCTTTATAACCCTTCGCCGTAAAGAATTCTGCGGCGGCGGCCATTTCTCCTTTTGCTTGAGCAATGACTGACGCGGGTATACCGGCGGCTTCGCCCTTGGCGATGGTGTCATCCACGATGGTTTTGACCAAAGCGAGTTTGCCCGGGTCCTGGAACTGCGCGATGTTGTAACGCGGCCCGTGCAGGAAGTTCATTTCAATCTGCAACCGTATGTTGTCCGCCTGGAAACCGCGAATCAGCGCTTCCAGATCATCAATCCGCTGCAATGTCTGATCGAGTTTGACCAGTGTAGTATCGGCTTTCGTGTTGATGGTATTGGCCGTGCTTTGCAACGTGTTCACACTGGTTTGCGTGGCGCGACTGGAAACTTTCACGTCCAACCGCGCGTCGAGCTTGGTGTTTACATCGCCAACCGCCGCGGCCGTATTGCCACCAATTTCTTTTATCACCTTCAAAATGGCATTGGCCTCGTTCAGCGAATTTGTAACATCCGTTTTGACGTACGTTGTCAGGTTGTCCACGCTGACCTGAGTTGCTCGCGCGTTGAGTGCCGCTGTCAGGCCCCCGTTCACATAAGTCGAAAGCATATCAAGGCTGGTTTGCGACGCGCGAGTGTTGATCTGATTTTTGATGTCGTTTCTGACATAAGTATCCAGACTGGCCAGATTGTTTGACGATGCCAGTGTCGAAACCTGAACGTTCAGATTATTTCTGATCGTCGTGGCAGCATCAGAAAGAGTGGTGTCGCAATCGTTCTTGATCCCGTACAAAGTTTCCAACGTCAAAACGGCGACGCTGGCGGCGGCATTCGCCGCAATCGGCGCAATGCGCGCCAGAATCGAAGTCCAATCCGTCGGGAAGCCTTCCATCACAGCATTAACGGCAATCTCGACTCCCTTGGCGATGGAAATATCCGTGACCGTGATGTTGGCGGCGCGCGCAGGGCCGCAATCATCCGGAATCGCCAGCGCGCCTTTCACTGCGCCGCCATTGGAAGCCAGACTAGACTGAATCATTTGGCGCAGTTGTGGTTTGAGCAAAGAATCCAGCATCAGCGGAACATCCCGCCAGATGGGACTGCGGGAAAACGCCGTCCGCATAATGATCAAATCATCGGTGGACATTTCCGGTAAACGGCGCTGCGCTTCGGCGATTTGCGCCATTGGATTCAGTTCGCTTTTGCTATCCAGCTTCAGCGACAGAAACAGTTCCTGATACATTCGCGACACTTCCTGCATTTCGTTCAGGTAAGCGGCGACTTCCCGGCGAAAGGCTTCGGGATCGCCGTTCGGATCCATCACGGCGCGTAAATGTTCGCGATCTGCCGGGCGCAGTTGCATGCGCTCCTGTGCATAAAGCGTCGGCGCTGCCAGCAAAGCCAGCAGAATGGTGACAAACAAGGTGAAGATAATTTTTTTGCTCATATTCCTGTGGGCGAAAAGACTGCCGCTGTTGAGTGGTTGTCCTTTAGCCGCTGCTCCTTTCTGAATTTGAGGTCAGTACCGCCCGCGTCGGCAAGCGGCAAGAAAAATGGTTGCTCGTCGCCTACACCACGAGCCGCCGCGCCGACCTAGCGTTTACGTTTGTTCGTAACCGCACCGGTTCTTGGTCTGCTGATGATTGCAGGTTGTTCTCTGGGAACTTGATCTGCCGATCGTAAAGGTTTGGGCGGAGCTAGCCGTCCGGCTTGTTCAACCGTAAACGTTTGCCCAGCCAACGTAATGGTGCCGATTCTTGCGGCGCTGCCTGGATTCGGCAGCACGGAAAAACTGATAAAGGCGCTGCCAGTTTGAGCGCTGTCTGGACTGGTAACGATAATAAAATCCGAATTGCTTCTGACCGACCATTCACAGGTGTCTAACGCGGCGTTGACAAACACTGCGCTATCACCGCCAACCGCGCTAATCCTGAAAATCGAAGGTTCGACAGCGAACGAACAGCTTTCTCCGGCGATTCCGGCTTGCCGGATAACCGCCGTCAATCCGGCAATCGTCAACACTCCGGCACGAGCCGTTGCACCGGGATTAGCCGTGATTGAAAAATTGACTTCGCCGTTACCGTTGCCTCTACTTCCGGAAGTTATGCTGATGAAGGGGCTATTGCTGAATGCAGTCCAAGCGCAACCTTCAGGAGCGGCAACAATGACTTTTCCGGTTCCGCTTGCCGCAGTAAATGATTGGCTGTCGGGCGGAACGATGATCGAATAATCACAGCCAGTCACTGAACTTCCCGCAGCTTGTTTCACGGTGAAAGTCAGTCCGGCAATGTTGATTGTTCCTGTCCGCGGCCTGGCACTGGAATTCGCCGACACCTGGTAATGAATGAAGGCGTTGCCGCTCTGGGCTTCGTCACTCAGGATCGTGATGAAATCGGACTTGCTTTGCACCTGCCAGCCGCAAGTGTCTTTCGCGGAACTGACAAAAATGACACCGTCGCCGCCTTTGGCTCCAAACTGAGCTTCATTCAGGTTCAGTTCAAACGAACATCCTTCGCCGAATTGCGTCACCGTGAACGTTTGATCGGCAATCGAAATCGTTCCGCTCCGCTGGTTTGTGGTGGTGTTCGGCTTCACGGTGAACGAAAAGCTGCCTTTGCCTTTGCCGCGCCCATCGCCGTTGATGGTGATGAAATCCGTGTTGTTGCTAACTGCCTGCCATTCGCAATTGTTTCCTGTTATCACCGCCACGCCGTTGAAAGCCGGAATTCCAGGCGCAGTAATCGCTGTTCCGTCAGCCTGGAAACTGGCAGCATTGACGGAAAGCGAATACACGCAAACAAATCCAGCTTGCCTAACTGTGAAAGTTTGCCCCGCGATGGTGATGGTTCCCGTGCGCGCAGTCACGGCAGTATTTTCGGCGACAGAGAAAACGACTGAACCATCGCCGTTGCCAGACGCGCCGCTGCTGATGGTGACGAACGAGTCGTTGCTGGTTGCCGTCCACGCACAACCGGCCGGGGCAGTGACTGTCACGGAGTTCATGACACCGCCCGCCGCAGGAACGCTCTGTTCCGTCGCCGAAAGCGTGTAAGTACAAACCAGCCCAGCCTGCTGCACGACAAAAGTCTTTCCGGCAATTGTCATTGTCCCGGTGCGTGGATCCGTGCTGCTGTTTCTGGCAACGTTGAATTTGACGGTTCCGTTGCCTGTGCCTGTGGTTCCACTGGTGATCGTGATGAAGCTGGAATTTGCGCCGACCGTCGCTGTCCAGGAACATCCACCTGTAGCCGTCACCGCGACTGAATTGTCATTGCCGCCAGACGAATCGAAGTCCTGCTTGTCAGGAGTAATCGAGTAGCTGCAACCCGTTTGAGTAATGGCAAACTTCTGTCCGGCTATCGTCAATTCGCCAGTTCGTTGCCCCTGGTCGGTGAACGCCGACACGGTGAAGTTGATCATTTGGGTTCCTGTGCCGCTGGTGGTTTGCAGAGTGATGAAGCTGGCCCCTTGTGTAACTGCCGCTTGCCATTGGCATCCGGCAGGCGCTGCCACTGTCACACTGCCATTGCCACCGCTGGGCGAAAATTGCTGGCCTGCGGCGCTGAGCGTGTACGTGCAAGCCGGAGCGACGTTCACAATCACGCTCTGACTAATGTTGTTTGTCGGGTCGGAATCACTGATCAAGCTGGAAACCGTCGCTGTATTGACCAGGCGCGTTGCCGCAGCGTTGACCTTTACAGTCAGCAAAATCGTTGAACTGGCTTCAACGGCCAGTGAGCTTGGATTCACGCAAGTCACAACCTGCCCCGCAGCCGAGCAAATCCAACCTGGTCCGCTGGCTGAATCAAAGCTCAATTCAGCCGGCAATTGGTCAATGACTCTGATCGGCGCTGTGGCCGCCGTGCTGTCGCTATTGTTTTTGACGACAAGCTGATACGTCACTTTGTCGCCCACACGAACCTCTCCGGTTCCAACAGCGGTTTTGATCAGCGACAAATCCACGGCATCCGTCATCCCGGATATTTTCGCGACGAACGCATCGCTGTTGTTGGCTGCCCCCAGCTCTTTGTCGAAAGCTCCACTGCTGATGGGGAAATTGGCGGACAACGTCGCGCCCGTGACGTAAACCGCGCCCGTCGCATCCTGAGCAATCGCCAATCCCGTGTCACGGTTGTTGCCGCCCAGATATGTGGAAAACACCAGTGCAGCGTCACCTGATTTGGTCGGATCAAGCGCCGTGACAAACACATCGGATGAACCATTCAGCGACGGATTGATGGAATTCAGAATCGGGAAATTGGTCGAAGTCGTGCTGCCTGCGACATACACAACGCCTTTTGCATCAACGACGATGGCCTGGGCAGAATCGTTCGGACTGTCATTATTCTGGCTTTGGCTGCCGCCCAGGAAGGTTGAATACAACAATGATTCGCCGCCGGTTTTGGCCAGATCAATCCGGGAAACAAATGCGTCGCCGCCGCCACCGTAACCTGTTTTATAAGCTCCAGTGGTTGTGCGGAAGTTCGACGAAGAGGTCGAACCGACAACGTAAGCCGTATTGTCTGTCCCCACAGCGATTCCATATCCGGTATCGCTGTCGCCTCCACCCAGATAGCTGAAGTATTCCAGCTTCGCGCCGTCGGCACTTAGTTTGGCGACAAACGCGTCTCCCGAACCTCCGCCGTTTCCGGCGTAAACCTTGATCTTGTCTTTGTCGCTGGCGTCAACGGCCAGCGAGCGAATCGTTAGGCTGGTCAACCCTGAATTGCTGGCTGTCCAGCGTGCTCCGCCGTCCGTGCTTTTAAATACACCAGCATTCGTCGCGGCATAAAGCATCGTCGGGGTTGGCGGTTCGGCCATTGGCTTGCCCGGTTCGATGGCTAAAGCCAGAACCTGAGCTGACAGAGTCAACCGATCCCAGTTCGCTCCGCCATCTGTGCTTTTGAACAGCCCGTCTTTGCCCAGACTGGCATACAACGTGGAAGGTAGATCAATGGCCAGGTCAGAAATCTGCGCTGTGCTTTCGCCGGTTTTGACTTTGGTTCCGGGTAAACACCGCGGACAGGTTTCAGTTGTGCTGGCTGAATTGATCGTTCCGTTGACCGGTGCCCAGTTCGCACCGCCATCGGTGCTTTTATAAACACCCCCACTCAAGCCCACATAAATCGTCTGAGCTGGCGTATTGGCCATCGCCGCCGGAATCAACGAGATGACCTGGACATTCGCCGTGCTGCGCCCGCTGGCGGCATTTGTGTTTGGCAAAACATGACCCGTCGAACCATTGATTGCTGTCCAATTTGTTCCACCGTTGATGCTTTTGAAAAGTCCGCCGAACCCTAATCCGGCATAGAGTGTCGTAGGAACTCCTGAATCAATCGCCAGGGATTTGATATCTGAACCTGTCAAGCCGGAATTGATCGCGCTCCAACTGTCTCCGCCATTGGTGCTTTTGAACACGCCTCCGGCAGTTCCGGCGTAAAGCTTGTTGCTGTCGGTTGGATCCAGTACCAATACGCGCACGTTTGTGCTGATCAACCCTGTGTTTTTCGAAGTCCAGCTGCCGCCGCTGTTCGTGCTTTTGAACACACCATTGAAATTGACGGCATAGAGTGTTGCCGGAGTTTTGCGATCAACCACAATCGCGTCTGCCACGTCGCCGATCAACCCGTTACCGCTGCGCATCCAACTTGCCGCGTCGTTTTCGCTGAAGAACAAACCCGTGTTGCGATACAACGGTTCCAGGCTTTTGGCATCATTCGGTCTGGCAAAATCGGCGGAGTTTGTTCCGCCCGTCAGGTAAGCGGCTCCAGTGCTGTCAACTGCAATGCCATTAGCTCCATCGTTGCCACTGCCCCCAAACAGCATCGAGTAAATCCGTGAAGCCGCTGGATTTGTCGCCACTGTGTTGATCTTGACGGCAAATGCATCGTCACGTCCGGCCAACGCAGCGCTGGCGGCACTTCTGGGAAAGTTGGCTGATGAAGTCGCGCCAGTTAGATAAACGAGGGTGTCATTAGCTTTGGTGGCGTCTTCCATGCCCGGAATTCCCAAAGCCAGCCCATTCGCTCGGTCAGAACTTCCGCCGCCGAGGAAGGTCGAATACAACAGCGATTTGCCATCCGGTGAAAGCTTCAACAGAAAGGCGTCCGTTTCGCCTTTCGCGCCCACGAACACATTCGTGCCTGAGCCAATCGCCAGCGAACGAATATCCGCGCTAGTCTGCCCTGTGTTGCTCAACGTCCAATTGCCCGAAGCCAAATTTCTTTTATAAACACTGTCGGAGGTGGCCACGTAAATGGCGTCCGAACCAAGCGCCAGCGCGCGAATCGAAAGAGTGGTCAAACCGGACTGAGCATCTGTGTTCGGCAAGCCGGTGTTGAACGCTGCCCAGGTATCGCCACCATCCGTAGTCTTGAAAACGCCGCTTCGCGTTACGGCGAAAAGCGTATCCGGCGTTGCTGGCTTTGCAGGCGTATTCGGTGTTTCAGGAACGGCTGGCGCGCCCGGCTGAATGGCCAATGCCTGAATGCTTTTATCTGTCAGGTTTGCCGGGCTTTTCAAAGTCCAGCTTGTTCCGCCGTTGTCGCTTCGGTAAACGCCATCGCTGGTGGCGGCAAAAACTTTTCCTGCCGTCATCGGATCAACCACCAGAGCCTGAATCACAGTTGTGCTCAACCCTGTCTCGGCGTTGAATCCCGGCAATCCGGCATTCGCCGGAACGGCAGTCTTGCCGCCGTCAGTGCTTTTGAAAACTCCGCCTGAAGTGCCGAAGTAAAGTGTGCGAGTCGCACTTTTCAAATCTACTGCCAGCGAGCGCGCATCTTCCACCGCGTTTTTGATTGCCCGCCCATTGTCATCCGTTGGAAATCTGGGATCCGGCTTCAGCCAATCCACGCCCCCGTTCACACTGCGAAAGACTCCATTCGATGTGGCGGCATAAACCACCCCTGAAGCCCCAGAGACTATGGCCAAGGCGCGAATGTCATTGCTGCCAATAGTCGTGTTCCGACTTGGATTTTGCAGGTCAACAGTTCCGTTCGACGGTGTCCAGGTTGTTCCGCCGTCCGTGCTTTTATAAACGCCGTTGTTGGCCGTTCCCGCAATCAGATTTGCGCCGTCAACCACCAAAGCGTTGACGGCGTTGGCGGACAATCCGTTTCCACTTGGAATCCATTGGGCGGCGGCATCGCTGCTTTTGAAAAGCGCGCTGCTGCCGAATGATCTTTGATACGCATTGGCCGTAGTCGGAAAAGCGGTCGAGGTCGTCTGGCCTGTAATGTAAATGTTGCCTGTGGCATCCAACTTAATCGCTTGCGCCTGATCTTCGTCTGGGGCACCGATGAACGTTGAATAAACCAACGATGCAGCGCCTGCCTTTGAAGTGTCCAGCTTGGACACGAATACATCACTCAAACCATTGTTAACTGCCTGATACGGATTCGGAGTTGTTGGGAAAGCGACATTCCCCGTCGTGTTCGGCCCATTCAGCGCAGTCGTATAACCGGTGACGTACACGTTTCCGTCTTTATCCACAGCAATGCCATTTCCCTGATCGCCTCCGCCGCCGCCCAGGTAGGTTGAATAGGACAACACTGGATCAATAACCAGTTCACGGCTGTGGTCATAATCGCCAAGTTTGAACCCAATTTGGTTTTCGCCTTCGACCACATAACGCCCGGCAACGAGTTGTCGCTCGCCATTTTCTTGCTGGTAAATGATGGGCTTATGCTGGCGCAATTCCCCGCCCGCCACACTCAACACCAGATCACCGTCTCCGTCCACATGCATCTGTTGAGCACCTTCGATGGACAGCCGAATCACACTGGCGTCCGCGCCGGGCGCCACGACAAAGTCATACTCAAGCTGGCGTTGGTTGCCGTAATAAACCAGATTTACGCCGGGGTAGATTTGTTCGTAGCGGACTTTGGCAAACGTAGGAACGTCGGTCAGCCATTGCGAAGCGTTGTTGCCGAACAGGTAATGGCTTTTTCCTGCGAGCTCCATCTCACCCTGGATTTGCGCTGCCGGGTTGGCTCCGACCGGTTTCAGCCGTAACGATGCGTCACGCAATTTCAAAACGGCTTCGTCCGCACCGAGAAGAATGGAATACCCTGAACCGCGCGAGACAAATTTGATTGGTGCAGCGGCTTGTCCTTGATTGGCCTCAAAGCTCAGCGGCAATTTTCCGTAAGCATCCAGCGCACGCGTTTTGATTTGTGGATCAGAACTGGAAAAATGGGAAAGAGTGATAGCCGAAGAAGAAACGATGGCCTGTTGTTTCGCCAATGTCGCCGATCTGGTTTTCAAGTTGGGACCGTGAGCCTGCAAAATACAGATTCCAACAATCGTCAACGTGAGAACCATCCGAAACCAAGTCAACCATTTGCCAGAAAGTCTAAATGGTTTCGGTTTGCGTATCGTTAGACGCCAATCAGACATGTCAATCACCTCCGCTTCAAAGGAAGCCAGAACAGGCCTGCAACCGCCAGGTAAACACACGACGGTGGCCATCAGAACAAACCCTATTGTTTTGGTAATACGAAAGGCACCAACAAACTCTATGCAATATTGCGGCGGAATTTACGCCTGCACCGATTGAATAGCAATCATTTCGACACAACGTCGCAAGTTTATTTTTCGCTCAGTGAAATTTTGCCTTTCACCAGCTAAGGCGGAATCCGAATCTGAAACCCGCCACAACTCTGTAATTTTTTTTTGGCAGGCTGTATAACCTTTTCGCGCTGCTTTCAGAGCGTTAGCGCGTTATGAATTCCAATCACAAGTGAGGCTCGATCCATGAAACCTGTGTTCGCTTCTGCGGCATTAAGGCTGTTGTTCATTTGTTTGCTGTCCGCGGCTGTGTTCGCTCAGGATGCGGCCAAGCCCGCGCAACCGCCAGCCATGCCGTTGTGGCCCAATGGCGCGCCGGGAGCGAAAGGCTCCGCGCCCGAAGACATTCCCAGCATCCAGCTTTATCCCGCGCCCGCCGACAAAGCCAATGGCGCAGCCATCGTCGTTTGTCCCGGTGGCGGATACGGCGCGTTGGCTTCGCACGAAGGCCACGACATCGCCGTTTGGCTGAACAGCATTGGCATCACTGCCGTGGTGTTGAAATACCGGCTGGGAAAATTTGGGTATCGCCATCCGGTAATGTTGCAGGACGCGCAACGCGCCATTCGCACCGCGCGCGCCAAAGCTGTGGAATGGAAAATTGATCCGAATCGCATTGGCATCATGGGATTTTCCGCCGGAGGCCATCTGACTTCGACCGCCGCAACACACTTTGATGCGGGCGATGCGAACGCCAGCGACCCGATTGAAAAACAAAGCAGTCGTCCGGACGTGGCGATTCTGTGTTACGCCGTTATCACCATGACCGATCCGTTCACGCACGCCGGTTCGCGCAAGAATTTGCTGGGCGATACGCCTTCGCCGGAATTGATCAATTTGCTGTCGAATGAAAAACAGGTGACGGAGAAAACTCCGCCGACGTTCATCTTCCACACCGAAGACGACAAAGCCGTTCCGGTCGAAAACAGCCTGCAATTCGCGGCGGCGTTGCGCAAAGCCAAAGTGCCTTACGAAATGCACATTTACGAAACCGGACGTCATGGCGTCGGCCTGGCCAAAGACAATCCCGCGCTGAACACCTGGCCGAAGCTGCTGGAAAACTGGCTGCGCGCGCGCAAATTCATCAACTGACTTTTATGACCAAATCAAAATCTCTCTCTTTCATTCTCTTTGTTGTTTGCATCGCAGCTTCGATCTCACCGATTTCTGCGCAACGCAGAGGTCCACAGGCTCCGGCAT
This sequence comes from Blastocatellia bacterium, assembly GCA_035429885.1. Taxonomy (GTDB): domain Bacteria; phylum Acidobacteriota; class Blastocatellia; order RBC074; family RBC074; genus RBC074. The sequence goes on from DAOMFR010000023.1 coordinate 24,389, forward strand.
ACAACTATCCACCGCAATTGCTCGAAGAAATGAAGCGATTGCAGCAAGCCGCGTTGTCGAATGATTACGCGCTCAAACAGGTCGCCTATTTGTGCAACAACATCGGCCCGCGCCTGAGCGGTTCGCCGCAAGCTGCGCGCGCCGTCGAATACGTCGCCGAAGAGCTGCGCAAGCTCGGCCTGGATGTGCGAACGGAAAAGGTCATGGTTCCGCATTGGGTGCGCGGTGTCGAAACCGGCGAACTGGTGCAGTTTCCCGGAATGGCCGCGGGCACGACACAAAAAGTCGTCTTGACCGCCTTGGGCGGCAGCGTGGCGACGCCCGCCACAGGAATCACCGCGCCCGTCGTTGTCGTCAATAACTTCGACGAACTTAACGCGCTTGGCGAAGCGAAGGTCAAAGGCAAGATCGTGTTGTTCAACGTCAAGTTCGACGACCAACTCGCGGCGCAAGGGTTCGGCACGGACGCGTACGGACAATCCGTCGCATATCGCGGAGGCGGAGCGATTGCCGCTGCGCGATTGGGCGCAGTGGCCGCGCTGAATCGTTCGGCGGGCGGCAAAGCCTACCGGTTGCCGCACACCGGTGCGATGGGTTACGCCGATGGAGTGCCGAAAATTCCCGGCGCGTCGGTCGCGTATGAAGACGCCGAAATGATTGCGCATCTGGCCGCGCAAGGCGAAGTGAAATTGAAACTCGTGCTGACTCCGCAAACGTTGCCGGAAGCCGAAAGCGCCAACGTAATCGCCGATCTGAAAGGTTCGGAATTTCCCGATCAGGTCGTCATCGTGTCCGGCCATCTGGATTCGTGGGATTTGGGGACCGGCGCGATTGATGACGCATCCGGAGTCGCCGTCGCCATGCAAGTGGCAAATTTGTGCAAACAGTTGGGTTTGAAACCGAAACGGACGATTCGCGTCATCGCCTGGATGAATGAAGAAAACGGCGGACGCGGCGGCCAAACCTATTTCCAAAATCAAAAAGACAACTTGGCCAATCACATCGCCGCGATTGAAAGCGATTTGGGCGCGGGACATCCAACGGGAATTTCCGCCTTCGTCAAACCTGCGGCGTTGCCGATGCTGCAACCGGTGGCGAATCTGTTGCAATCTTCGGGAGCGGGACTGTTGCGCTTGGCCGATGGTCCCGTTGAAGCGGACATCAGCCCGTTGCAACGAGCGGGAGTGCCGGGCTTTGGTCCAATTCAGGACAACCGGACTTACTTTGATTATCACCACACGCCCGCCGACACGTTCGACAAAGTCGTGCCGCGCGAACTGGCGGAAAATGCTGCGGTAATGGCCGTGCTGGCGTACGCAATCGCCACCCTGCCGGAACCGTTGCCCAGATAAAAAAGCTTGTAGTACCGCCTTTAGGCGGAATGCCTTGAGTGCCCGGCTTTCCGCCTAAAGGCGGTACTACCAACTGTATCGAGGAGAACAACTATGGAACAACCGATTCACGAAGAACTGGCCGGGCTGATTTCGCCCACAGAAGAAGTTTCCCGACGAATGTTTGTCGTCACGTCGTTGACCGCCGGATTCGCTCTGGCCGTACAACCCGTGCAAGCGCAAACGCAAATCACCACCGACACCAACGGATTGGTCGCCGGAGAAGTCAAAATTCCCGTCAAAGACGGCGAGATTCCAGCGTATCGAGCCATGCCCGCCAAAGGCAAAAACTTCCCGGTCGCGTTGGTCGTGCAGGAAATTTTCGGCGTTCACGAACACATCAAAGACATTTGTCGCCGCTTTGCCAAAGCAGGCTATCTGGCCATCGCGCCGGAAATGTATGCGCGCCAAGGCGATGTGTCGAAATTGCAGATGAACCAGATCATGCCCATCGTCGCCAAAGTTCCCGACGAACAAGTGATGTCTGATCTGGACGCTGCGGTCGCCTGGGCGAAAAAGAACGGCGGCAACACGGCGAAGCTTGGGATCACAGGTTTTTGCTGGGGAGGTCGCATTGTGTGGCTGTACGCGGCTCACAATCCGGGATTGAAAGCGGGCGTTGCGTGGTATGGCCGATTGGTTCCGCCTCCGCCGGATCGCGCGAATCCGTTGCAGCCGAAACATCCGGTTGAACTGGCCAAAGACCTGAAAGCTCCGGTGCTAGGGCTGTATGGCGGCAAAGACACCGGCATTCCGCTGGACACGGTGGAGCAAATGCGAAAGGCGATCAAAGAGGCGGGCAAGCCTTCGGAAATCATTGTCTATCCCGAAGCCCAACACGGATTCCACGCCGATTATCGTCCGAGTTACAAAAAGGATGATGCGCAGGATGGCTGGGCCAAACTGTTGGCGTTTTTCAAAAAGAACGGCGCTGCCTAAGCCGGAGCGCGGACGTCCCCGTCCGCAGGCTGGAACGCGGACGTCCCCGTCCGCCTATCTCTTAACCAAGCTTTTGGAAAGAAAAGTATTGGTTCAGGAAACAGGCGGACGGGGACGTCCGCGCTCCGGCTAACGGCACTCCGGCTAACAACTTTCTTTCGTGAACTGATTGTCCACCAAACGCCAGATGCCTCTCGGATTTTCGTTTTGCAATTCGACCGGCAATGCCGATTGCGGAAAGTTCTGATAACTGACCGGACGCGCAAAGCGACTGATGGCCGCCGTGCCCACCGAAGTCGTCCGCGAATCCGTTGTCGCCGGATACGGCCCTCCGTGGTGCATCGAAGCGCACACTTCCACGCCCGTTGGGAAGCCATTGAAGATCAATCGGCCGACCTTGTTTTCCAGAATTGAAACCAGCCAGGCAAATTCCGCCAGATCGGCTTCTGTGCCGTGAATCGTCGCTGTCAGATGGCCTTCCAGATTGCGGGCAACGGTTTCCAATTCCGCGTTGGAATCGCACTTCACCACGACAGTCGAAGGCCCGAAAACTTCTTCGCTCAAGACCTTGTGCTGCAAAAAATTGGTAGCGCTGGTGCAAAACATCGCGGCACGCGCTTCGGTGCGGCTGAGTTCTGCCGTGTGATTGGATTGCACCTTGGTGACGCCGTCCAGTTCACCAAGCTGTTTTACGCCTTGGTCGTATGCCGTCAGAATTCCCGGATAGAGCATCGTGCCGCTGGGGGCTTCGGAAATCAGCCCGCCCAATTTGTTGGTGAATTTGCCAAACTCGTCTCCCTCCAATCCAATCGTCAATCCAGGATTGGTACAGAACTGTCCGACGCCCATCGTCACGGAAGTTTTCATCCCTTCAGCCAGGGCGTCGCCGCGTTCACGCAAAGCTCCCGGCAAAACGAACACCGGATTTGTGCTGCCCATTTCGGCATACACCGGAATCGGGTCCGGTCGCGAAGCCGCCGCGTCAAACAATGCCCGGCCGCCGCGCAAACTGCCTGTGAACCCAACCGCTTTGGTCAGCGGATGTTTGACCAGCGCCGTGCCGACTTCGTGGCCGCGATCGTGCAGCATCGAAAAGACTCCGGCCGGCATCCCTGTTTTTTCGGCGGCGGCGGCAATCGCGCGCGCCACCAGTTCCGACGTTCCGGGATGCGCCGGATGCGCTTTGACCACCACAGGGCAACCAGCAGCCAGCGCCGAAGCCGTATCGCCTCCGGCCACCGAAAATGCCAGCGGAAAATTGCTGGCTCCGAACACCGTCACGGGCCCGATGGGAACCAGCATTCGACGAATATCCGGTTTCGGCAGCGGCTGGCGATCCGGTTGCGCCAGATCAATGCGCGCTTCGACCCACGAACCTTCGCGAATCAGCGTGGCGAACATTTTCAACTGGTTCATCGTGCGACCGCGTTCACCGGTCAGCCGCTCTTTGGGCAAAGCGGTTTCGATGTTGGCGCGTTCGATCAACGCATCGCCAATCGCCAGAATTTCATCCGCGATGGCGTCCAAAAAAGCTGCGCGATTTTCCGCGGGCAGCTTTCGGTAAGAGTGAAAAGCTTCTTCGGCGGCAACCAATGCCCGATTGACGTGATCGGCTGAAGCTTCTTCAAATTGCGGTTCGATGTAATTGCCTTCCGCCGGAGCGTAGGCAGGAAATTTTTCGCCGTCTGCGTCAACGGCCTTGCCCGCGATGATGTTTTTTCCGTTTAGTTCCATATTCAGGTATTAGGTTGCAGGTTTTAGGTTCGAGGTGTCAGATTTCAGGTTATTGGCTGTCAGCTTCGAGTTGCAGTTGAAGCAGAACCTCGCACCTGAAACCTCCCACCTGTCACCTACCATCTGTTACAAAATTGACCAACGTGCCGATGCCGTCAATCGTGATGCGAATTTCGTCCAGCGATTGCAGCGTGAATTCATCCGGCGGAACGATGCCGGTTCCGGTCAACAGAAAGCAGCCGTATGGAAATTCGTTGTCTCGGTACAGGTATTCAACCAGTTCGTCGGGTTTGCGTTTGAGCTCTTTCAGTGAAGTCTGGCCCGTGAACGCCGTCGCCCCGTCGCGCAGAATTTCCAGCTTAATCCCGGTTTCAATGGGCAGCGGTTCCTGGCTGAGCAAAATGCACGGCCCCAGCCCGCAGCTTTGCGAATAAACTTTGGCTTGCGGCAGGTACAACGGATTTTCGCCTTCGATGTCGCGCGAACTCATGTCATTGCCGACGGTATAGCCGATGATCTGGCCCAGCGAATTCACGACCAGCGCCAGTTCCGGCTCCGGCACATTCCATTTGGAATCGCGGCGAATGCGCACGTTTTGATACGGCCCGGCAACGCGGTTCGGCGTGGCTTTGAAAAACAATTCCGGGCGCGGAGCTTCGTACACGCGGTCATAAAAACTGCCGCCGCCGGCGTCTTTGGATTCTTCCATGCGCGCGGTGCGGCTGCGGTAATAAGTGACGCCTGCCGCCCACACTTCCTGGCGGCCAATTGGAGCCACCGCGTCTTTCAACGGGTTAAAGTTCGACAGCGTAGTCGCCCGACGCGTCAAGCTGGTCAGCACCGCTGCGTGATCGGCACGGTTGAGCAACACATCCCAATCGCCTTCGCCCAGTTGATAAAAAGCGCCATGCTCTTCCAACACCGGGCCGTTTTCAGTTTTATAAAGTTTCATTGTGGATTCCAGCAATCTGAATTTGAGAGTGTGATTTGAAGAGGCGAGATAATCGCAACACAATCGTGCGATTGCAAGACTGGTCTGGTATTCTTCGCTCGCCAACCTCTCAATTCGCAACACAGGAGAACGTTCGAATGAAGCGAAACTCGTTTTTGACGCTGCTCGGAATTTTAGTCAGCGTGTTACTGACACAAGCACAGACCCCTCGCGGAGTCGCGCCCGCGCCGAATCGCGCCGAAGGTGAAGGGCCGTTCCAACGGCTGATCATTCGCGGAGCAACGATCATTGATGGCACTGGCGCTCCGCCGTTTGGTCCGGCAGATATTGTGATTGAACAAAACCGCATCGTCGAAGTTCGCAGCGTCGGTTACCCGAAAGTTCCCGTCCGCGAAGGCGCCCGCCCGGCAAACGCCACCAAGGAAATTGACGCGACCGGCATGTACGTCTTGCCCGGTTTCGTGGATTGCCACGCGCACATCGGCGGAACCGCACAAGGAACTCCGGCGGAATATGTGTACAAACTCTGGATGGCGCACGGCGTAACGACAATCCGTGAACCTGGCAGTTTCAACGGTGTGGATTGGACGTTGCGCGAACGCGAACGCAGCGCCAAAAACGAAATCACGGCTCCCAGAATTTTCGCGTACGTCGGGCCGGGCTTGGGCTGGGACAAAGGCGCGCTGCGAACGCCGGAACTGGCGCGCGAATACGTCCGCTGGGCCAAGGAAAAAGGCGCGGACGGATTCAAGGTCATCGGTGATGGTCCCATTTACGATCCGGACATTATGGCGGCGTTCCTGGATGAAGCTAACAAGTTGCAACTGGGTTCCACAACTCACCTAAACCAACTTGGCGTTGCGCGATTGAACATGCTGGCGGCGGCTCGGTTGGGCATGCGTTCGATGGAACATTGGTACGGCTTGCCCGAATCGCTGTTCACTGACCGCGCAGTTCAGGATTTTCCGTTGGATTACAACTACAACGACGAATCGCATCGCTTTGGCGAAGCCGGACGTTTGTGGAAGCAGGCCGCTCCGCCGGGTAGCAAAAAATGGAACGAGGTAATGGACGAATTGATCAAGCTGAAATTCACGCTCGATCCGACCTTCACGATTTACGAAGCCAGCCGCGACCTGATGCGTTCGATGCGCGCCGAATGGCACGACCGGTACACGCTGCCTTCACTGTGGAAGTTCTACACGCCCAGCCGCGAAGCCCACGGTTCGTACTGGTTCAACTGGACGACGCAAGACGAAGTCGAATGGAAAAACAATTACCGCCTGTGGATGGCGTTTGTGAATGAATACAAAAATCGCGGAGGCCGCGTGACGACCGGCAGCGATTCCGGCTTCATCTACAAACTTTACGGGTTCGATTACATCCGCGAATTCGAATTGTTGCAGGAAGCGGGCTTTCATCCGCTGGAAGTCATCCGCGCAGCAACGATGCACGGCGCTCAATTGCTGCACGAAGTAAAAGGCAAACCGATTGAATTCGGCATCGTCAAACCCGGCTTGCTGGCGGATCTGGTGATCGTTCCGGAAAACCCGATTGCCAATCTGAAAGTGCTGTACGGAACCGGCGCGATTCGCCTGAACGACCAAACCAATCAGCCTGAACGCGTCGGCGGCATCAAATACACGATCAAAGACGGCATCGTGTACGACGCCAAAAAGCTGCTGGCTGATGTCGAACGAATGGTCGAAACCGCCAAAAAGAAATCCAACGGCGCAGGCAATTAACTCAACCGCAGACAAATCCAAACGGGGATGCCCAAGCCGGAGCGCGGACGTCCCCGTCCGCCTTTTTCTTTCCACGCCAATTCATCATGACCCAACGATTTCCAATTCTGTTTTCTGTTTGCCTGATCTGGCTGATCCTGCATTCCGCCGCCTTCGCGCAATCCGTTGCGCCTGCTCTCCACGCACGCATCCTCCAACTGGAAGACGAGCGCAATCTGAACGGCGATGAATTGGCGAAACTGCTCAAACACCATTCTCCCAAAGTTCGCGAACGCGCAGCGCTGGCGATTGGCCGCATCGGCGACAAACGCGGCACGGCGGCGCTGGTGGACTTAGTGCAAAGCGAAAAGGACGAACAGGTTCGGGCGATGACAGCCTTCGCGCTGGGCGAAATGGAAGACACCGCAGCCGTGCCTGCTCTGTTGGAATTTCTGACGCCGGGCAAATATCCGATTGCCGTTCGCGCTCGGCCTGTTGAAGCGTTGGGCAAAATCGCCAGCGTTCAGGCGAACATTGAATTGCTGGGCAAGACAACCATCGAACAAATCAGCGCTCGGCTGATCGAACAATTGCCGAATCCTCAATTCACCCTGACCGCCGACAAAAAGCAGACCATCAGCCTGACGATCACCGCGTTGATGCGAGTTCGTCCGGCTGCTGCTGTCGAACTATTGACACTACAACTGAAATCCGACGACGCCGACATTCGCGCTCAAGCTGCCAACGCCATCTCTCGCATTCGCCAACCGATTGCTTCGGCAATTCCGGCGTTGCTCGAAGCCCTGAACGACCGCGACCACAACCTCCGCGCCAATGCCGCGCGCGCTCTGGGCGTGAGCAAAGACACGCGAGCCATCGAGCCGCTGATCAAATTGCTTGGCGATAAAAACGAACAGGTTCAGGTAAGCGCGATTCGGGCGCTGGCTGCGATTGGCGATAAACGAGCAGTCGCTCCCATAAAAGACTTCGGAGAGAAAATGCTCAATCGGTATCTCATGGAAGAAGAGACGACTGGCACTAAAGAAAACATGATTGGTGAGATTGCCACGGCGCTCGGTACTCTGAAAGATGAAGCGGCAATCTCTGTGCTGCGGAAGTTCAGATCATTCAGAGGTATCGGATTTTTTCCAGAAGTCGAAATTGCAATCGCTCGGATCAGCGAAACAGCATTTCACGAATTAACATCAAGGGGTGGAGGATTTCTTAGAGAGCCATGGAAAGATATTGCAGCCTATGCTCAAGGACTTGGTGAACTTAAGTCAGAAGAGGCTAAAGAAAAACTGTTGCTTTTAGCTGGTATGACTGAGGCTAAAGAGTTTTCCAAAGCAAAACCTGAAGTGCTACGCGCCTTAGTTAAGCAAAAGCCCAAAACTTTGAACATGCTGTTGAATGGCGAGCTTAAAGGTGGAGACTTAATTACCTCTGCAACCGCCGCCAGATTGTTGACGGAGTTTCAAAACGATGAAAATTTCAATTCGCTGACAGAGGCGCTTAAAATAAGAGGTATCGATAACGATAAAGAAAACGATGCCAAACTTGCCATCCTGACTGCGCTAGCAAAGTACAAATCTGAAAAAGCCGCCGAAGCCATCAAAACTGCGCTCGATGATTCCGATCACCTCGTTCGCCGCCACGCCGTCAATTTGCTCAAGCAAATGGGCGCAGGAGATTTTTCTGACCGCATCGGCACAGTCAGAACCGGTCACGACAGATTGCTCTACCAACGAGTCGCCGTTCGGATGAACAAGAAAGTTACAGCCACGATTCACACCGACAAAGGCATCATCACGATGGACTTGTTTCCGGCAGACGCGCCGATCACAGTGGACAGTTTCGTCACGTTGGCGCGCAAAGGCTATTTCAACAACCTGACCTTTCATCGCGTCGTGCCGAACTTCGTCATTCAAGGTGGCGATCCGCGCGGCGATGGCGAAGGCGGGCCGGGCTATCAAATTCGCTGCGAAGTGAACACGCGGGCTTACGGACGAGGTGCGGTCGGAATGGCTCTGTCGGGCAAGGATACGGGCGGCAGCCAGTTTTTCATCACGCATTCGCCGCAACCGCATTTGGATGGCGGCTACACCGTGTTCGGCCAAGTCACCAAAGGAATGGGAGTCGTTGACCGAATTGCGCGCGGCGATAGGATCAAACGAATTGAAATTTCCGAAAGGTGAAGCGAATCCCCGATTCGCCTCAAAATTCTTATTTGATTGCCACTCTGACGACGTTGGCAACTTTGCCGTCCACAGTCAGCGTTACGTCCACTTCGCCACGCCCAATCAAGCTGCGTGGGATTTGCGCGTTGATCTGATCCAGACCGACAAAGCTGCCTTGCGAGCCAGCAAAGCTTACCGCTGCGTTCACTCCGCCGATTTTGACTTTGACGTTAGCAACGTCACTGCGAAAACGAATTCCTCCACCGAACAAAAGCAAAAATACCTGGTCGGTAGCCGGGCCAAGATCAATCGGACGCGCGACAAACTGGTTTTGCGCCGGATCATAGGCGCCAACAGATTCAAAATGTTGCGAGCCATCGGCTTTAATCCTGAGTATCGTAGCGGCTGCGACTCCCTTACCATTGGCATTGGCGGTAAATAACCCCGGCGCAACCGATGCAATCTGAACAGCGGATTGAGACTGTTGACCGTTTGAGTTCACGATTGTGACCAGAGCCAGCCCCGGCGAGGTTCCAACCGGAATTTGGTAATTGACCTGAGTTGGCGAAACAAAAAATAGCGGCGCGGCACGTTCAGTTCCGACAACATCTTTCACTTTGACGGTTGTTCCAGCCAGCGTCGTTGGCAATGAACCGGTCGCCGCGGCAGTTGAAGTTGCGAGGTTCGACCCAAAAGCCACGGCAATGGATTCGCCAGCCAGCAACGAGCTGTCATAACTGGCTGCCGAAACATTGGCGACGCGATTAATGGCAGTCGGGTAATTGATGCGATACCAGCGCAGCAGGTCGCGCAAAGCTTGCGGCGGATTTGTCGGCACAGGCTGGTGCGCCACAACATCTGTGGTGTTCAAACCATGACAGTTGGTGCAACTGCGAATTTCTCCCGGCGCGAATGTCACCCAATAACGTTCGCGCACGACAGCTTCGCCATTCGGCTTGGTCATTTGCCATGAAAGCGCCCTGCGAGCCGGAACCAATGCCGCCATGCTCCCATCGCCAGCCAATCGCACACTTGCGGCAGGCGCTCCGGTCAAACCGGGCAACAAACCGTCATGCATTGCCTGGGCGATTGCTCGCCTGCCCGCTCGCCCGGAATTGCCATAACCTCGGACTAAATCTCCCTGAAAAAATTGCATGTACAGCAAATCCACGGGCGTTGCGCCCGGTTCCGAAGTTTGGGCTGTGCCTCCAGCAATTCTCAGGTTTACATCCTGCTGGCGGTCGGCTCGCCGAGTCACGTCGCGGCTGACGATCAAAGCCAGATTGCGCGCTTCCAGAAAAGTTTGCAGTTGTGCGATGCCGCTCGGCCCGCCGAGTTCTTCGCTCAGAATTTGCCTTTCAATATCGGGCAGCGGGCTTGTGTGCCGTGGTGGCCGAATTCGCGCACGAACTTCAACCGGATCAAGTTCCCACATTGGCCCGCTGAAATTCAGTTGTGTGTAACTTTGATTGTCCCAATAGCTGATTGCTTTGGTAATTGGGTTGGTCAACACACGCTCAACCGGCAACCAATAGCCGTCTGCCTGTCGCTGCAACCGCGAAAGGTGAAAATCGTAACGCGAACTTAGCACTCCGTTCGTCGTGCGATCTGAAACCGGATAAGTCGTTCGCACCGCGATCAGCGCTCCGTTCGACAGCGGAGTTGGATTGCGAAACAGTCCGGGATGATTCTGCGGCGGAGTTTGCCCGTCGGAATAATAGCTTCGAGTTGCGGGACTGGTGATGTACTCAACTTGCATCTGGTCTGGATTGGCCGATTCCGGCGAAAACAGCCCGATCAATTGCCCGGCGGCATGAGTCGAAAACTCCGGGGCATTGGTGCCAACGAAAAAACCGGGACGCGCGGGATCTTCTTTGATCTGCAAAAAACGTTCGGCGGTTCGCCGTGTTTCCGGCGCAATGAATTCCGGCAACCCGTCGTGCGAAGAATCAAAATAATTGTTCAGTTCGTGCCGGCCAATGTGATTCAACGTTTCCAAACCGCTGCCGTCTTCGTTCACCTGCCAAGGGAAAAATTGGTTGATTGTGTGACCGTGAAATTGAGCACGGTTTGGCGTTGTGCGAGGCTCAGGAAAGACTTCGACATAACTATTCAGCTTTGTCGCGCTCCACTCGCTTTGGTAATTGAAAGCGCCGGAAGCTCCCTGATCATTGTTTTGCTGGTCGCGTTGCAAATGATCCCAGCGTGTGAAAATCACTCGTCCGTCCGAAGCGATGATTGGCGTGAAATCTCCAGACACAGCGTGATCCAGCAACCGCAAATCAGAACCGTTCGTGTTCATTGACCAGATTCCTGTGTTGGTCGCCTGCGATTCGTATTCGTCAAGCTGCGGGTAATTGAACCGGTCGGCATTGTGCGGACGATCCGAAGTGAACAGGATTCGGTCGTCAGTTCCATACAATGGCGAAACGTTGTTGTTGTCTGCGGGCTGGGCCAAACGGCGTATGCTGACCTGTTCGCCTTTGCCAATGCCAGTCACTTCGTAAATCTGCCAGTAAACCGGCGAATAATCATTTTTGGTCGTCCCTCCGATGACCATCGAAAATAAAGCCTTCGTTCCCGACCAATGGATGCTGGGTTCACGAACAGCGATTTCCTCACCAGCTTTAAGGCCGAAACCTGCTTCAGCAGTCAGGTTTCGCAATGCTCCATCCGAATAACGAATATGCAAATCGCCTCCGCGAGGAGTGCTGCCGGTGTAAGGATTATGATTCCCAAAAACCGCATTGGCCGTTGCGAAATCGGAGCCGAACGGCGGCTGCGTGACAAACATAATCGTCGGCAACGCATCCATCGCCTGAACAGACGGCTGAAAGGATCGAAGCTCCGAATTACGCCAGTTATCCTCAATTACCAGCGCAAGCCCGATTCCAACCAAAAGCAAAATTTTCAGCCAACGCGGCGAAAACGTACGTGGAAAACAAAACTTCATATGGAACTCCCAATTACCAAATGAATTGACGGATTTTTAGGAGGAGGAGATTGCAGCGCCATGGCCGCCAGAAATGAGAATCAACAACGGTTGAGGAGGGCGAACATAAAACGAATCTTTGTAACTTGAGCCTTCGAAGGCAACGCGATTTTGCAGGCGAGCCCTATCCAAGTCAATCAATTCTGGCAACCTTGCTGGTCTGACTATGTCGTGATAGAAAGTGGTGTAACCAATTCTTTCTGGGATGAAACAAAAAATGAATACCAATCCTGACAAGCTAATTCTCATTTTGAACGAGAAAGACAACGTAGGCGTAGCTCGGTTGCCCATTTCCGAAGGCCGCGAAGTCGTCGTCAACGAAACTGCCAATGATAAAGTCACGGCGCGTGAAACCATCACGCCCGGTCACAAAATCGCATTGCGCCCAATTGCCAAAGGCTCGCTGATTCACAAATACGGCGAAACCATCGGCAAAGCCACTGAAGACATTGCCGCCGGTTCGTGGGTGCACACGCATAACGTCGTGCCGGAATTCAGCGCGGGCAATTATGAATTCGCTACGCAAACTCCTGTGACCAATTACTTTTCGGCTGAAGAAGCGGGAGAGTTTCTGGGCTACGCGCGCGAAAACGGAGACGTCGGCACGCGCAATTACGTCGCAGTGATTGCCACGTCGAACTGTTCCAGCCACGTCACCGAACTGATCGCCGAACATTTCAGCAAAACCGATTTCCAAGGCGACGGCATTGACGGCGTCGTCGCGATTCCGCACCAGGAAGGCTGCGGCCATTCTCAAGGCGAAGACACCTGGCAGCTGGAACGCACCATCGCCGGAATGATCTACCACCCGAACGTCGGCGCAGTGTTGATGGTCAGTCTGGGGTGCGAAGTGAACCAGATTTCCAAATACATCGGCACAACACAGCTGGGGCAACAAGCGTTTCGCAAAGGCAAACTGATCGTCGGCCTGGAAATGCAAACCAGCGGCGGAACACGGCAAACCGTTGCAGCAGGCATCAAGGAAGTCGAAAAGCTGATCGAACATTGCCGGACGATGAAACGAACTCCGCAACCGATGAGCCGGATTTTGCTCGGCACCAACTGCGGAGGCTCGGATGCCTTTTCGGGAATTTCAGCCAATCCTTCGTTGGGATACGCCAGTGATTTGCTGGTGCGCAGCGGCGGCACTTCCGTGCTGGCGGAAATTCCGGAATGCATGGGCGCGGAACATTTGCTGACGCGGCGCGCCGTGGACGAAGCCACAGGCCGCCGGGTCGTTGATGTTGTGAAATGGTATCAGGAATATCTGAGCCGGTTCGGCGGCAAATGGGACGATAACCCTTCACCCGGCAACAAGATGGGCGGCATCACCAATGTCTGCGAAAAATCTCTGGGCGCTGTGGCCAAAGGCGGGACAACAGCGTTGACCGGAGTGTTCCCGTACGCCGAACGCATTAACAAACCCGGCTTCGTGCTGATGAACACGCCCGGCTACGATCCGGTTTCGTTGACCGGTTTGGCCGCTGGCGGAGCGAATATGATCTGCTTCACGACGGGACGCGGTTCGGCAATCGGTTCGCCAGTCGTCCCGGTCATCAAAGTCGCCACCAATTCGCGCATCGCCAAAATTATGGACGACAACATGGACGTCAACGCCGGTACCGTCGTTGAAGGTGAAGAGACCATCTACGACGTCGGCCAGCGAATCTTTGACCTGATCCGCAAAGTGGCTTCCGGCGAACGAACCAAAAGCGAACTTTGGGGTCACAAAGAGTTCGTGCCCTGGCGCATCGGCCCCGTGATGTAAGCGATTCAAAGAGGCCAAAATCAAATAACGGAATTGACGAAAAAAGTTTAGCCTTTCGTTGATTCCGTTATTTTCGTTTGTTGGCTATTCTTTTGCTGCGCCGGTCACCATTTTTTGTTTTACAAAGGAATCTTGATGAAGAGCTCAAAAGCGTTTTTGATGTTTGCATTCACCCTGATGATTGCCGCGTGCAGCGGTGACAAACCCACGCAGTTGGGAATTTCGCAACCGAGTGCGTCGCCGGTACCTGCGGCGTCCGCGACTCCAGCGGAACCGCCCGCGACGCTCGCGCCGGTTCCGGCAAAGTTTCGTCGCACGTTGGTCGGATTGATTGATGGCAAGCATGCCGTCGTGATGGAACTCAGCCGCACCAAGAGCGATGCCGAAGATTCGAGTGAACTGTACGGAACCTATCGGTACAAAAAGGTGCAGAAAAAATCGCTCAGTTTATCTGGCAAGGTAGCCAAAGACGGCACCGTCGAATTGACGGAAACTGCCGATGACAAAGAAACCGGAATTTTCATTGGCAAACTGGTGCTGGAAATTCGCGGGGACGATTCGCGGCTGAAGTTCACCGGCAATTGGAAAAAATCGAAATCTGATCCGAAGGCCTTGCCGTTTGAACTGGCGGAAACCCGGTTTGACCTGGGCGGCCTGCGGTTGGTGTCCAAAGAACAGACCGAAGAAAACAAAAAACAAAAGCAGACAATTGATATTCAATATCCGCAATTGGTCGGCGCAGACGCTGCCAAAACTGACGCGTTCAACAAAGCCATGAACGAGTTTGTGGCGAAACAAACCAACGCCTTCAGAAAGAATGTCAAAGAGATGATGGCGGATCGAACCGACGCGGGCGATTGGCCGGGAAACGATTTGGACATCAGTTACACCACAACCTACGCCGACAAAAATTTGATCAGCGTCCTGGTCTGGACGTATCAATACACAGGCGGCGCGCATGGCGGATCATCGTCCACAACATTCAATTATGACCTGCAAAACGGACGTTTGCTGAAACTGGCCGATTTGTTTCAACCGAATTCCGGCTACCTGAAAGTGATTGCGAATTACTGCACCGCCGCACTGATCAAAGACATTGGCCAGGAAGCCGATCAGGAATGGCTTCGCAACGGGGCTGCGCCCAAGGCGGACAATTACAAAAGCTGGTGCCTGACCGACGATGGGTTGCAAATCACGTTTGACGCCTATCAAGTGGCCGCGTACGCCTTTGGCCCGCAGGAAGTCATCGTGCCGTATTCCGCATTGAAAGAGATCATCAAACCGGACAGTCCATTGGCTGCGCTTGCAAAATAACTATGGCTGACCTTCGATTCCAACTGGCAACAACTTCCGACAACGAACTCTTGCTGAAAATGATGCAAGAGTTTTATCAGCACGAAGAAATAACGTTTGATGCGGCAAATGCTCGCCAGGCGTTACACGGAATTCTGAGCAACGAAGCATTCGGGAAAGTGTTTCTCTTATTTGTGAATGAGATGGTGGCGGGATACGCCGTGCTGACGTTTGGTTACAGCCTGGAATTTTGCGGACGCGATGCGTTTGTGGATGAATTGTTCTTACACGAACAATTTCGCGGACAAGGGCTCGGCAAACAAGTGCTGGAATTTCTGGCGAAGGTTTGCGTTGAACACGGCATTCGCGCCTTGCACCTGGAAGTCGAACACAAAAACACCATTGCCCAACAAAGCTATCGCAAATTCGGCTTTGCTGATCACGATCGCCACTTAATGACAAAGTGGCTGGATGCAAACTAATGCCTACCCGTCTTGAACCGAAACTCATTACCGTTCTCCGCGAAGGCTACACCAAAAAACAATTCACCTCGGACCTGATTGCTGGCGTCATCGTGGGAATCGTCGCGTTGCCGCTGGCAATCGCCTTCGCCATTGCTTCGGGCGTCAAGCCGGAACAAGGTTTATACACAGCAGTCATTGCCGGGTTTGTGATCGGCGCGCTGGGCGGAACGCGAGCGCAAATCAGCGGCCCGACCGGCGCATTCATCGTCATCATTTACGGCATTGTCCAACAGTATGGATACGACGGATTGGCCGTCGCGACCATCATTGCCGGAGTTCTTCTGGTGGCGATGGGCTTGTTACGAATGGGCGCGTTTCTGAAATTCATTCCTTATCCGGTCACGGTCGGTTTCACCACGGGAATTGCGCTGATCATTTTCTCCGGCCAGATTCGAGATTTTTTTGGCTTGCGGATGGAAAGCGTCCCAGCGGATTTCG
Source organism: Blastocatellia bacterium (assembly GCA_035429885.1). Classification (GTDB taxonomy): domain Bacteria; phylum Acidobacteriota; class Blastocatellia; order RBC074; family RBC074; genus RBC074. The sequence goes on from DAOMFR010000023.1 coordinate 40,321, forward strand.
TCGAAAAGTGGGCGGCGTACATTCACGCGGCGGCTACAGTGAATTGGCGGGCGCTGGCGGTGGGCGCAGCTTCGTTGGCGATTGTGTTTCTATGGCCGCGCATCACGCCCAAAATTCCCGGCTCGCTGGTGGCAATTGTGTTGGCAACGGCGGCAGTTCACTTGCTCAGTTTGAATGTTGAAACCATCGGCAGCCGATTTGGCAGCGTCCCCAACACGCTGCCCGCGCCGCACTTCCCGCATCTGACCTGGGGATTAATCACCAAAATGTTTTCGCCTGCGATCACCATCGCGTTGCTGGCGGCGATTGAATCTTTGCTGGCGGCGGTCGTCGCGGATGGCATGATGGGAACTCGCCATCGGTCGAATATGGAGCTAATTGCGCAAGGCATCGGTAACATCGTTTCGCCGATCTTTCAGGGAATTCCTGCCACCGGAGCCATTGCGCGCACCGCAACGAACATCAAAAGCGGCGGACGAACTCCCTTTTCGGCGATCATTCATGCGGTGACGTTGTTGCTGATTATGTTGTTTTTCGGACGATGGGCGGCGCTGATTCCGATGCCGACACTGGCGGCAATTTTGATTTTCGTCTCGTACAACATGAGCGAATATCACGCCTTTTTGAAATTGCTGAAAAGTCCGAAAAGCGATGTCGCCGTCTTGCTGGTGACGTTTGCGCTGACGGTGTTGATTGATTTGACCGTGGCGATTCAAGTGGGAGTCGTGCTGGCAGCATTCTTGTTCCTGCAACGCATGTCCGAAGTCGCTCAGGTCAGTTCGCTGACGGGAAATGTCACCGAAGAGGAAGAAGACCCAAACAATCCGCGCGCGATTTCCAAACGGCATGTGCCGCCCGGCGTTGAAGTGTTTGAAGTCTACGGTTCGCTATTTTTCGGCGCGATTGAACGCTTCAAAGACGCCATGCGTCGCGTCGAAAAGAAACCCAAAGTGCTGATCATCCGCATGCGCATGGTTCCGGCAATTGACGCGACAGGCTTGCAGGTCTTGGAAGATGTTCTGGAGCGAACTCGGCGCGAAGGCGGAACGTTGATGCTGACCGGCGTCGCCGCTCAGCCGTTGGAAGCGATGGAACGATCCGGCTTTCTGAAAAGCCTGGGGCGAGAATTTGTCTTTGAAAGCATTGATGACGCATTGGAATGCGCTCGACAGTTTTTGACTTAAGCAGCGGACGCGGTCTCGCATTCTGCGTTAACAACTGATGCTGCCGGCAAGTTTTCGCGCTTGGTCAGACTCCAACGCATAAACGGTTTTTCGGCCAGCACGAAAAGCAGAGCGCAAAGAACAAACACCACCGGCACAATCAGCAAACACATCCACAGAAAATCCGCCGTCGAAGATAATGTTGTCACCGACAACGATTTCATCTCCCAGAACATTCGCGCAATGATCGGCACGTGATACAGATAAATCGTGTAACACATCCCGCCCGTAATCACGATCCAGCGCGAGGTGATGATTCGATTCGCAATTTTCCCCATGCAGCATCCGGCATACAGGCCCGCAACCACCAGCGGCAATAAAAAGTAGGTGTGCCCGAACGCCCACAGCGTGAAGGCAATAAACGCAGCGCACCCCAACGCCACCCAATCCCAGCGATACGATTTTTGCCGCAGCAAATCAGGACGGCTCAGATACAAATCCGCGAGCAAAAATCCCGCCAGGAAATAGTGCAGGAAGTTAAACAGCGTCAGCCGCAACCGCGCAGACCCAAAGGGATAAATGAACTCTTGCGAAAACACTCCAAAGGCCAGAATCAATCCCACCAATAACAAGCGCCGTTTTCGCGCGTCAGAAATCCTGAACAGCCGAACCAGAAACGGCACGAAAATGTAAAACTGAATCTCGACTTCCAATGACCAGGCGACTCCGTTGATCAGACTTTCGCGTCCAAAGACAAAACCATGAACATAAAACACACTCGCAATCAGGTTCGGAATCAAATGAACAAAATCCTTTTGATCCACCCACAACATGAAAAACAGCAACAGCAAACAAATGACGTACGGAGGTTCAATGCGCGTCACGCGGCGCAGGTAATATCCTTTCAGATTTGGCGCGGGCAGATCATTAAAGGCGCGTTTGGCAAACGGCAGTGCCAGAATGAACCCGCTGATCACAAAAAACAGATTGACTCCGAAATGGCCGCAATACGCAATCGGGACCAACCACGATTGATGTGCGGCGGCAAACCAATCCGAAGCTGTCCAAATGCGTTCGACACGCCCCACCGAGGGCAGGTAAATGGACATCAAGTGGTGGAAGACCACGACTGAAATCGCGAGGAAACGCAGCCCGTCCACTTCGGCAATGACTTCGCCTGTCGAAGTGACGCGTGAAAGTTTGTTGGCAAACCAATTGTGAGCGGAGCGCAGAAACCCATTCTCGCTCGGGAGTAAATCTTTCATTTTGTATCTGGTATCTTCTAGCGGTGTCGAAAATCGTCGCGCAGAGTAGCAGCAGATTTGCGCCGTGACAATCAGGAGAGCAATCCATGATTCATCTGAAATCCGTCGGGTTGAAACCGTCTGCCAAAGGACAAACTGGTTTTCCATTTTCGTTGCCGCTGGTGCAACAGTTCGGCGAAATTGAGTTTCGTTCACCAGTAGTGTTCTTTGTCGGTGAAAACGGCTCCGGCAAATCCACGTTGATTGAATCCATTGCCGCCGGAATCAATCTGGCGACTGTTGGCGGCGAAGACGTGTCGCGCGACAAAAGCCTGGCCAACGCGCGCGCGTTGGGCAAGCAATTGAAACTTGCCTGGCAAGGCAAAACTCACAAAGGATTTTTTCTGCGCGCGGAAGATTTCTTCAACTTCGCCAAACGCTTGCAAACGATGCAGGTCGAGTTGCAGGAAATTGCCGACGAGTTTGAAAACGATTACAGCGGTTATGCCTTGGGCTTGGCGAAAGGCGCGGCGCTAGGTCAGCGGCGAGCGTTGATCGAACGTTACGGCGAAGATTTGGACGCGAACTCACACGGCGAAAGTTTCTTGAAACTCTTTCAATCGCGTTTTGTGCCGGGCGGATTGTACTTGCTGGACGAACCTGAAGCGCCGCTTTCGCCGCAACGGCAACTGGCGTTGCTTTCGATGCTGAAGGAAATGGTTGAACAAGACGCGCAATTCATCATCGCAACGCATTCGCCAATTCTGATGGCCTATCCCGAAGCGCAAATTTTCAGCTTCGATTCACATCCGGTCAGCGAGACAGCGTACGACGAAGTCGAACACGTTTCGCTCACACGCAGGTTTCTGAACAATCCCAATTCGTTTTTGAGATACCTTTGAATAGAGCGCGGATATCGGCACTCTATTTCTTTTCCCGCTGCTGGCGAAACGCTTCGATCTCTGCTTTCGATTTTTGCCCGACTTCTTCCAGCCGCTTCATCCACTGTTTTTCATACGGCTTTAGCGCACTGACCACTGCTTCGGCGACAGCCAGATTGCGAAACCATTTTTTGTTTGCCGGAACGATGAACCACGGAGCTTGCGGCGTGCTGCAACGGTTCAGCGCGTCTTCGTAAGCGCGCGTGTAATCGTTCCAATATTCGCGTTCTTTCCAATCGCCAGCCGAAAGCTTCCAGTATTTGGTTGCGTCCTGTTCGCGTTCCAGCAACCGTTGCTCCTGCTCCTGTTTGCTGATGTGCAGGTAAAACTTCAGCACAATGGTGTTCGATTCCACCAGAAGCTTTTCAAAATTGTTGATGTGGTCGTACCGAGCGCGCCAGATTTTGTCCGAAGCGAATTTGTGAACTCGGACAACCAGCACGTCTTCGTAATGCGAACGGTTGAAGATCGTAATTTGGCCTTTGCCGGGCGTGTGTTTGTGAATGCGCCAAAGAAAGTCGTGCTCCAATTCTTCAGCGGTCGGAACCTTGAACGAAGCCACCTGGCACCCCAGCGAATTCAGCGGCCCCATCACAGTTTTGATCGTGCCATCTTTGCCGGACGTGTCGCGGCCCTGCAGCGCAATCAAGACCGAATGCTGGCCTGCGGCGTAAAGTAATTCCTGCAACCGAGTCAGTTCTGCGCTCAACGTTTTCAGCTTCGCTTCGCCTTTTTCACGATTCAGCCCGGCGTCGTATTCGGGATCAAAATCGCGAAGTTTAATGAGTTGGTCGCCCGTGAGTTTGTGTGCGTAAGTCATCAAGTAATCTCCCTCTGTTTGTTTATTTCAGGTCGGTCAGAATTTTCTTCGGCAGCTTGGCTTTGACCATTTCGTAAGAATCTTTGATCAACCGCTTCAATTCAGCCTTTGGCAAAACGTCGAAACGAGCCAACGCAACCCAGTGATTCCGCGCGGCATAAGGCGCTGGGTCAATGCCTTCGCGTTCGGTCAACTCGGCAAATTCTTCAGGCGTGCATTTGAAACTCATTCGATAAGGCTTGTCAGCATCCAGCACCAAAACGGTGAACATCTTGTTGCCGATACGGAAAAGCAGGTCGTGTTCCCACTGAATGTCTTCAGTCACGTGCGGCAGCGACAAACAGAATTCCCGAATTTGATCGAAATTCACTGGCTAGATTCCTCCTAAAACTTGCATTGCTTGACCTTATTGGAAGCCGACTTATATGATGCCTTTCGGTTCGGTTCAACATAACCAATCATATTTCTCCTGCCTGACACAGTGTTTCCGGCAAAAATTTTGAGGGAGTATTCAACTGCTATGGCTCATCCAACGAGTTCAAACAACAACGCACAAAAGATTTGGCACAACGGCAAATTCATTGACTGGAACGATGCCAACATTCACATCATGTCGCACGTCGTTCATTATGGCTCTTCGCTGTTTGAAGGGATTCGCTGTTACGCGACCTCACAAGGCCCGGCGATTTTCCGGCTGCGCGAACACATCAAACGGCTTCACGAATCCTGCCATATTTATCGAATGCCTTTGGAATTCAGCATCGAACAACTGATGGAAGCCTGCCTTGAAACGGTTCGCGTCAACGGCTTCAAAGAATGCTATTTGCGTCCCGTCGTCTTTCGCGGCTACGGAGCGTTCGGCGTCAACCCGCTGAACAATCCCGTCGAAGCTTACATTGCCAGTTGGGTTTGGGGTAAATACTTGGGCGCGGAAGCCATCGAAGACGGCGTTGATGTTTGCGTTTCAAGCTGGGCGCGCATGCATCCGAACACCTTGCCGCCGACTGCCAAAGCCGGTGCGAATTACATGAACTCGCAGCTCATCAAGATGGAAGCCATTCTCAATGGCTTTGTCGAAGGCATCGCCCTCGACACGCAAGGGTATGTCAGTGAAGGCAGCGGCGAAAACATCTTCGTCGTCCGCGACGGCAAGATTTTCACGCCACCGCTTTCCAGCGCAGGCCTGACCGGCATCACTCGCGATTCGGCCATTCAGATCGCCCGCCTGCTCGGTTACGAAGTCGTCGAATCGCTGATCCCGCGAGCGACGTTGTACACCGCCGACGAAGTTTTCTTCAGCGGAACCGCCGCCGAAATTACGCCCATTCGCACGATTGATCGCATCAAGATTGGCGAAGGCAAACGCGGCCCGATTACCGCTGCGCTGCAGAAAGAATTTTTTGCGATTACTTCCGGTGAGAAAGAAGCTCCGGGAGATTGGCTCTCGTTCGTCAAATAAACCGATTACTGAATTGTGATTGCGGATTGCGGGTTGAAATGGTTCATCGCAATCCGCTTTTTATTTTCAATTGATTGCCCCGTATGACATTGCCAAAACTCGCCTCGAAACGACTCATCAAAACTTTGAAAGCTGCTGGCTCACCGGCTCGTGCGGAGCAATCGCGTGTTTACTTCAAAGCTGACGAAGACGTGCAGTTTTATGGTTTGTCTACGCCTGAAGCGCGGCAAGTTGAGCGCGAGTTTTTCGCCACGGTAAAAGGCGTTTGGACTTACGCCAACGCGCTCGCCTTTTGCGATTTGCTGATTCGAGAAAAACATCTGGAAGCCAAGATGATTGGTTGTGAAGTTCTGGCTCGGTTCAAACGCGACTTCAAACCGGAACTGTTGGAAACGATCAAGTTATGGTTGCTGGAAAATCACAGCGACAATTGGGCTACGACGGATGGGCTTTGTTCGGTGGTCGTTGCGCCTTTGATAAAAAAGCATCCTGAGCTGATCGAACAACTCAAACTCTGGACGCGCAATGAAAATCTTTGGGTTCGCAGGGTTTCGGCTGTGCCGTTGACAGGTTTGGCGCGCCGAGGCCAGCACTTGGACGACGCATATGAAATTGCCGAGGCACTGTTTGATTCTCCGGAAGATCTGATTCACAAAGCCACCGGCTGGCTGTTGCGGGATGCGGGCAGAACCGACGAACAACGGCTGGAACAATTTCTACTGGAACATGGCCCGCGCATTCCGCGAACAGCGTTGCGCTATGCCATCGAAAAGTTCCCACCTGACAAACGCAAACAACTTTTGATTAAAACCAAAGCCAGATAGGCCCAAAAATTGACAAGCCAGTCAAGCGGTCTTATAGTTCGCCGGTCAAACCAAGTTACAGTGCAAACTAGACTTTACTCAACCGCACTGAAACATCTAGCTGGAACCTCAATTCTACCAACTACATCCGCGACGGGAGGATGAATGACCAGTCGTAATTCGCACAATTTGAATGCGGCGATGGCGCCAATTGATCGAGCCGGGATCACCGAATTAGTTGTCCAACGAATCAAGGAATTGCTGGAACGTGGCGAACTGAAAGCCGGAAGCCGTTTGCCACCGGAACGCGAACTGGCTGACATGCTGCACATCAGCCGCCCCAGTCTGCGCACGGCGCTGAAAGCGTTGTCCGTGATGGGCATCATCCATGCCAAACCGGGCGCGGGAACATACATCGCCGAATCACTGCCGGAAGTGTTCACAGAGCCAATGCGGTTTATGACTCTGATCAACAACACCAGCGACGAAGAAATGTTTGAGGCTCGATTGATTATCGAAGCCGGGTTGGCCGAACTCGCCGCCGAGCGCGCTGATGAAGAAGACATCAAAGCGTTGAACGTCGAAATCGAAGGCATGCGCGCCAACATGAGCGACCCGGAAAATTATCTGAAACACGATGTGCGGTTTCACCAAGCCATTGCCAGGGCCGCCAACAACAAGTTGATGAGCGGTGTGATGGATACCGTCGCGCAGCTGCTGTTCAAACTGCGCCGCCAAACGATCAGACACGCCAGCGATTTGGAAGAAGCCATAGACTGGCATTACAAAATCGTCGAAGCCATCAAAAAACACGATTCCAAACGCGCCAAGGAAATGCTGAGCAACCACCTGCGAGCGTCGCAAGCCGCGTGGGCGCGCGAAAATCGAAACAATCTGGCCAACGGCTCTTCGAGCGATTCGTCCAGTTCTTCTGAAGAAAAAACTGACATAGCGGCGGCCAAACGTCGTAGCAAATAACCGTTCTTCAACGCCCTTTCCAAATGCTGCCTGATCTTGAGGATGTAAAACGCAGGCTCGTGACCATTGGCGAACTCGTGCGAGACCACGTGCTGGCCGAGCTTCGCCAGCAATCCGCCGAATCGCTTTCCGCCATCGCGTTTGAAACAGCGGCGGATAAAATCTATGTCATTGACCGTTCGGTCGAAACGATTTTGCTGCCAGCGTTGGCCGAACACCTGCAACCCGTTTTATCGTTTGCGCTGATTTGCGAAGGCGTCAATGACGAACAGCCGCTGGCCTTCCCTGCCGATTTGCCTATCGAACAATGCCAGGCGCGACTGATCGTTGATCCGATAGACGGTACTCGACCGATTATGTACAACAAACGCAGCGCGTGGTGGCTGGCCGGGCTTGCGCCCAATCTCGGCGAGCCAACGTCGCTGCGCGACATACAAGTCGCCGTCCAGGTCGAAATCCCCACAACGCGCGCCGCGTTGGCCGATACGTTGTGGGCAATTCGCGGCAAAGGCGCAGGCGGCGAAACAACCAATCTGATTTCCGGCGAACGAAATGAGTTTCAGCCGCAACCTTCGCGAGCAGACACCATTGCCGGAGGCTTCGCGTCATTCTTTCATCCGTTCCCAGGCGGCAAGGAAATCTTCGCGGCGATGGAAGAAGAGTTGACTTCGGAAATCATCGGCGGATTGGAACAAAGCAAGACGGCGATGTTCGACGAACAATATCTATCCACCGGCGGCCAGCTTTACGAATTGCTGACCGGGCGCGATCGAATGCTGGTGGATGTTCGCGGAACGCTTTACGAAAAGTTCGCCCGTGAAGGCAAAGCCACAGGCCACGCCTGCCACCCCTATGACCTTTGCACCGTGTTAATCGCCGAAGAAGCCGGGGTCGAAGTCACTGGCGCAGACGGTCAGCCGCTAAACGCGCCGCTCGACACGACCAGTGATGTTTCCTGGGTCGGGTACGCCAACTCAGTCATCCGCCAGGAAGTCGAACCGACTCTACTGCAATTGTTAGCCAAACATCTTGCGTAGGTTCTGATCATGAAAACACAAGTGTCCGCTTCGGGAGCGCAGGCGTCCCGCTTGCCAGGGTTGAGGCGAGAAGCCTTGCTAAAACTTGCCGGCTTGCTGGTTTCACTTTGCGCGCTTAACTTCGCGCAATCACCTACCGTTCCGGCAAAAGTTTCGCCTGCCGAATTCGAAATCATCGAAGGCGTTTTTCACGATGGACTGGGCACATTCGCCGAATTGAAGCTGGCCAATACATTGATTGAGCTTGGCCACATCAACCAGGCTCCATTCGACTTGCGAACAAGCGAAGCCAAAATGCTCGACGCCATTGAACGCTTGCCCGCCAATCACTCTGCGCGGAAACGTTTTGAAGCCGAACGCGCCAATGTCGCTGCGGCAACGGAACGCGGCGCGGCAGAATTGCTTCAACGTTCGGGCAAAATGTCTTTGACTCGCGTGCTTCACACTGCCAAAGACTTCGCGGACGCCAAAGCCGCCGATCTTGTGCTGGAATTCAAATCCGGCGAACGCTTTCCCGTCTCAGTCAAAACCGAAAAATCCAACAAGATTGCCGTCGCCGAAGGTCAGACGCCTCACCTTCAGGCGAAATGGGCGGAACGGTATTTTCAAGTCTCGCCAACGGAGTTTGATTCACTGATCCGCGAGCTTGGGTTTGCTTCTTTGGCGGAGCTGAAGTCGGACTACCTGAATGTTTCCAAGCTGGTTGCGCAGATTCTGATTCGCAAACTCGCTCTGGTGGATTGCCAGCCGGATGATTTCAGCCGAGCGCGAGTGACCAATCTGGAAGCGGCAAAGTTTCTGCTTCGTCAATTACTGAAATTCAAACACGGTAACGACGGCAGCACTGTCATCATTTTTGATCGGGAAAACGGCGCGGTAAGTTGGGAATCTCGATTGGAAGGAGTTGATGTCGAGCGGCTGACGGCGGATCGAATTTCGTTTCGCCCTTCCCGGCCACGCCGGAATCCCATCGCTTCGGAATTCGGCATCAAGATTGACGGCCAAGTCGTGGTGACATTTCAGATTAAACACAAACGCGGAAAGGCCCGTGGGGGCGAACATCAGTATGAGTTTTCAGACATCACGACGCGGCTGATTATTTGAGCGAACAGTTGATGCAACCTGGTCGCTATCGCTTTCGGTTCCGTACCCGAACGTAATGCACGAATTCCACCGTTGCGTCGCGTTTATATTCGCGCCCGCTGTCAGCTTTGAAGCGGTTGTAAGGTTGTTCAAAGGTTTTCGGAACGCCGCGCAAGCTCAGAATCCGTTTGATTTCTTCCAGGCTCAGCACACCTTCGTCGTTATAACTCAGCAAAATGTGACGCGTTTTCGCATTGACGATCAAATCTTCCAGCGCTTCGGCAGCTTGCTTTGCCTGGCAATACCGGCTGCGCGGGTAATCGCGCAATCCGGTCACGCCTGAAAGCTGCGGAGTGTCATATGCCGCGATGGTTTCCAGCACGTGATAGTTCGCGCCGTATTGCCGATGATTGTATGGCGGGTCCAGGTACAGCACGTCGCATTCGATTTCGCGGATCAATTCGTTGGCATCCCGATTGTGAACTTCGCAGCCTTTGACGTGGTTGCAGAGTTCGAGAGGCCTCAGCGTCAGCGGTCGCAAGGCAGTCGCCTTGAATTGTTTCAAGAATGCTCCGTACACGCTGGCGGTGTTGGCAACCTGGTCAATCGCTTCCAGCAAGGAAGCCAGCAGGTAAAAGGATTCCGCTTCACTAATCAGTTTTTGCTCGCGCCAGTTTTCGATGGTCTGGCGAATGGCATCCGCTTTTTCGGCGTTGTCGGCGGAGTAATACAAACGCTTGCCAGCCGGGCCGTAATTTTCGGCAATGAAGCCCGGCGAACCTTCCAACCGATTGAGCAAGGCCAGCACACGCTCCGCCGCATTTGCCCCTTCGGCTTCGACAAAGGGTTTGTATGATTGCAGCAACCGAGCAAACCGCGGCGATTGATTGATCTCGATGTAGGCTTTGTTCAGCGTGTACGCGTATTGCTGAACATCATTGGCGATGACTCGCACCCCCAGCCGTTTGAACATTCGCCCGACGGCTCCCGTTCCCGCAAAAATATCGCACGCCGTCCGCTCGTCGCCTTCGCGGACTTCGCGCCAGATGTTTTCAAGAAATGGAAGCAGAGAATGTTTAGAGCCGATGTAATTCATCCGTGAAACTCAGCGATCACTTCGATCAAACCAACAATGTTGCGGTTGAATTCAAGCAGGTTTTCGGCGGGAATCCAGTATTCCTGGTGCATCGAACCGCCGACCGTTTGCACCTCGTACCAAGCCAGAAAATCTGCATTGACGGAAAACCGAGTCACATATCCTTTTTTCGATCCGCTTTTGGTGTTCCAATCCCGCGCAATCTGCATCGCATATTCTTCGTTGGTCACTGGATAGAAGATTGGCTGTTCCGGCAATCGCGGAGGGAATTCCTGATAGCCGCTAGCCGCTATCAGATCGAGTTCTTCCTGACCAACTGGCCGATAAAGGGTTGTTACTTCTGTCATGCCGATCACGCATCCCCAAACGAAATTCCAAGATCGCGAGCCGAGCGGATCACGTCATAATCCAGCGGAACTTGTTTCCGCTGTTCGATGGCGGTTTTCAGTGGGACGGAAATGATCGTTGAGGATTGATACGCCACCATCACATTGCGTTCGCCGCGCTGAATGGCGCGGACAGCGGCGGCTCCGAAGCGAGTGGCGAGCAAACGATCGGCAGGAGTCGGCTGGCCTCCGCGTTGCAAGTGGCCCAGCACCAAAGAGCGCGTTTCGTACCCAGTCATCTGTCCAAGGGTTTTCGCCAGATGCTCTGCGATGCCACCCAGTTTAGGAGCCTGGCCTTCGACAATGGGTTCTTGATAAATCGCTTCGCCGCCGCTTTCAATCGCGCCTTCGGCGGCAACGACAATGGCAAAGTTTCGGTTTCGCCGCCAACGGTCGTGCAGCTTTTCCGCAATCGCGTCCGGTTTATAGGCGATTTCAGGAATCAGAATGACGTCCGCTCCGCCCGCAACTCCTGAATACAATGCGATCCAGCCAGCGTTGCGTCCCATCACTTCAACAATCATTACACGCTCGTGCGATTCGGCGGTCGCGTGCAACTTGTCAATCGCGTCGGTGGCAGTCGCGACAGCGGTGCTGAACCCAAACGTCATTTCGGTCGCCATCAGATCATTATCAATTGTCTTGGGAACACCGATAACAGGAATGCCTTTTTCGGAAAGCTGATTGGCAATGGTCAACGTGCCGTCTCCGCCAATCACGACAAGCGAATCCAGATTTAGATCGTGAAAAGCCGCAACGATGTCATCCGAAAGATCGGTTTCCGCCGTCTGACCATGTTCTGTGTCTTTATGCCTGAAAGGATTGCCGCGGTTGGTCGTGCCGAGAATTGTGCCACCGCGATAAATGATTCCGCGAACGTCTTGAGTATTCAGCAGGTGTACGCGTTCAGGATGCAGTAACCCTTCGAAGCCTTTTTCGATGCCGAAGACTTCCCATCCGCAGTTGATCGCTCCGATGACGACGGCGCGGATCACAGCGTTTAGCCCAGGACAATCACCGCCGCCTGTGACTAAACCTATTCTTTTCGGTTGAACATCTGCACTGCGTTCTTGGCTCATACCTGAATCACTTTTCGTTGTTCACGTCAGACGGATAAGGTTTGAAGACTTGAAAATCGCGCACAAGGCACGATCAAGACTTCAACTTTACCCTCTGACGCGAAATCTGCAAAACTGATTCAGGTCGTTTTTTAAACGCCATCTGACAAAGCGGCCAAATCGTTAATGACAATGTGCCGTTCGCTGATATCAATGAGTTCGCGGCGGCGCAGATCATTCAAATGCGCAGTGACTGATTCGCGAGTGCTGCCGACCAAATCGGCGATTTCACGATGTGGCAATTTCAGGTTGATTATGATCGAGCCATTTTCCTGAACGGTTCCGTAACGGAAAGCCATCTCAGACAAAACTTTGGTCAATCGCCCTGGCACGGCTTCCAATGACAGGTTCAACACGCGATCTTCCGTGCGTTTGAGCCTTTCGCCGATGGTGCGGAACACATAATCGTACAATTTCGGATATTCGTTGATCAGTTGCTGAAAATCTTCTTTGCTGGCGTAAACAACTGTCACATCGTCGTGAGCTTGCATAGCTCTGTCGCGAGCTCCTGTCAGGTAAAGCGCGTCTTCGCCAAAAATAACTCCTGGAGCCAAAATATCAATCAACGCCTGATTTCCGCGCTTATCCGCGCGCATGACTTTGACGTAACCGCCAATCAGTCCAAAAATTTGGCTTCGCTCATCACCGACGTTGTAAATCATGGTTCGATGAGCATAACGCTTATACGTAAACTTCGACGCAATTGCCTTGAGCGTCAAGTAATCGAAAAGATAGCTAAATTCCAATCGCGCTAAACCTTCAATTAGGTCGAGGCTGGAAATTGAGCGTCTTTTGGGTTTAGTTACATTGGCGGAGCGAACGTTCTCAATGATTCCCGTATTCATTCTTTCCCCTATTTTTTGTGAAGGATAACCATTTGCCTCGTCAAAAAAACCCTGAGCAAGAATATGCTTACTTAGTTATTCTAAAAACTAAGAGCCTGAAAATGCAGAATTTTGCTTGGATCAAATAGCCGGCAGTCTGGTTAAATTTCTTTCTAGGTAATGAGCCGCTATCAACAATCAATAAGAAAGATGGTGATTCGGCCTACAACACACCCTGAAACTGACACACTTGTTCGGACGGCTCAGCAAGATGCTAGCCAGTGGGGTTAGCTGACAAATGTTAGGAGATAACGTCCGACGGCCATTAAAATAGCATATTTCACTTTTTTGACACAATGTTTATAAAGCACTTTTTTCATCAGGTGTAATCTTTTTTCTGACATTTAATAGCCGATCATACCTATGCCCAAAACAAGGAGGCTAAATTCAAACCAATTGATAGCCCACTTCTTGCTGAGAATAGCCAAGTTCGTTAAGATGCCAGTGAATGAGCGTTCATTCACTGGCATCTTCAACTGAAATCCTATGCAAACAAAACATAAAATCACGGTTCGCCCGGACGAGCTACCGGACGAAAAAAATCGTAATGGCAAATCCGAAACAATCCTGCGGGCTGCAGCCAAAGTTTTCGCTCAATCGGGCTACTTCAACTCGAAAGTTTCAGACGTGGCCCGTTCGGCAGGAGTCGCAGACGGCACGGTTTATCTATACTTTAAGAATAAAGATGATTTGCTAACCTCGATCTTCAGTTGGGCGATGGGCGAATTCCTGACGCGTGCACGCACTGAACTGGCTGAGATCGCCAATACCAAGGAAAAGCTGCTCAGATTTGCCAAATTGCACTTTTCCTTGCTTGAACAGGAACGTGACATAGCCATCGTTTTCCAGATCGAATTGCGCCAATCCACCAAATTCATGGAGCATTTCTCAAAAACTTATTTAGCCGCGTACTTACAAATGCTTCGAGAAATTATCGAGGAGGGACAGAAAAGCGGCCTGCTCCGCTCCACGCTGAATGCAAAATTGATTGCGAAGCTGCTGTTCGGCATGCTGGATGAAATGGCGACCAATTGGGTGTTAAGCCATGGAAATCACAGCCTGACCGAGATGGCCGAACCGGTATTGGACATCTTCTTTAACGGAGCAAATGCCAGTCATGTCTGATGTCAGCACAGCACCAACTCTCAATTCCGCTCAGTCCATAAAGACATTGGTAGACCTGTTCCGTTGTTCGACGGCAAAGCAAAAGCCTTCTTTGCTCAATTTCAAACGTGACGGCCATTGGAAGTCAATGTCTTCCACCGAGTTATTTGAAAAAGTCCGGCTGGCTGCGATGGGGTTGTATGCACTCGGAGTTCGGCCCGACCATCACATAGGCTTACTGTCGGAAAATAGAATTGAATGGACGATTGCGGATTTGGCAGTGATCAATTGTGGCGCAGCGGATGTACCGATTTATCCGACTCAAGCGCCGAAGCAAGTCGCTTACATTCTGAACGACGCAGGTGTTGAGCTTCTGTTCATTTCCAATCAGGCTCAATATGACCGCGTTCGAGATGCATTGAACTCCTGTCCGAAACTGCGCGTGATAATTTCCTTCGATCCGGTCAACGCTCCCAGCGGTAAAGTAATGAGCTTTGATGAATTGCTCAATTGGGGCACGGCAGCTTATGACACCGATCCGCGCGCTTTTGAGTCGTTGCAATCCGCCGTCACGCCTGAAACGCTGGCAACGCTGATTTACACGTCCGGCACAACCGGCGATCCCAAAGGCGTGATGTTGTCACACAGCAATCTGATCGCCAACGTCCTGAGCACAGCTCAGGTAATGACTGTGGACGAAGACGAACCTGCGCTCAGCTTTCTGCCCTTCTCACACATCTTCGAACGCGCCGTGATCTATTACTATCTGTTCACTCGCGCCAGAGTCTTTTACGCGCGCAGCATTGATTCGGTCGCCGAAGACCTTCGCGACGTGAAGCCACATTATCTGACCAGCGTCCCCAGACTGTTTGAGAAAATCCATGCCCGGGCGATGGAAAAAGCGAATGAAAAAGGCGGCTTAACGGCAAAGGTAGCTCATTGGTCTTTCGAAGTCGGTCAGCAATGGGCAGACATTGTCAGCAATGGCGGCAAGCCCAGCTTCGTTTTGAGCCTCAAACATAAACTTGCCGACGCGCTGTTCTTTTCAAAATGGAGAGAAGCGATGGGAGGCAAGATTCGCTATTTAGTTTCCGGCGGAGCTGCGCTGGCGACCGATCTGGCCAAAACATTTTACGCGGCAGGCATGCCGATCTTGCAAGGGTACGGATTGACGGAAAGCTCTCCTGGGATCACATCAAATTCAGAAGCGCAGAACCGGCTGGGTTCTGTTGGTCGAGCAATGCCCGGTGTGACCATCAAAATTGCGGAAGACGGCGAAATTCTGGCGACGGGTCCAAACATCATGCAAGGGTATTACAACCGCCCGGAAGAAACCTCCAGCACGTTGGAAACCGATGCCGAAGGCCGCGTCTGGCTGCACACAGGCGACATTGGCGTGCTCGACAAAGACGGGTTTCTGTTCATCACCGACCGCAAAAAAGATTTGCTGAAAACCAGCGGCGGCAAATACATCGCGCCGCAACCCATTGAAAACCTGATCAAACGCAGCCGTTTCGTCAATCAAGTCGTCGTCATCGGCAATGACAGAAAGTTTCCTGCCGCGATGATTGTTCCGCAACTCGACGCAGTCAGTGCATACGCAGAACAACTCGGCATCAAAACCGGTTCACCGGCGGAATTGATCGCGCATCCGCAAATCGTCAAGCTGTTTGAAGCTGAAATCGCTCAAAACACGGCGGACTTATCGCAATACGAAAAGATCAAAGCGGTGTTGTTGCTCGACCATGAATTGACCGTGGAAAGCGGTGAACTGACACCGACACTCAAGGTCAAACGGCGCGTCGTAGTCGAAAAGCACAAGAAAGCGATTGACCAGCTTTATCAGGAAAAAGAAGCGACTCACGTTGCGGCGGAATGAACACGGACCGGAGAATCCAATGGCCGACAAGCAACACGATGTTGAAGTAATCCTGAAACTGTATGAGTTGCGACGCGAAGACAAAATGCGGCGAGCTCGCCAGTGGTATTTCACCGAGTTCAATCCGCAGAGCGCGCTGGAAATTGGAAAGCTGATCGCCAGCGGGTACGAAGCCAGCGAGCATTACCGTATGCTGACGTCGTATTGGGACATGGCCGCCTCGTTCGTACTTAACGGCGGCATTGATGAAAAAGTGTTTCTCGATTCCAACACGGAACACATCGGTGTATTTGCCAAAGTCGAGCCTTACATTGCCGAGATGCGCGAACTTTCCGGTGAAGCAGATTACCTGCTCCACTTGGAACGGCTTGTCATGAAAATCCCCAATGCCCAACAGATCCTGGAAAGACGCCGCAAACTGTTTGCCCGCTGGGTAAAAGTGAAAGCATCCGAACAAGTTTGATTCAACTATGAGCCAGCAGTTTCCCATCAATTTAAGCATCAATCGCATCGTCAAACATACGCCGACCACGTGGAGCTTTTTTATGACTCCACAAAATGCCCAGCGACCGAATTTCGTCGCCGGACAAGTCGCCGTGCTGGAAATGGATAATTACGGAGATTCGTATTACGCCTTTGCGTCTTCGCCAGAAGAAAGCGAGTTCGAGTTTTTGATCAAACGGCGCGTGTCGCCCAACGTGACAGCGGCGCTGTTCGATCCGCACATTGCCAAACACGTGGTGCTGAAAAACATCGTCGGCACAGGATTTCCCGTGGAGCAGCATACAGGCCACGATCTGGTGTTTGTGGCGATGGGAACGGGACTAGCTCCATTGCGGTCAGCGTTGCGGCATATTTTTCAGAATCGAAATAATTTTGGGCGACTGTTCGTGCTGTATGGCGCGCGCACCGTGGAAGATTTTTGTTATGAAGACGAGATGACCAGCGACTGGCGGCAACATGGCGTGGAACTTCGCCAGGTCATCAGCCAGCCCAGCGACAGCGATTGGGACGGCCCGACCGGTTACGTGCAAAGCCTGCTGGATAACGTCGTGCCGGAAATGAATAACCCGGTGGCGCTGGTTTGCGGTTCGTACGAAATGCAGGAACAAACGAAAAAACGGCTAGCTGAACTCGGTTTTGCGCCGGAAAAGATTTTGACGAACTATTAAATTTTCGTCCGCGAAATCACACGAAGAAGCACGAACGCTTCGGCTTCCTTGTGTTCCTTCGTGTTACTTCGTGGACGATTCAAGGAGACATCAACTATGCAAATCAAAAAAGCTGCGGTATTGGGCGCGGGAGTCATGGGAGCGCAGATCGCCGCACATTTGGCAAACGCTGGAATTCCCTGTTTGCTGCTGGACATTGCGCCGAAAGAATTGACGCCCGACGAACAGGCCAAAGGGTTGACGCTGGAATCGCGTGCCGTGCGCAACCGCATTGCGCAAGCCGGGTTTGACGCTGCGCAAAAAGCCAAACCCGCAGCGTTTTTCGTCGGCGATGCGGCCAAGCTGGTCGGCGTCGGCAATTTTGAGGACGATTTGCCGAAGCTGAAAGATTGCGATTGGATCATCGAAGCCATCGTCGAAAAACTGGACATCAAACGTTCGCTCTACGAACGAATCGAACCGCATCTCAAACCAGAAGCGATTATCACCTCGAATACGTCCGGCATTCCGCTGATCCAGCTTGCCGAAGGCCGTTCCGACAATTTCCGGAAGCGGTTTCTAGGCACGCATTTTTTCAATCCGCCGCGGTATCTGCATTTAATGGAAATCATCACGCAGCCAGAAACTGACCCGGAAGTGACGAAGTTCATCGCCGATTTCACTGACCGTAATTTGGGCAAAGGCGTCGTGTACGCCAAAGACACGCCGGGATTTGTCGCCAATCGAATCGGCAATTTTTCAATGCTCAATGCGTTTAACGTGATGGGCGAACTGGGCATGAGCTTTGAAGAAGTGGACGCCCTGACCGGAACCGTCATCGGCCACGCCAAGAGCGCCAGCTTCCGCACACTGGATGTCGTCGGCCTTGACACCGCTTACAACGTAGCGAAAAACCTCTACAACAGTTTGCCCAACGACGAAAAACGCGAGTCGTTCAAAGTTCCAGCCTTTATGGAAGCGATGGTTGAACGCCGCTTGCTGGGCGATAAAACCGGCGGAGGCTTTTACAAGAAAGTCGGCAAAGACATTGTCACGCTGGACACCACAACCTTTGAATATCGCCCGCAACAAAAAGCGCAGTTCGCCTCGCTGGGCGCGGCCAAACAAATCGAAAACCTGCCCGAACGTTTGCGCGCGCTGGTTTATGCTAACGACAAAGCTGGTGAATTCCTCTGGCGCACAATGTCCGAAGCCGGAAGCTACGCCGCCAACCGCA
>DAOMFR010000023.1:58803-61332 GCA_035429885.1 Blastocatellia bacterium
GGTGAATTCCTCTGGCGCACAATGTCCGAAGCCGGAAGCTACGCCGCCAACCGCATCCCTGAAATCGCCGACAACATTGTCGAAATTGACAACGCGATGAAATGGGGCTTCGCGCACGAAATGGGCCCGTTTGAAAAATGGGACGCCATCGGCGTGGAAAAATCCGTTGAGCGGTTGAAAGAAGAAGGCCGCCCGGTTCCAGCCAACGTCGAAAAGATGCTCAGCGCCGGAGCCAAAAGCTTTTACAAAACTGAAAACGGTGCGCGCTATTACTTTGATTTCGCCAGCGGCGAATACAAACCCGTGCCCGTTCCGGCAGGCATCACGATCCTGAAATCGCTGAAAGACCAGAACAAAGTCATCAAGAAAAATGCCGGAGCCAGCCTGATTGATCTCGGCGACGGCGTGGTTTGCGTCGAATTTCATTCCAAGATGAACGCGCTCGGTTCCGATCAACTGGGAATGATTCAGTGGGCGATCAAAGAAGTCGAAAAGAATTACGTCGGCTTGGTCATCGGCAATCAGGGCGAGAATTTTTCTGCCGGAGCCAACATCATGATGATGCTGATGGCCGCGCAGGAAGGCGAATGGGACGAAATCAATCTGGGCGTGCGCCAGTTCCAGAACACCACCATGAGTTTGCGCTATTCGGCCAAACCGGTCGTCGTCGCACCGCATCACCTGACGCTGGGCGGAGGTTGTGAAATGGTGCTGCACGCCGACCGCGCAGTGGCTGCGGCTGAAACTTATATCGGATTGGTTGAAGTCGGCGTCGGCTTGCTTCCAGGCGGTGGCGGCACAAAGGAAATGGCCGTCCGCGCTGCCGAAGCGGTTGAAGCTGCGCCGGGCGTGGATCAGTTTGAAGTCCTGAAAAGCAATTTTGAATTGACTGCAATGGGCAAAGTCGCCACTAACGCCGTCGAAGCTCGCAAGTGGGGCTTGCTCCGCAAAGCCGACCGCGTGGTGATGAACGACAAACGAGTCATCGCCGAAGCCAAGCATACCGTGCTGACCTTGGTCGCCGAAGGCTACACCGCGCCGCAACCGCGCCATGACGTTTTGGTTTTAGGCGAAGCCGCTCTGACCAAATTCAAACTGGGAATGCATATGATGCAGCGCGGCGGATACATCTCCGCGCACGATGCTTTGATCGGAACCAAGATTGCCACCGTCATGAGCGGCGGCAATCTGACCCGGCCCACACGCGTCAGCGAACAATACCTGCTCGATCTGGAACGCGAAGCCTTCGTCAGCCTGTGCGGCACGAAAGCCACGCAAGAACGACTGGCGCACATGCTGAAAACCGGCAAACCGCTACGGAACTAAAGATTGATTGCAATTCTTCAAAGGAGAAAAACATGCGTGAAGCAGTAATCGTCAACGCCCTCAGAACCGCCATCGGCAAAGCCGGGCGAGGCGCGTTGAAAGACGCCAGACCCGATGATCTGGCCGCCGCCGTCATCAAAAAGCTGTTGGCCGATGCGCCGCAGCTCAATCCATCAGAAATCGAAGACGTGGTCATCGGCTGCGCGACGCCCGAAGCTCAGCAAGGCATGAACATGGCTCGGCAAGCGGCGTTGCTGGCCGGAATTCCAAACACCGCTTCGGCCATTACGATCAATCGGTTTTGTTCGTCGGGTTTGCAGGCGATTGCCCAGGCCGCCGAACACATCATGGTCGGTTCGGCTGACGTAGCCATTGGCGGCGGAGCCGAGTCCATGTCGTTGTTGCCGATGGGCGGTTACAACTTGTCGCCGAACGCCACGCTGGTGGACACCTATCCCGACACGTATTTGAACATGGGTTTGACGGCGGAAAATCTGGCGCGCAAATACGAAATCACACGCGAGCAGGCCGATGAATTCAGCGTGCGTTCGCATCGCAATGCAGCAGCGGCGATTGACGGAGGAAGGTTCAAAGACGAAATCGTTCCCTTCACCGTTTCGACACGCGAACTGGAAACAGACGACAAAGGTCGCGGCAAAATCCGAGTCCGCGAAACAGTCTTTGAAGTTGACGAAGGCGTTCGCCGCGACACCACGGTCGAAGGCCTTGGCAAGTTGCGTCCGGCTTTTCACGTCAAAGGCACCGTCACCGCAGGCAATTCGTCACAGACCTCCGACGGCGCAGCAGCGGCGTTGGTGATGTCGCGCGAACGCGCCGAAGCTTTGGGATTGCAACCGATGGCGCGTTTCGTAGCCTTTGCCACGGGCGGCGTCGCTCCTGAAGAAATGGGCATCGGTCCGGTCGTCGCGATTCCCAAAGCGTTGAAGATCGCCGGGCTGAAACTGGAAGACATTGACCTGATCGAACTCAACGAAGCCTTTGCGGCGCAAGCCCTGTCCGTCATCAAAGTCTTGAACCTTGATCTGGAACGGCTGAACGTCAACGGCGGAGCGGTCGCGCTCGGTCATCCACTCGGCTGCACTGGCGCGAAACTGACGGCGACATTGCTTTATGAAATGAAGCGCCGCAAAGCTCGCTACGGCATGGTCACGATGTGCGTTGGCGGCGGCATGGGCGCGGCAG
>DAOMFR010000024.1:0-30431 GCA_035429885.1 Blastocatellia bacterium
GGTTTGGAGGAATTGGCCGGATTGGTCATCAACATTTCTTCGGATGCGGCGGTCGAAGCTTATCCGACCTGGGGCGTATACGGAGCTTCCAAAGCGGCGCTGGATCATTTGACGCGGACAGCTGCGGCAGAACTTGGCAATGCAGGAGTTTGCTTTTTCAGTGTAGATCCGGGCGAGATGAACACACGCATGCACGCAGAAGCGATGCCGGACGCCGATCCCACCAGCTTGCAATCGCCCGATATGGTCGCAGAACAAATCGCGTTGATGATCGAACACGCAGACAAAATTGAAAACGGATCAAGGCTCGTCGCCACCAATTGGTGGGAAAGGAGAATTTATGAAAGCAGCACAAGCTCCCAGAACTGAGAAGAAAAAAGTAAAGCTGTTGGTCGTCGAAGCAGAGGAGATGCACGAT
The DNA here is from genome assembly GCA_035429885.1 of Blastocatellia bacterium. Lineage (GTDB taxonomy): Bacteria > Acidobacteriota > Blastocatellia > RBC074 > RBC074 > RBC074. The sequence continues at coordinate 419 of DAOMFR010000024.1, forward strand.
GGATTGATGGAGCAATTGCCTCAATATTTGCGCACCAACGATTTGCTGGTGGTGAACGACGCGGCCACATTGCCAGCTTCGCTGCACGGAAGCGACGAGCATGACCGCCCTGTAGAAATCCGCCTCGCTTCACAATTGAATGACCGAAGTTGGCAAGCCGTGATTTTCGGAGAAGGCGATTGGCGCACACCAACGGAGCACAGGCCCGCTCCGCCACGCTTCAAAGCTGGCGAAGAGATCGCTTTCGCCGGGGATTTCAGCGCCATCGTTCTGAAAGAAAGCAAGCTGTCCCCGCGACTGCTCGACCTGGAATTCAATCGCGCTGGCGAAGACCTTTGGCAAGGCATCTATCGGTACGGCAAACCAGTTCAGTATTCGTACATGACCGATCAACTGAATCTGTGGTCAGTGCAAAACGTTTATGGCAGCCGCCCTTGGGCGGCGGAAATGCCCAGTGCGGGACACGCATTGGATTGGCAACTGCTGCTAAAGCTGAAGGAAAAGGGGGTTCGAATCGCCACACTAACGCACGGCGCGGGATTGTCCGCAACTGGCGACGAACAAATTGATCGAGTGCTTCCGTTGGCGGAACGATTCGACATTCCCGCGGCGACGATGACAGCCGTGTTGCAAACCAAAGCCAACGGCGGACGAGTTGTTGCTGTTGGCACGTCGGTGGTTCGTGCATTGGAAAGTGCTTCGCTTGGTCTGAGCGGCTTCACGTCGTTAAAAATCGGCCCAGAGCATCAGCTTCAATTTGTGGACGGATTACTAACTGGCACGCACGACGTCAGCGAAAGCCATTACCAATTGTTGCGAGCTTTTTTGCCGGAAAGAGCGTTGACCGAAATCAGCTGGCATTTGGAAGAACAACATTATTTGACACATGAATTTGGCGATTCCTGTTTGATTCTGGCCAACGCGGATATTACGAAATCGCCAGATCACAAACACCATCGGTGAAGGCTGCAATCTTGCCATTCGCCTCGCAGTCGCGTTACAACTCAACAAAGGTTTGGCGAATGATGAACACAAACTGGAACAAAGTTTTCCTTCGCACCGGCAACGGCTATTTATTTGCGGTCGCCTGTGTGGCAACAGTGACAACGGCGCTGGCTCCTTTTCATAACCAGTTTAGTTCAACGACTGTAGCGTTGGCGTTATTGCTGGTGGTGTTGTTTGCGGCAACAGGATGGGGCAGCCGACCGGCGTTGGTAGCGGCAATCTTGGGTGTGCTTTGTTTCAACTTCTTTTTCCTGCCGCCGATCCACACCTTCACGATTGCCGATCCGCAAAACTGGATTGCGTTGGCAGTGTTTTTGATTACTGCCGTGACCGCCGGGCAGCTTTCCGCGCGCGCCAAGCGTCGTGCCGAAGAAGCCGAAGCAGGCAAGCGCGAAATCGAACGGCTCTATCAGGAATACAAAATTGCTTCGGAACAGGCTAAACAAGCCGAAGTCTTTCGCCAAAGCGAACAATTGAAATCGGCGTTACTTGATGCCGTGACGCACGATATGCGAACGCCGCTGACTTCGATCAAAGCATCGGCAACGACTCTGCTGGCGGATCTGCAAGGTGAAGAAAATTCCGATGACCCGGTCAAACTCGATGCCGAGGGGCGCGCGGAACTGCTGGAAGTGATCAACGAAGAAACAGACCGGTTGAATCGATTTGTCGAAAACATGGTGGAACTGGCTCGCCTGGAAGCGGGAGAGTTGCGATTGCGTCGCCGCTGGGGGTCGGTTGAAGAAATCGTGGCGCTGGCGCGCAACCGTGCCAGCGAATTGACCGCGAAACATCCAATCGAGCTTGCCATCGAAACCGAGTTGCCCTCGGCACGAGTGGATGCAAATTTGCTGGCCGAGGTTTTGTATTCATTGATTGATAATGCCGCGAAGTATTCGCCTGCTGGTTCACCTATCAAGATCAGGGCCAGACGCGGAGAAGACGAAATGGTTTTGCTGACCGTCGAAGATCAGGGGCCAGGCATTCCACCAGAAACGCGCGCCCGAGTGTTCGACAAATTTTTTCGCGTGACCAACAACAGCGCGAATTCGCCTGGAGGATTAGGCATGGGCTTGGCCATTGCTCACGGCATCGTGGATGCTCATGGTGGGCGCATTTGGATCGAAAGCGGAGAACAGGGACGCGGCACGAAGGTCATGTTGCTGATTCCCATTGGCGACGAAGAACCGGCGAATGGAGCGAATCAACATGAATGAAACGCAGCGAATTTTGGTCGTGGATGACGAAACGCAAATTGCTCGCGTGTTGCGGCGTGGATTGTCTGCGCGCGGTTACGAAGTTCAAACTGCCAGTGACGGCGAAGAAGCGCTGAATGTGTTTTCACAGTGGCCTGCCGACCTGGTCATCACGGACCTTTCCATGCCGCAAATGGGCGGACTGGAATTGTGCCGCCGCCTGCGCAAACTCTCTCAGGTTCCGATCATCGTTCTTTCAGTCAAAGGCGAAGAAAAAACCAAAGTCGAAGCGTTGGATGCAGGCGCAGATGATTACATCACCAAACCTTTCGGCATTGATGAACTGCTTGCCCGCGTCCGCGCGGCGTTGCGCCGTGCGCCGACTGCCGTCGCGCGTGAAGTGATGGACATTGTACTCGGCGATTTTCACGTCGACCTGGAAGCGCGAAGCGTCAGCGTGCGCGGCGAAGAAGTTCACCTGACGCCGAAAGAATACGAACTACTTGTGTATCTGATTCGCCACGATGGCAAAGTCCTGACGCATCGCATTTTGCTTGGAGCCATTTGGGGCGGCGATTACACAGAACAGACCGAATACTTGCGCGTTTTCATCGGTCAATTGCGCAAAAAAATCGAAGCCGATCCGGCCAAACCCCGCTACATTTTGACCGAACCCTGGATCGGTTACCGGTTCAACGCTGAATCCTGAGCCAAAGCCAACTATTCAATCTTTACGAAATCTTTATGAGTCCCTTATGACTTCCTTATGGAAGTGGCGTTAGCATTTTTTCTTTTCAAAGGACTCACTTCGCATTATGGCAACATCTGTTAAAAGGCTGCTGGTCGGTAGGGCCCTTAAGACCGAGCAGGCAGCTCACGAACGACTGTCAAAAATAACTGCCTTGGCAGTCTTTTCATCTGACGCACTTTCCTCTACTGCTTATGCGACAGAAGAAATATTGTTGGTGCTGGCAGTGGCAGTGGCTTTTGGTCAGTCATACACCTTTCACTATGTCGTCCCAATCTCGATTGGGATCGCTGCTTTACTTGCCGTTGTGGCAATCAGTTACCGGCAAACTATTCATGCTTATCCGTCTGGTGGCGGAGCTTACATTGTTGCGAAAGAAAACCTAGGAACCATTCCCGGATTGATCGCGGCAGCGGCATTGCTGGTTGATTATGTGCTAACCGTTTCGGTGTCTATTGCAGCAGGCGTAGCAGCCATTACTTCAGCAGTTCAGGGAACACGTTTTGCCTGGCTGGATGAGCATAAGGTCACACTGTGCCTTATATTCATTGCCATCATCGCGCTTGCCAATCTTCGCGGAGTGCGCGAATCAGGAGCACTGTTTGCGATCCCGACCTATGTGTTCATCATTAGCTTCCTGTTCATGATCGGCTATGGGGTTTTCCACTACGTAACTCAGGGCGGCGTTGCGCCCGTGCTTGGCGCTGATGCCATGAAATTTGCTGAAGGGTATAGCCCGCAACCGTTAACCATATTTCTTCTGCTCGGGGCTTTCTCGAATGGTTGCGCGGCGTTGACCGGCATCGAAGCAATTTCAAATGGCATTCCCGCTTTCAAAGCGCCGGAAGCGCGCAACGCTTCGATTACGTTGGTCTGGATGGCAGCACTTTTGACGACAATGTTTCTGGGAACAAGCGTCATGGCTTATTTGTACAGTGTCCACCCCAGTGCAAACGAAACCGTCATTTCACAGTTTGCGCGCATAATGTTCACTGGTTCCATGGGGTGGTTTTATTACGTGGTGCAGGCGGCGACGGCGGCAATATTGGTGCTGGCTGCCAACACTTCTTTCGCAGATTTCCCGCGATTGTCCAGCCTTTTGGCGCGTGACCGTTTCCTCCCTCGCCAATTCGCCAATCGTGGGGACAAACTGGTTTTTTCCAATGGGATTGTGATCCTTGCGATCTTTTCCAGCATTCTTGTCATCGCTTTTGGCGGCGATACTTCGCGATTGATCCCGCTGTATGCAGTTGGGGTTTTTCTCTCCTTCACACTTTCGCAATCTGGAATGGTGCGCCACTGGCTCACCGAACGCCGCAAAATGCTGGCGGTTAACAACAGTTCCGACGAAGTATCCGGCAATGCAGGAACCGATCCCGATCAGGCTTTGCCATATCCCCGTTTGGCTGTGGAAGAGAATCACCAATCACGCTTCGTCAACGATGAGGTCACTTCACCGGTCAACTGGAAAAAATCCATAATCATTAATGGCATCGGCGCTTTTGCCACAGCCATCGTGCTTGCAGTCTTCGTTCTGACGAAATTTATTCACGGAGCCTGGATTGTTGTCGTCGTGATCCCATTACTGGTGCTGATGTTCCGCTCCATTCACAAACATTACTTAAGCGTAGCGCGACAGCTTTCAACCGATGGTCTGGAACCATTACGGCATCTGAATCACAGAGTTGTTGTGCCAATTTCCGGCATTCACCGCGGAGTTCTTAACGCTTTGCAATACGCAAAATCCATTGCGCCTGACAATGTCTCAGCTGTTTACGTGGATATAGACGAAGAGGCCACCGCCAAATTGCGCGAAAAGTGGGAGCAGTTGGGAGAAGGCGTCAAGCTTGTGGTGCTGTCGTCTCCTTATCGAGAACTGACCGGGCCATTGTTACGATACATCTACCGCCTTGATCGCAAGAGTGACGACGACATCGTTACGGTCGTAATACCGGAATTCGTTCCTGCCAAGTGGTGGCAGCATTTGCTGCACAACCAAAGCTCCCTTCTTTTGAAAGGGTCGCTTCTTTTCAAAGAAGGAATCATTGTCGTGAATGTTCCTTACCACCTAAAACATTGAACGTTTAGGAAGCCTGAAATCCATTCAAACTCCTCCCTTGCGCGCGCAATCACGCATTTGACTACGTGATCGAGCGCTCGCTTCTTTTTAGCCAAAGAAAACTTGCCTTCCGCTTTTACGAATTCCTTATGAACCACTTACGCCATTCTTATGAGCAACGCTCTATGCTCAGCATCGTTAATGAGTGATCCATACAAACAAATACCAGGAGACAACATGAACGCATTGACATCCATACACGCGGACACCCAGGCAAGCGGAACGCTGGAAACCACGGGCAAATGGATGCTGGCGAAAGCTCTGATCGTTGGTGCCATGGCTGGTTTGGTGGGCAGTGTCGCAGCGGGAATGTCTGGCGCACTGTTGACGGCGGCTAGTTGGTTGTCCGTCAACGAAGGTGCGCGGCACTGGCTTTCGACTGCTGGCTCGGCGCTGCTGCTGCTGACAATCCCGCTCATCATCGTGGGTGCGCTCTGTTTGGATTGGATGGAGAAAGACCAGCCGCAACACCGCGTAGCATTCCTCCGGGATGATGACGATGAAGGAGAAAGCAATGTTTGATTTGATTTATCCGGCAGCTACGGTGGCATTTTTTCTGCTCTCGCTCGCATATCTTCGTGGCTGCGAGAAGCTGCAATAAAAGAGGCTTTATGAATTGGGATTCGATTTTATCGCTCGTCGCTTCAGCACTGTTGCTGGTTTATCTGACCTACGCATTGTTGCGACCAGAGAAATTCTGATCGAGGAAATCTGAATGACTATCAATGGCTGGTTACAAATTCTGGTGTTCTTTGCGTTGATTCTGCTCGCTACGAAACCGCTTGGCACTTTCATGGCCCGTGTCTTCAACGGCGAACATACTTTTCTTGATCCTGTTCTGCGCCCCGCTGAACACTTGATTTACCGGCTGACCAGTGTGGACGAAACGCGAGAAATGCGCTGGACGGAATACGGTGTGGCGATGTTGCTGTTCAGTCTTGTTTCGATGATGGTGCTTTACCTATTGCAACGGTTGCAGGCCGTTCTGCCGTTCAACCCGCAGAAGTTAGCCAACATCGAGCCGAGTTTGGCGTTTAACACGGCGGCTTCGTTTACAACCAACACCAACTGGCAAAGCTACGTGCCGGAAACCACGATGAGTTACTTGACGCAAATGGCAGGGCTGACCGTTCAGAACTTCCTTTCGGCGGCGGTTGGCATTGCACTGGCTATTGCGTTCATTCGCGGCATCGCGCAACGCGAAAAAGACACCCTAGGCAATTTCTGGGTGGATATTACGCGCGCCATTTTGTGGGTGTTGTTGCCGTTTTGTTTGGTGGGCGCGCTAGTGCTGGTTTCACAAGGTGTCGTGCAAAACCTGAAACCTTACGACACCGCAACGCTGCTTGACCCGCAAGGCGAAGTAAAAACGCAAACCATCGCGCAAGGACCGGTGGCTTCGCAAGAAGCAATCAAAATGTGGGGAACAAACGGCGGCGGTTTTTTCAATGCCAACTCGGCCCATCCTTTTGAAAATCCGACCCCACTGACCAACCTGCTGGAAATGTTCGCTATCTTCGCCATTTCCGCCGGGCTAACGCACACACTTGGACGAATGACTGGTTCGCCGAAGCACGGTTGGGCAGTGTTTGCAGCAATGTCGTTGCTCTTTTTTGTTGGCGTGACTGTCGCGTATTGGGCAGAAGCGCGCGGTAATCCCTTGCTTGCCGGCACAATCCAAACTGTCAATGCTTCACAGTCGGGCGGCAATATGGAAGGCAAAGAGGTGCGTTTTGGCATTGCCAACTCTGCGCTATTCGCTGTGGCGACAACAGACGCTTCGTGCGGCGCAGTCAATGCCCTGCATGACTCATTTACGCCTTTGGGCGGAATGGTTCCGCTGGCCAACATCATGCTCAGTGAAGTTGTCTTCGGCGGAGTCGGCGCGGGAATGTACGGAATGCTGATTTATGTCGTGCTGGCAGTTTTCATCGCTGGCCTAATGGTTGGGCGTACGCCTGAATATTTGGGCAAAAAAATTGAATCGTACGACGTGAAAATGGCGATGCTGACGGTGCTGATTTTTCCGCTGACGATTTTGATCTTCTCGGCGATTTCGTCTGTTTTGCCAGACGTTGGCACTTCGCAACTCAATAACGCAGGGCCGCACGGTTTGTCGGAAATGCTGTACGCCTTCACGTCAGGCACGGGCAACAACGGTTCTGCCTTTGCGGGCATTTCGGCAAACACTTACTGGTACAACTCTGCGATTGGCTTAGCAATGTTGTTGGGGCGCTTTTTCATGATTATCCCGATGCTGGCGCTGGCCGGAAACCTGGGGAGAAAGAAATCTGTCCCGCCGAGTTTGGGAACATTCCCGGTCACGACTCCGCTGTTTGCAACGTTGCTGGTGAGCGTGATCGTGATTGTCGGAGCGTTAACATTTTTTCCTGTGCTAAGTCTGGGGCCAGTGGTCGAACATTTGCTGATGCAAGCGGGGCAAACTTTTTAGCGAGAAAATTCATGACGAAAGAAAAATCTATCTCTATTTGGGATTCCAAAATTATCACCCGCGCACTGCTTGATTCACTGCGCAAACTGCATCCGTTGGCGATGATGAAAAACCCCGTGATGTTTGTTGTCGAAGTCGGCAGCGTGATTACCTCTATTTTGCTGATCCGCGATCTGACGACAGGCGCGCCGGGCGTTGAGTTCGCGATCCAAATTACCCTATGGCTTTGGTTTACTGTTCTCTTTGCAAATTTTGCCGAAGCAATGGCCGAAGGACGAGGCAAAGCGCAGGCCGACACCTTGCGAAAAGCGAAGACGGAAACGACTGCTCATCGATTGTTGCCAAACGGCCAGCTCGAAATCGTGGCCGCGCAGCAGCTTCGCAAAGGCGATGTGGTGGTTGTCAGTGCTGGCGAATTCATACCGGGCGACGGCGAAATTATCGCAGGCGTTGCTTCGGTGGACGAATCTGCCATCACAGGAGAATCCGCGCCCGTGATTCGCGAAGCAGGTGGTGACCGTTCGGCCGTGACGGGTGGCACGCGCGTGCTATCGGATCAAATCAAAATCCGTATCACATCGAATCCGGGCGAAACCTTCCTTGACCGAATGATCGCTCTGGTCGAGGGAGCTGAACGACAGAAAACGCCAAACGAAATTGCACTGAACATTTTGCTGGCGGGGCTGACAATCGTTTTTTTGCTGGCGGTCGTCACGTTGCAGCCTTTCGCGATTTACTCCAACGCACCGCAAACGATTTTCGTGCTGGTGTCGTTGCTCGTTTGTCTGATTCCGACAACGATTGGCGGCTTACTTTCGGCCATTGGCATCGCCGGAATGGATCGCTTAATCCAGCACAATGTGCTGGCCATGTCCGGGCGCGCCGTGGAAGCAGCGGGTGACGTGAACACGTTGCTGTTAGACAAAACCGGAACGATTACACTCGGCAACCGGCAAGCGACAGAATTCATTCCGTTGCCCGGTGTTAGCGAAATTCATCTGGCCGACGCCGCGCAGCTTTCGTCCTTGGCTGATGAAACGCCGGAAGGCCGCTCGATCGTTGTGCTGGCCAAAGAAAAATACTGCTTGCGCGGGCGCGAGCTAACATCCGGCTCCGGACACGAAACCCGCTTCATCCCGTTCACGGCGCAAACGCGCATGTCCGGCGTGGATTTCATTCTAAATGGAAACAGCCGCGAAATTCGAAAAGGCGCGGTGGACGCCATCGAACAGTATGTCAACGGCAATGGCGCGCATGCCCCACGCGAATTGCGGGAAATCGTTGAACGCATTTCACGAGCAGGCGGCACTCCGCTGGTTGTCGCAGAAGAGAAACGCCCACTCGGCGTCATTTACCTGAAAGACATTGTCAAAGGTGGGATGAAAGAACGCTTCGACCAATTGCGCGCGATGGGCATTAAGACAGTAATGATCACAGGTGACAATCCACTGACTGCGGCCACCATCGCCCGTGAAGCTGGAGTTGATGATTTTCTGGCCGAAGCAACGCCTGAAGACAAAATGGCGCTGATTAAACGGGAACAGGCGGAAGGCAAATTGGTGGCAATGACCGGCGATGGCACAAACGACGCTCCGGCTCTGGCGCAAGCCGATGTCGGAGTAGCGATGAACACCGGCACACAAGCTGCCAAAGAAGCCGGCAACATGGTGGACCTTGATTCCAACCCAACCAAACTGATCGAAGTGGTCGAGATCGGCAAACAGTTGCTGATGACGCGCGGTGCGCTGACGACATTTTCCATCGCCAACGATGTCGCTAAATACTTCGCCATTATTCCCGCGATGTTTTCAGCGGCGTTTCCAGTAATGAACGCACTAAACATTATGAAGCTGGCCACGCCACAATCAGCGATTTTGTCCGCGGTAATCTTCAATGCGGTGATCATTATTATGCTGATTCCGCTGGCGTTGTCTGGCGTGAAGTATCGCCCATTCAGCGCCGCAGCGCTGTTGCGGCGCAATCTGCTGATTTACGGTCTAGGCGGAATGATCATCCCTTTTCTCGGCATCAAGCTGATTGATTTGGTGATCGTAGCGTTCGGTTTGGTCTGAAAGGGGCAAAACAAATGACAAAGAACTTCGTGACCTCCGTATTGATGACAGTGGTAATGATGTTGCTGTTGGGAATTGCATATCCGCTCGCGGTTACTGGCCTGGCCCGGATCCTATTCAAGGATAACGCCAACGGCCAATTGATTAACCGTAACGGCACGGTGATCGGTTCGCGGTTGATTGGTCAGCCATTCTCTTCGCCTGGCTATTTCCGTCCACGGCCTTCAGCGGCAGGGACAAGTGGTTATGACGCGGGCGCTTCGTCGGGGTCCAATTTGGGCCCGACCAGCAAAAAGCTGATTGACCGCGTGAAAACCGATGTCGGAACACTGCAAGCCGAAAACCCAGGCAAGCCTGTTCCCATTGATCTGGTGACAACATCGGCATCCGGGCTTGATCCACATATTTCTCCTGCCTCGGCAGATTTTCAGGTACCACGCGTTGCGCGGGAACGTGGAATGACTGAGGGCGAAGTTAGGCGCGCAATCACCCAATTCACTGCGGGCCGACAGTTGGGATTTCTAGGAGAACCTTGTGTGAACGTGTTGTTGCTAAACTTGAAACTGGATGAGATCAAACCGTTGAGCAAGTAATCGAACGATGACCAGAAACGGCAACAACCGACCATCACCGGAACAAATTCTCGCCCAGATCAAAGAGGGCGAACAAGCCAAGCTGCGCGTGTATATCGGCGCTGCGCCCGGCGTCGGAAAAACTTTTCAGATGCTGGAAGAGGCGCATTTGCTCAAAAAGCAAGGCGTGGATGTGGTCATTGCTTTCATTGAAACTCACAAGCGCGCCGACACCGAAGCACTGGTTGGCGACTTGGAATGCGTGCCATTGCAACACATACAATATCGAGACATTGTCCTGGAAGAGATGGATGTGGAAGCCGTCATCGCGCGCCAGCCGGAAGTCGCCATTGTTGACGAATTGGCGCACACAAACGTGCCTGATTCGAAAAACGCCAGGCGTTACCAAGATGTGCTCGATCTGCTAGCAGCCGGAATCACAGTCATTACAGCCGTCAACGTCCAGCACATCGAATCCCTCAACGACGCAGTGGCACGCACCACTGGCGTTCGAGTTCGCGAAACAATCCCCGACTGGTTTTTGCAACGCGCCGACGAAGTCGTCAATGTAGACGTTTCGGTGGATACGCTTCGGACGCGTCTGCGCCAAGGCAAGATTTATAGCGTTGAAAAGATCGAACAATCCCTCAACAATTTTTTTCGCAAAGGCAATTTGTCGGCATTACGTGAACTGACTCTGCGCCAAGTGGCTGAAGACCAGGCTGCCAAGTCGCATGATTATCGTGAGCGCGAAGGCTTGGAACATGCCGTCATCCCCGAAAAGGTCATGGTCTGCATCACCTCGCGCGGCAACGCCAAAAAATTGCTGCGAGTCGGGTCACGCATCGCCGGACGGCTGGCATCGGATTGGTTTGCGGTTTATGTCGAGTCTCCGCGCGAAGAACCTGGCCGCATTGACCCAAAAGATTACAACCGATTGATGGAAAATGTTCGCTTTGCCGAAAGCCTAGGCGCAAAATTCGTGAAGCTAAAAAGTTCTCGCATTGCAGATGCGTTGATTGATTTTGCTAGCCGCGAAGGCATCACGCACGTCATTTTTGGCCAGTCGGCGCGATCACGTTGGGACATCTTTCTGCGTGGTTCTGTCATTAACAGATTCCTGGATGAAGTCCGCGATGCCAGCGTGCATGTTGTGCCTCTTGTCTCTTCTCGGCCAGAACCAGAAAGCTAACCCCAGCTATAAACCCGCTACCACCCAATTCATCTCGTCCTAACATTGACACGGTGTAACTGACAGTTACCATGCTTGCCTGTTTGCCAATTCAGGCAAGCATTTTTGTTACCAATAAATTTATTTCTTGAGGCTTTATGAATTTTTATCCCGTTTTGGCTCTACAACCTCCGCCGCCAGAAAGCGTGGACATCTTGCTTGATCCGATTTTACGGCACGGGCGAGACAACATCAGCTACCTGGCGTCAATGGATGGTTTTGATTGGACCATCGTCATCATGTATTTCACCATCCTGGCGCTGCTAGCCATTTTGGGCGCATATCGCATCCGTATGGTTTTTCAGTTCTGGCGTTACCGAAACATCAAACCACAACCGAAGCGCAAATTTGCCGAAGACGAACTGCCATACATCACGGTTCAGCTTCCGCTGTTCAATGAGCTTTATGTCGTTGAACGCTTGGTTGAATCCGTCGTTAAGCTGGATTACCCGCGCCACTTGCTGGAAATTCAAGTGCTGGACGATTCCACGGATGAAACCGTCGGCATTGCAGCGGAAGTCGTTGAACGATTCAAACAGCAAGGATTCGACATCGTTCATATTCACCGCACCGACCGAACTGGTTTCAAAGCCGGCGCGTTGGACAAAGGCATGAAAGTCGCCAAAGGGAAGTTGATGGCAATTTTCGATGCGGACTTCACGCCCAAGCCGGAGACATTACGGAAAATGGTGGATTATTTCAGCGATGAAAAAGTTGGAATGGTTCAAATGCGCTGGGGACATATCAATGCCAATTATTCGCTGTTGACGCGGATTCAGGAAGTTCTCCTCGATGGGCATTTTGTCGTTGAACAAACTTCGCGCAATCGCACTGGAGCATTTTTCAACTTTAATGGCACCGCTGGAATGTGGCGGCGCGAAGCGATTGATTACAGCGGCGGCTGGCAACACGACACGCTGACCGAAGACACCGATTTGAGTTTTCGCGCTCAATTGATGGGCTGGAAGTTTGTTTATCTGCTTGATGAAGAAGTTCCGGCGGAATTGCCTGTCGAAATGAACGCGTTCAAAGCGCAACAACGACGCTGGGCAAAAGGCTTGGTTCAAGTTGGACTGAAATTGATGCCGCGCATTATGCATCACCCGGACCTGACGTGGCAGCAAAAACTTGAACTGTTTTTTCGTTTGTTTGGCAACTGCGCGGCAATGTTGATGATCGTGCTAAGCATTTTGCACATTCCGGTTTTGATTGTTCGCTTCAATCAGGGAATGTTCCAGATGCTGTTGTTCGATACACCCCTGATGATTTTTGCCACATTTTCCGTCGTCAGTTTTTACGGCACTGCGATTCGCTATCGCTACCCGAATGAAAAATGGCGGCTGTGGTTAATTCCAATGGCGATGGCAATGGGAATTGGACTGGTCTTTTCCAACACTCGTGCCGTGCTAGAAGCCTTGTTCGGTGTCGAATCCAGCTTTGTACGCACACCGAAATACAACGTCGAAAACAAGCGAGACAATTGGTTGCAAGTGGCCAAGAAGTACAAACGCAAGGGTGGATTGTTGCCTTTCATCGAGTTGGCCTTCGCGCTGTATTTTGTCGGAGCAATTTATTACGCAATCCGTTCGAACATTTACGCGACAATTCCGTTTCTTATGATCTTCCTGTTGGGATACGGATACATGGCAATGATGTCACTGTTTCAAGGCCGGGTGCGGAAACTGCTGAATGCGTTTCGTCGAGGGTAAAGCAACCTGAAGGAGTAAGGAATGTTCTGTCCGAGATGCGGATCCAATCAGAGCGATGGCAAAAAATTCTGCACTGTGTGTGGAACCAATCTCTTTTTGGTTTCGCAAGCCTTGACGGGACAACTTACTCCGCCTCAACCAATGGTTCACCCTTTGCCACCGGTAGCCTATCAAATCGAATTCGACCGTCATAAAGATACTCGTAAGGGAATCACGATGGCAGTTTTGGGCGGCAGCTACCTAGTTTATCAAATCATCAACTTTCTCTTTTCCGCCCCTTTTACCGGGTGGCGCTCTCCATTCGGAGTATCAAGCTTCATCGCCTTCATTGTTTGCGCAGTTGGAATTTCCAAGATCCTTAGCTCACGCGTTATAGCGGAATCGCAATCTGCCGCTACCCGAGCCGTTAATACTTATGTTTCGCCTGCGCCCCCGGCTCAGCCGCAAATTCACGCGTCGGCAAAATTACCAAACCCGGTCTTTTCTGCGGCGACTCCTGTAGAATTATCCGCGCCGCATACGAACGAACTTGAACCTGTTCAACCTGCAATCAGCGTCACTGAAGAAGAGACCAGACATTTGAAACGCTGATCCTGTAAACGGTCTGTTTGGAAAGGAAGCTTATGTTTTGCCCAAATTGTGGAACAGAGACTCGAGAAGCAATTAAGTTCTGCAAAAAGTGCGGAGCGAATTTGCGCCGAGTGCAAGGAGTGATGAGCAAAGGCGGCGGCGGGATGAACTACGGAGTGGACTGGAACCAGATGTGGCTGGAAGAGCATCGGGAAGAACGCGAGCAAAAAAGAAGGAAGACTCCCGAGGAAAAACGAATCGAGGAAATCAAAGCTGGAGTCATTACCTCTAGCGTTGGCATCGCTGTCACCATTTTTTTTAGTTTTCTTTTTGAAGCCATTGCCAATGTGGCTGACGGACCTGGAGCCAATATCATTCGCAGCATCTGGGCTGTCGGCTTGATCCCCACCTTTGTTGGCTTGGGATTAATTTTCAATGGAATTGTTGTCAGTAAACGACTGGTGGAACTCAGAAAACATCAAATGACGGATACTCCACAACTTCTTTTTTCCCAGGCTCCGAATACTTCACCTGTTCCGCAATCGTCTGCGCGGCAACTTGAAGCTTCTGCTACACCAATTTCGGAGTTCAGTGTTTCAGAGCCGACGACAGCAAAATTGCGCGAACCGATTCCGATCTCTCAACCGCACGATACCAATTAAGCCAGCCGATTATCAGGAGGACACTGTTACATGTTTTGCACCCGATGTGGAACCCAGAATCCCGACGAAGCAGGATTTTGCCGCAATTGTTCCAGCCCGCTGACTCGCCCAGTCAGTCAGAATTCAGGGCAGACTGGGCAGCCATCTTCTGGCTCTTACACAAACCCGATTGCGCCGTCATCTTCACAATATTCGCAATCACCATATCCGGGTTATCAAGGTCCCCCGGTTTATCAAAGTTCGTTTGCCAACCAGGTTGTTGCTCAACAAGGCAGCGCCAGCGGACGCGCCATTGCCTCAATGGTTTTGAGTATTCTTGGTTTAGTTATGTGCGGATTCCTGACCAGCATTCCTGGAATGATTCTGGGCAAAATGGAAATGGACGCCGTTAAAGCTGGGCAAGCTCCCAAAGCTGGTGAAACTTTGGCCAAGATTGGTTTTTATGTTGGCATTGCTGGAACCATCATTTCTTGCCTGGCTGGGATCGCAGGCATTGTCTTATGGATTTTCGGTGCCGCAGCCTCGATCCATTGAAGCTGGAATTCAGCAGATGAACAATCACATTGTCGCCTCCGCTAATGCATCGCGTGAATTTCACGATCCGGTTGTATTTTCCCGCACTGACCAAATCACGTATGCGGCCTTGGCGATTTTGTCGGCACTTACGTTGGCTGTTGCCAGAATGTTTACCCCATCGGCGAAAGGATATGGAACCCACGAACAATTGGGATTGCCGCCATGTTTATTCTTCAAATGGACTGGCATTCCCTGCCCAAACTGCGGATTGACAACCAGTTTTGCGCACTCGGCCAGGTTCCATTTTTACCAGGCGTTCATCACACAACCGTTCGGCCTGCTTGCTTTCTGCCTGACGGTTGCCAGCATTCCTCTCTTCATGTTTTTGATGCGACACCACGTTTCTTGGGTTCAACTCCTACGTGTCAAAAGCATTGATCGCCTGATCCGCATTTTGATTACAATTTATTTGTTGAGCTGGATTTACAAGATCATCGTTATCAAACTTCCAGTGGCTTGAATCGCTAGAAAGTTCGCCGTTCGTCTTCTACAATCCGCTCAAAGGGAACTTACATTCATTCGCACAACCGGAGTAACAAAATGATGAAAACGGCTGCATTGCTGTTTTGCTTTTTACTGCTATCACCGAATACCGCTATGCCAAAAACTCAAATCAATTTGCCGAAATCGAAAGCCGAACTTACCAATTACGAAGAAACTAGCCGTTATGAAGACGTCATGAAATTCATTGCGGAGCTGCAAAAAGTATCTGACCTGATGCGCATCGAAACATTCGGCAAAACTGAAGAGGGTCGCGAATTGCCATTGATGATTTTTTCCAACCCTCCTATTTCGCAACCACGAGAAGCTCGCGCTTCCGGAAAACCTGTCATCTTTATTCAAGCCAACATTCACGCCGGCGAAGTAGAAGGGAAGGAAGCGATGTTGCATCTGTCGCGGCGGATCATTGCCGGTGATTTGAAAACCTTATTGGACAAGTTAGTGATCATTGTCGCGCCAATTTACAACGCTGATGGCAACGAGAAGATTGACACCAAAAACCGTACGGCTCAGAACGGCCCGACAAGTGGAGTTGGCACTCGTGAAAATGCCAAAGGCATGGATTTGAATCGCGATTACATGAAGCTGGAATCCCCAGAAGCTAATGCTCTGGTCGGTTTGATGAATCGTTGGGACCCTCATCTGACTGTTGACCTGCACACAACGAACGGTTCCTACCACGGTTATCACTTAACGTATTCACCTACATTGAACCCAAATGCCGATGCTCGACTGATCGCGTTTAGTCGCAACAAAATGCTTCCGGCAATCACGCGTATACTTCTTCGTCAGCACAAATTCCGAACTTACTATTACGGCAATTTCGCTACTAAAGAGCGTATGAACCGCGAACTGGATAACTTCGAAATCCAACGCTCAGGCCGCGCAGCTTTGCCCGCTGATAAACCCGAAACTAAAATCTGGCGCACCTTCGACCATAAGCCGATGTTTGGCAATAACTACGTGGGATTGCGCAATCGACTGACAATTCTCTCCGAAGCATACAGCTACCTTGATTTCAAAGGCCGAATTGCTGTAACCGAAGCTTTTGTCGAAGAGATTTTCAAATACTCAGCGCTGCACGCCGCCGAGATCACTGCGCTGATCAAACGAGTTGACGAAGACGCTATTCGCGGCAAGCTTTCAGCAAAGGGCGTTGCTTTCGAAATCAAGCCTCTCGACAAACCCGTCAGTATCCTGGTTGGTGAAGTCAAGAAGGTCAAAAACCCTAAAAGCGGGAAAGATATGACCGTAATGGTAGAAGATAAGTACACGCCAACCTTAATGCCCGATTACGGATTATTCGCGGCAACCAAAAGCTATGAGGTTCCGCGTGCTTATATTTTCAAAAACGAACCTGGCCTAATGACTGTGACCGCGAAGCTCCATGCCCACGGCATCAACATTGAAGAATTAACAGAGCCGTTGAACATCGATGCCGAATGCTTTGTCATTGATTCGGTCAACAAGGCTGCGCGCGCCTTTCAAGGCCATGCCGAGGTAAAATTAAAAGGTCACACTCAAAAGGAAACGGTCAGCTTTCCTGCTGGCTCGATTTTGGTCCGCACAACACAGCCTCTTGCGACATTGATTTTTTATTTGTTGGAAGCTGAGAGCGATGACGGTTTTGTACGCTGGAACTTTCTGGATTCGTACCTGGAAAAAGGCAAGACCTATCCAATTTACAAATTGACAGGCGAGGTAAGGGCGGCAAGCAAGTTGAAGTATTAAACAACTATGGCCGACAGATTACTGATAAAAGACACAACGATTATCACACTCGACTCGCGGAACCGTATCCTGCAAGGAAGCGTCATCATCGAGCAAGGACGCATCGCTTTGATTGAAGCGACTGCCCCACAAACTGATTCTGGCTTTGAAATAATTGATGGACGTGACCGAGTACTGTTGCCAGGGTTTGTACAAACCCACATTCATCTTTGCCAAACGCTGTTTCGCGGTGCGGCAGATGACTTGGCGTTGATTGACTGGCTAAAGAAACGTGTCTGGCCAATGGAGGCAGCACATACACCGGAATCGCTTTACGCATCAGCCCGCCTCGGAATTGCTGAACTGATTAAAGGTGGAACCACTTGCGCTCTGACAATGGAAACTGTCAATCATACAGATGTCGTGTTCCAAGCGGTCGAAGAGTCTGGTTTTCGCGCGACAGTCGGCAAATGCATGATGGATGCAGGCGACGATGTTCCAACAGAGTTGAGTGAGAAAACTGAAGATTCAATTGCCGAATCGCTTCGGCTTTTAAATCGGTGGCATGGGAAGGCCAATGATCGCATCCGGTATTGTTTTGCTCCGAGATTTGCCATCAGTTGTTCACCAGAATTGTTGAAACAAGTCGCCAAGCTTTCTCGAGAGTTTGGCGTGCTGGTTCATACTCACGCGTCAGAAAATAGAGAGGAAATTGCCATCGTTGAAACACTCACAGGCAAACGAAATGTACATTACTTGTGTAGCCTGGACCTCTCTGGTCAACATATTGTGCTAGCGCACTGTGTGCATCTCGATGACTCCGAATTAGAAGCCCTGCAAACAACTGGCACTCATGTTTCCCATTGCCCCTCTTCCAATTTGAAACTGGCTTCTGGAATAGCGCGAGTCGTAGAAATGCTTGAGCGGGGAATTTCAGTCTCACTTGGTGCAGATGGTGCCCCTTGCAATAACCGATTAGACATTTTCACGGAAATGAGAACTGCGGCTTTATTTCAAAAAGTTCTTCATGGGCCTCAATCTCTTCCTGCATTGACGGCATTGCGAATGGCAACCACGAATGGTGCAAAGGCTCTGGGACTTGAAAGCCAAATTGGCACTGTAGAAGTTGGCAAGCGAGCTGATTTGGTATTGCTGAACTTGAATTCTTTGCACACTGTTCCCAGATTCGATCTTGTTTCTGCAGTGGTATATGCGGCGGAAACTTCAAATGTAGAAACAGTGGTTATTGACGGGAAAATTGTGATGAATAAAGGAACGCTTTTGACAATAAATGAGGATGAAGTACTGAAAGAAGCTGAAAACCATGCCAGTAGATTTGCAGCTATTTTTCAGAGATCCTGATAAGTTACCTGAGATAGTTAAAGGCCGACTTCCATTTTTTTTCAAATGGAAGTCGGCCTTTATATTACGTGGGCCAATAAAGCTTAAACTGCGTCTGCAGTCTTAAACGGTTTCACATCTGTCAGCTTTGGATCTGACTTACTCATATTTTTATTATCCTTCCCATCGATCATATGACATTTTCCGTCAAAAACAGCTCCATGTTCAATCATCAACGCGGGAGTATAAATATCTCCGTACACTCGACCCGATGGATGAATCTTAACGCTTGTTTTTGCAGTGATTGTCCCTTCTACAATTCCGCTGACTTCGACCATTCCCGCTTTAATTGTTGCCTTGACGCGTCCTTTTTCCATAATAAGAAGCGAGCCAGACTCAGATGTAATGGTACCTGAAACGCCTGCATCAATTCGCATAATTTCTGTAAACTTAATTTCCCCAACGATGTCAGTGCCTTCACCTAAAAAGCTGCGAAGATCAGTTGGACCATCGTTACTAACGGACCTACTGCCAAATTTCATGATTAAACGCCTCCTAAACTTAATTTAGTTTTACTTGATGAGATTATGATAGGGGCAGTTGCCGATCGAAGAGTTTGAGTAGAAATTCGGAATTTCATCCGAGAAAGAGGCTAAATGTCTGATTTTCGCAATATGACTGAGTATATTCTGTCTAACTCACTCATTGAACCAAATTCAATTTCGACCCTGCCTCCATTTTGACCCAAGTGTATCTTAACTGGGGTGCCAAGATACCGTTTCAACTTTAATTCGGCGGCGCGGATGTTAGCATCATTGCCATTGGGTGTCGAGCTTTCTCTAATTGGATGAGTTGCTGATGCCCGCTTTACAGCTTGCTCTGTTTCTCGAACAGATAATTTCCGGGAAATTACCTGTTCGGCTAGCTGCAATTGATCAAGCTCAGACTCCAAGCCTAACAATGCCCGAGCATGCCCCATTGAAATCATATCTTCTTCCAGCATTCGCTGAATTTTTGCCGGTAGCTTTAATAGCCTTAGGTAGTTGGCGATCGAAGACCTATCTTTCCCAACTCGCTGAGCAACCTCGTCTTGGGTTAATCCCAAATTTTGAATTAAGCGTTGATAAGCCTGCGCCTCCTCAATCGGGTTCAGCTCTTGGCGCTGAATATTTTCAATTAGTGCCAATTCCAGCAATTTTGCATCTGGAATACTACGAATTACAGCATTGACTTTATGTAGGCCTGCCCGTTGTGCAGCCCGCCATCGCCGTTCTCCTGCAACAATTTGATAACGCCCACTGGCAACGCGTCGTAGGAGAATTGGTTGCACTAAGCCATTAACCTTGATTGATTGAGCCAATTCCTCCAACTTATTTTCGTTGAAGTAGAATCGCGGCTGATCGGGATTAGGCTCAATCAAGTCAATATCTACTTCCAGCAGTTCGTCGCCTTGAGCTAACGAATCGGCCAACAAAGCACTCAGCCCTCTACCCAACGCTCTTTTTGTTGTCATTTTCCATTACCTCTTTGGCAAGGTTCATATAACTTTCTGCGCCACGCGATTTTATATCGTAAAGAATGATTGGCTTCCCATGACTTGGTGCCTCTGCTAATTTGATATTTCTTGGAATCACAGTGTCAAAAACTTGGCTACCGAGAAAATCTCTAAGATCTGACACTACTTGATTAGCAAGGTTTGTCCTCTCATCATACATCGTCAGCAAAAAACCTTCGACTGCCAAGCTGGAATTCAAACTACGACGAATTCTAACTAGCGTATCCCATAAATCAGTCACTCCTTCTAATGCAAAGTATTCGCACTGAATTGGAACAATGACAGAGTCGGAAGCAGCCAGGGCATTAAGATTTAGCAAGCCAAGACTGGGTGGACAATCAAGAATAATGTATTCGAAATTAGCCTTTTCCTCGCTAATCACGTTTTTCAAAAAAAGCTCTCGACCTTCTATATCTATCAACTCAACCTCTGCGCCGGCTAGGTTTCTGTCAGACGGAACTATTTTCATAAATTCCAACTCGGTACTTAACACGGCTTTACCAATTGGCTCTTGCATTACCAGTGAATGATAAATCCCTCTTTTAAACGATCCTTTTTTTATACCCGAGCCGCTTGTCGCATTTGCCTGTGGATCGAGATCAATCAACAGAGTTGGAACTTCCGCAACAGCAAGTGACGCTGCCAGATTTATTGCGGTCGTTGTTTTTCCAACTCCGCCTTTTTGGTTTGATATTGCGATTACTTTTCCCATGTTTACCAGCCTAATAGACTTTGCCACTGAGTACTGCAAGAAACGGACATTACCATAACCGTCTTGACGTTTCACGTGGAACAAGACAAAACCAACCTTTGACCTTAAAACATCTAAAACGTTTCACGTGGAACTTACGGCAGAGATCACAAATCGACGTTCTGAGTTTTGGATAGGATTTAATTGAATCCTAAAACTTGCGCCAAATTCAACTTTAAGCCTTTCGGCAAGACTTTCTCCTCCAAGAAGTAGCACTTGTCGAGAGTTCTTTCCCAAAACAGCCATTTTAGCAACCATATCTCCCATTTGCTCAACTGCTCGTGCAATTAAACAAGAATAAAATGGCAGCTGCCCAAGATGCTCAAATCTCTTCTCGACCACATGTGTATTTTCAAGATTGAGCAATGAGATGACTTCTTCCAAAAAAATCGCCTTCCCACGTGTTGATTCGACCAAAGTCACATTCAAATCTGGCCTAAAAATAGCCAATGGAATGCCTGGAATTCCAAGGCCGCTTCCTAAATCCCAAAGGTGTTTAACCGAAGGTTCCAGAAAAGTCCCGGCAAAATCGGATTCATATACATGGCGATGGAAAAACGTGAAAGGCTCAGTTAGCGTGGTTAAGTGAAGCCTAGCATTCCATTTTAGAACCAACTCGTAATAGCGACTTAGCCTCTCAAGTTCAGAACTAGAAAACTTTTCTCCCGTTGATCGCCCCTTGATTTTAAGCAAGTCTTCGAATTGACGAATTTTTTCCTGCGTCATAGGGTTTGCTGCCTGGAGATCAGTTCAACATGAATCGTCAGCAGCGAAAGTGCCGCAGGAGTAATTCCAGGTATACGCATGGCTTGACCGATCGTTTGAGGGCGAACCCGATTGAGCCGTTCGATCATCTCGTTCGACAGACCAGGAAGTTGCGAAAAAACCATGCTGGAGGGAATAACTCTATCTGCCGCTTTGGCTAAGCGCGCTGCCATGACTTCTTGAGAGGCTAGGTAACCGTGATACTTAAAATCAGTGGTCACCGTCATTAAATGGTCTAGCACGTTGACAGTCTTAAGCTCATCGGGAATTAAGTGAATTAAGTGTTCAGGCAAAATTTCGGGACGCTTGGCAAGTTGTCCCAAATTGACAGCTTCCGGCAAGTTGATTCCCGAAGCTTCAACGAACTGATGAAAACCATTAGTTTTTGAGGATACAGTAGTCTGCCTAAAAAACTCTCGTAAACGATTTTTGTGCTGTGTCTTGGTAGTAAAATCCTTATATCTATCCGCTGTAAGCATGCCTAAATTGAACCCGATCTCAGACAATCGTTCATCTGCGTTGTCGATTCTCAACTTCAAACGTTGTTCGGCACGAGAGGTGAACATACGATAAGGCTCGTCTACTCCTTGAGTAACCAAGTCATCAATCAAAATTCCAATATAAGCTTCATCTCGTTTGATAATTAGAGCATCTTGGCGATGAACATACCGAGCAGCGTTAATTCCAGCAATAATCCCCTGAGCACCAGCTTCTTCGTAACCCGTCGTGCCATTAATCTGGCCAGCATTGAAAAGCCCCTTCAATCGCTTGGCTTCCAATGACGGCCATAATTCTGTCGGGTCAACCATGTCATATTCGATGGCATAGCCTGGCCGAATAATCACCACATTTTCCATGCCTGGAATTTGTCGTACCAGCTCACGTTGCAGATCAGCAGGCAAACTGGTGGAAAATCCATTCAGGTAGGTTTCGTAAGTGTCATGGCCTTCGGGCTCTAAAAAAAGCTGATGCCGATCTTTGTCAGGGAATTTAACAATCTTGTCTTCAATAGAAGGGCAATACCGTGGGCCGATCCCAACAATCTGACCACTGTACAACGGCGACCGGCTGATATTATCCCGTATGAGCTGGTGAACCTTGTCGGTCGTAAAACCAATGTAACAGGAAATCTGTGGCTGAGAAATTTCCTTTGTAACAAATGAAAATGGCGTAGGCTTTTTATCGCCGGGCTGTTCTTCAAACTGTTTCAAATCAATCGTTCGGCTGTCCAAACGCGGCGGCGTTCCAGTTTTTAAACGCGAAATTCTAAAACCGTGGTGCCGCAAATTTTCCGCGAGTTTGATCGAAGGAAGTTCGCCGGAGCGACCAGCAGAGAAGCGCTTGTTGCCAATGTGAATCAGCCCATTTAGAAAGGTACCAGTAGTAACAACAATAGCTTCAGTTCGTAACAGCCGCCCATCCATTAACTCAACGCCAACAACTCGACCATCTTCGACTAGGATTTCAACGACCTCACCTTGTCGCAGAAAAAGATTTGGAATGGATTCCAGCTCGCGCCGCATTTGCTTACGATACAACGCACGGTCGGCTTGTGCCCTTGGAGCTTGAACTGCTGGCCCGCGACTACGATTGAGCATTCGAAATTGAATGCCGGTCTGATCAATCACTCGCCCCATCAACCCACCGAGGGCGTCTATCTCTCGAACCAAATGCCCTTTGGCGATGCCGCCGATCGCCGGATTGCATGACATTTGCGCAACCAAGTCTAGATTGAAGGTCACCACCGCCGTCTTTGCGCCAAGTTGTGCTGATGCATTTGCAGCTTCACAACCAGCGTGACCTGCGCCGATGACAATTACGTCGAAGATTTCGTCAAACTGCGGCATAAAACCTCTGCCAATATGTTTTGATGGCTTTTACTTTCCAATGCAGAACGTCAAAAAAATTTGGTTGATAATATCGGCGATCAATGTTTCGCCGGTAATAACACCGAGAGACTTCAAAGCTCCATGCAAATTTGCCAACGCAATTTCTTCGGTGAAGCCTGAACTCAAATCATGCTTAGCCTGTTGCAGTGCGTCGATTGCTTGCTCTAAAGCCTGGTAATGTCGCTCATTTGTAATTATAGCACTTTCGTTTGCGACCTCAGATTCCGAGACAAGCTGGCTGTAAACGAATTGCTTCAACTCTTCAATACCTTCACCTGTCAACGCGGATACTGGCAAAACTTCGGCACGTTCAGTCAAAAAATGAATGCACTCTTCGGACATCTCCACACCCAAATCACTTTTGTTGGCGACAAAAAGATTGACCGGAAATTGAGTGATTAGCTCTTTTTCTTCAGATGGTAAATGCGTGTTTGCTTCAACAACCGCAATGACAAAGTCGGCTTCACTGATGGCAGATTTTGTTCGCTCGACGCCGAGTTGTTCCACCAAGTCTTCAGCCTCACGTATGCCTGCGGTATCAATCAGCTCAATGGGGATTCCGTTGATAGAAAACGACTCGTTCAAAGTGTCGCGGGTAGTGCCGGGATGGTGAGTGACAATTGCTCGATTGCGACCAAGCAAGGAATTAAACAGGGAAGACTTGCCCACATTAGGACGTCCAATCAACGCCAGCTTAATTCCTGAGCGAATCAATTTCCCAACACGGTAACTGCTCGCCAGTTTAGACAGTTGCTGTACATTACTGTCTATTCTTGCCAAGAACTTTACCAAATCAAGCGAATCAAGATCATCTTCGACAAACTCCACAGCAGATTCAAAGTGAACGATCAGTTCAACCAATCCTTCTTTGATTGGCTTAAGCTGACTGGACAATTCACCGCGAAGTTGCCGGGCAGCCACCCTTGCTTGGTAAGTTGTTTGGGAGTGAATCAAATCCTTGATAGCTTCTGCTTGAGTAAGATCAAGTCGCTGATTCAAAAAAGCACGCAGACTGAATTCTCCTGGCTGGGCGAGTTCAGCACCGAAATGCGTCAACAGACGCAAAACTTCTGATAAAACAACCGGACTTCCGTGGCAGGAGAGTTCGACGATGTCTTCGCCGGTGAACGAATGTGGAGCTTTGAAGTAGGTGATAACTGCTTCGTCAATGACGTTGTCAGTTTCCGGATTGATTAACTGTTGCAACGAAGCATGCTGAGGGGTGAAAGTGACCTTTTGTCCTTCATGCAAAAGCCTGGCGGCCAAAGACAGAGATTCACTCCCACTCAATCGAATGACACCAATCCCTCCGTAGCCGGGAGGTGTGGCAACAGCCGCAATGGTTTTGAAATCGTAAGTTGTCATTGCAGAAAACGGCTGGCCGGAGGGAAGCGTAAAGGCGGGAAATTTTTCGGGAGGACAAGCCCACTTACGCAGGCAAGACTTTTACCCGGCGCATCTGCCCGTCACCTTCGCTCTCCGTTTTGATGCCTTCAATATCGACAAGCGCAGTGTGGATCGCCCTACGATCTTGTGCGCTCATTGGATCAAAAACAAATGGAACTTTGCTAGTCTTCACTCGCTCGGCGGCTTTCTGTGCCATCAGGGTCAGCTCATCTCTGCGAGCATCACGATATCCATTGGCATCAAAATCAATTTGCACGCCTTCCGCAACCGACCGTGCAAAAGCACGACGAGCCAAGTACTGCATCGCATCCAGTAATTCAGCGTGATGCCCCAGCAATAAAGGCAGGTCAAACCCTTGAAATGAAACCTCAATCGCGTCTGGCTCAGGTTCGCTCACTTCCACGCGAAGATCGAGCGAAGACCGATCCACCATCTCTTTAACGAACTCTTCGACTTGATCGCGAAGACCTTCAAAATTTTCCTGTGTCATAACTAGCTCCGAATGTTCTACTTCAAGTTAAGAATTTGCCAGCGCTTGTCGAGCCTTTTTTCCACCAGACGGCGGCTGCGACGATTTGCCATTTTTTGTTGCGTCTTCAGGTGGCGGCGGCGGATTCAATTTGTTAATGATAAATTGTTGAACCACGCCAACCAAAGTTCCGACCATCCAATATAGAACCAAGCCGGCCGGTGCCGACCAAAAAACAAAATAGGTGATGACTGGCGGCATAAAATATTGAATCCGTTTCTGCATCGGATCTGCCCCGGCCGGCGACGGAGTCAGCACAGATTGCGCAATCATCGTTACACACATAATGATCGGTAAAAGGTGAGTAGGGTCACCAGAAGACAAATCTGTCAACCAACCGACAAACGGTGCATTGCGAACTTCGATGGAAACAGTCAAAACCGCATATACAGCCATAAAGAAAGGCATTTGCAGCAACAGTGGCAAACAGCCCATCAACGGGTTGCCTTCCTTCATCAAAGAAATCTGCTCTTTTTGAAGGTCAAGCATGCGCGGGTCATTCTTGTCGAGCTTCTTCATTTTTTCTTGAAGCTCTTTCATCTTCGGTTGCATCACTGCTGCGCGTTTCATGGACTGCGAACTCTTCCAGCGCAAAGGGAAAAAGAGCATATTCAACAGTACTGTAAGCACAACAATTGACCATCCAAAGTTGTGCGTAACAGTATTGATTGCTCGCAACGCCATCAGCATAAATTGCGCGATTGGCTTCAGCAAACCGCGCATCCAATTCAACCACCCATAACTAACAATATCTTCCAACGGGCTGCCGCTATTGGCCAAGCCAAACTTTGTGCTGACATCTTTCAGCACTTTCAAGTCTTTCGGCCCAGCGTAAACCTGGTTGTTTTCGCCTTGATTGACCTGAACTGCAACTGAAACTTTCTTGTCGTCGAGCAGTAATACGGCGGGAACTGGTTTTGACGGCACAATTGCCATCGCAAAATAATTGTCGTCAACAGCAGCCCAAGTCACAGGAGCAGCGGCTGGAGTCGCAGATTGCTTCAAGCTATCCGCTGTTTTTCTCTCCACGCTGCCGTTTTCAGCATAAGTCAATTGCGGAGCATGTTTGTAAACGCTGGTGACCTTAACAGATTGATCCCCAAAATTGGGGCCAACCACAACAAATGCTTGAACGGGCTGGCCATTGCGAGTGATGCTTGCTTGAAAATCAAAATTAAACCCGGAGGAGCCTTCAAAACCAGCGCCTTTGAAAATCAAGGTTTTACTGGCTTCAACTCCGTTTCCAGAATAGAAGAATGTAACTTCACGCTTCTCATTGCGTGGAACAAATATTTCCGATTCGGTTCCGCTTTTGATCTCAAAAGTACTGGAGTTCAGCGTATGCTCCAAAGAAGTGTCTGCTGGGATATGGAATCGAAACGTCCCGCCAAGCTGCTGGCTCAGCTGAGACGAAATCAGATTAACTCCCGTCGGAGCATCAATGGCTTTGCCATCAGGCAAGTGAGTCATCGTCCATTCGGTCACCACTCCACCTTGATTCGACAGATTCGCAGACCAGAAATCAGTTTGAATCTTGATTTGTCTCAACTCTGCTTGAGTCGCAGTGGCATTCTGAGCAGGTGCTGGAGATGAAACTTGATTAGA
The DNA here is from genome assembly GCA_035429885.1 of Blastocatellia bacterium. GTDB lineage: Bacteria > Acidobacteriota > Blastocatellia > RBC074 > RBC074 > RBC074. Next base: position 27,384 of record DAOMFR010000024.1, read on the forward strand.
TTGAGAAGCAATTGTTGAAGTAGGAACTGGGGAAGCAGAAGTATCTGTGGTCGAAGTCGGATGCTCTTGAGAAACTGGAGGAGTCTGCGGGTAAAATTTTGTGAAAATATAAGACCAGCCGAAAAATATGGCGGCTGATAGAGCCAGAAATAAAACGAGTCGTTTTTCCATCTATAAACTCAAAAGCAACGAGAACCTAGGGAATTCCAGCTTTATAAAAAAACCAATGCGCCGACCGAAATCAGCGCACCGGATCATATCCGCCTTCACTAAAAGGGTGGCACCGCGACAAGCGCCTTACACCGAGTACCATGCCTTTCCAGAAACCATATTTGGCAATGGCTTCAATCGCATATTCAGAACAAGTCGGGCTGAATCGGCAACTAGGAGGCAACAAAGGCGAAATCGCATACTTGTAAAAACGCAAGATTAAGATTGCGATCTGCTTCATTATAGCCTTACGATTTCGACGCCGAGTCAGCGAAGCGGTTTAGAACCTTTGCTAACGCTTCTTCGATACTAGAAAACTCCGCCTTCACCAAAGCGGATTTGGCATTGATCACCAGATCAAATCCAACCGCGGGGTCACTCATATCGAACCGTTTTCTAAGAGCCTCTCTCAATCTGCGCTTACAGCGGTTACGAACCACTGCGTTACCAATTTTGCGCGTGACAGTAATCCCAACGCGCTGCTCATTAGCTTCCGCTTTCAAGAAAAATACCGAAAACAGCGATGTGTGAATGTTTTGCCCTTGTTCGTAAACCTTACGAAATTGCTGACTGTTTTGCAGCGTTTGAAGTTTCTTCACAGCATTCTCAGGCAAAGGCATCAGCCAGCTCAGGGCTAGTTCTTAATAATGATGCGGAGTCAAACGCTTGCGCCCTTTGCTCCGACGGCGCTTGATCACCAATCGACCTGCTTTGGTGCTCATGCGAACACGGAAGCCATGCGTTTTCGCACGACGACGGTTATTCGGTTGAAATGTTCGCTTCATGATCTATCTCCTTATATCAGCTTGCGTAAAGTGTTGATTTTGAAAACGCAGAGACTAACAATCGGTGCTTGGAGTGTCAAGGAATGCCTGTTGTTGCAGCGAAGTGTGGGAGCTTCAGGATTTCCGTTCAACAATGAAGTGTGCGATTGCTTCCAAGGTTTCCGTCTTGCGGTCCAATGAGCGAATTGCGGTTACAGCTTCCAAACACAGCCGGTCAGCCATTTGACGCGCACCTTCAATTCCATACAAAGCCGTATATGTTGCTTTATGACTGGCGGCATCTTTACCTGCAGTTTTCCCCAACTCTTCACTTGTAGCGGTTTCGTCCAACAAATCATCCGCAACCTGAAACGCCAAACCGGCTCTTTCACCGTAAACAGTCAGGGCGCTCAATTCAGTATCCGTCGCTCCGCCAAGAATTGCTCCGATGCGAACCGCGCAGCGAATCAGCGCACCTGTTTTGCCTCGATGTATTTCTTCAAGTTGAGGCCCTGTGACCGATTTGCCTTCAAACTGCATGTCCAAAACCTGGCCACCAATCAAAGCATTGCTCGTCGCCGCAGCATGAGCCACTTCTTTAACAACACGCGCTTTTCGTTCGTGATGTGACGTTTCATAATCCGCCAACGCTACAAAGGCCTGAGTCAGCAGCGCATCTCCGGCTAGAATAGCCATTGCCTCGCCAAATTTGACGTGGCAAGTTGGCATTCCGCGGCGCAAATCATCATTGTCCATCGCTGGAAGATCATCGTGAATCAGCGAATAGGTATGAATCATTTCCAACGCGCAGGCGGCAGGCATCAATTCTTGTTCGGTTGCCCCAAAAACTTCCCCCACAGCAATCATCAGTATTGGCCGAAGCCGCTTACCTCCGGCGAAAGTGCTGTATCGCATCGCCTGATGAATGATTGAGGGATTGTCCGATTCCGCCGGGAGCAATCGGTCAAGCCAAACATCTACGCTGACGGCTTTCTGTTTAAAATAAGTTTTGATATCCACAGGCAGTTTTGATTTAGAAGGGGATTGAATCATCAATCTTGTCTGTTTTTTTGCCTTCTTGTTCCAGATTCGAATTCACAGTTGGCTGAACATCAACAGCTCCCTCAAAAGGAACGACTTTGATTTCACCTCGCTCGCGTAATAGCAGTTCAACCTTTCGTTCAGCATCTTGCAATTGAGACTGACAACGCCGAGCCAAAGCGACGCCTTCTTCAAAAAGTTCCAGCGAACGTTCTAGCGACAATTCGCCAGATTCCAATTGCCCGACAATTTGTTCCAGCATCACAAGTGAGTTCTCAAAGTTTTGCTCTCGATCTTTTGATTTCGCCATAGATTTTCAATTGCTCGGTTTGGCTTCTACCACACGACAGCCAATTTCACCGTCTTCAAAACGTAATTTCAGGTTTTGCCCTTCGCTCAGTCCAGCGGCACGAGAAACCAGCGACCCGGCATCATTTTTCACCAGCACATAACCTCGCCCAAGCACCGACAACGGAGACAACACATCAAGCTTGCTCGCGGTCAGCCTCAACTGATGCCAACGGCTTTCCATCAATCGTTGCATTAGGTTGTTCAGGCGCTGTTCAAGGCGTTCAGCCCGCGCGGCTTTGATTGCCAAAGGAGCGCGAAGGTCAGTTGCCGCCAATCGTTGCTGCGCTTCGTGCAATCGTAAACGCGTTTTGTTCAATCCAACTCTGAGCGCATCAGCCGCACGGGATTCAAATTCCCGACACTTTGCGGTGGCCGAAACAACCAAGCTGGCTGTTTCAGCAAAGCCACGGCTTTCAGCCAAATCCCGTAACTCTGAACGGCGACGCAGCAAATAATAATTCATCGCTCGATTCAACCCTGCCTGCAAACTTTCCACACGGGCAGCAAGCTCACTGGCTTCACGCGTGACCAATTCGGCTGCTGCTGAAGGCGTGGGCGCCCTAAGATCAGCGACAAAATCAGCAATCGTGAAATCGGTTTCGTGGCCAACCGCAGACACCACGGGAATTTCGGAATCAAAAATCGCTCGCGCAACCTGCTCTTCGTTGAACGCCCAAAGGTC